>SKOQ01000046.1 GCA_007119985.1 Marinospirillum sp.
TGAAGCCGACGACGATGCGCGCCGCACCCAGATAGGAGATCAGCCAGCCGAAAATGCCGGCCCCGGCCACGGTAAAGAGCGGCACGGCGAAATCGACCACCGCCTCGCCGAGGATGCCGGGCAACTGGCGGCCTCCTGGGCGCAATATCGGGCTCAGGAAGCGGTGACCCAGGTGTGTGCCGATCAGGGTGTTCACTTAACCCTGTTTCACGGGCGGGGTGGCACCGTTGGGCGAGGGGGCGGCCCGACCCATACGGCTATTCTGGCGCAGCCGCCCGGCTCGGTGCAGGGCAGACTGAGGGTGACTGAACAGGGCGAGATGATTCGCTTCAAATTTGGTTTGCCTGCCCTGGCTGAAAGGGCGCTTGAGGTATACACCAGTGCCGTATTGGAAGCGACCCTGGCACCGCCGCCTGCACCTCGTCCTGAATGGCGCGATCTGATGAATCAACTGGCTGAGGATGCAGTCAAAGGCTATCGGGCGCTGGTGCGCGAGCATCCTGACTTTGTTCGTTATTTCCGCCAGCTGACCCCCGAACAGGAACTGGCGAAACTGCCGCTGGGCAGCCGCCCAGCTAAACGCAAGGCCTCCGGTGGTATTGAAAGCCTCAGGGCCATTCCCTGGATCTTTGCCTGGACTCAGGTGCGCCTGATGCTGCCTGCCTGGCTGGGCAGTGATGATGCGTTGATTAAGGCGCTGGATGCCGGCAAAACCGAAGCACTTCGTGAAATGATCGAAGGCTGGCCGTTTTTTGCCAGTAATATCGACATGTTGGAAATGGTACTTTCCAAAGTTGATCTGGCTTCGGTGCGCGAGTATGAAGATCTACTGGTCGAGGAGGCACTCAAGCCTTTGGGTCAGGCATTGCGTCAGCGTGTTGAAGTCTTGATTCAGCGCCTGCTGGAATTGCGTCAGCAAAAACTGCTGTTGCAGGAAGTGCCTCTGACGCGCCAGGCCATTCATGTGCGTAATCCCTATTTGATTCCCTTGCACCAGTTGCAAGCCGAGCTCCTAGCAAGGGTGCGTGCCTGCGAAACTCAGGGGGTCTGCCCGGTTGACATCAACCCTGTCACCCTGGAGCGAGCCTTGATGGTGACCATGGCTGGGATCGCCGCCGGTTTACGTAATACCGGTTAGTGCCCTGATGGGCTGACTTCTGCTATCCTTGGGGGCTAATTATTGAGCCCCTTTTTTTGTTTTTGGCTGAAAAGCCAGTGGAGACTTGAGCCGGATGACCACCCAGACTGCCGCTATTTTGCTTGCTGCTGCGATTTCTTTTTTAATTCCCTTGGCTGGGTATGCCCTCCACTTGCATTTGGAAGCTAAGCGACAGCTCGCTTTGGCTGAGGAAAAAAGATCACAAGAAAATCGCCAAGCGCGCATTAATTTGTTTGAAAACCTGGCGATTATGGCGCAAGCCGTAGAACAGGATCAGGTCAACTTGACCGAGGCCTGCCTTAGGATTCGAGTGCTGCTGGATTTACTGGAAGAAGGCCGTTATGTGCAGCGCGAAGACCTGCAGGTGTTTGATGAAGTGCACCAGAAAGCTAAGCATCTAGCGACCCATCAAGCGCGTGAAGACCTACCTCCACAAGAGCGTGAACAGCAGGATAAACAAAGACGAGCACTGGAAGAACAGTATGAAGCGCGCATTCGTCAGGGTGCTCAGGCTCTGGCGGCCTTGTGTGAGTCCGAAGGCGGTGTGACGCCACCTGCACCCTTTGTCAACGCTGCTCAGCAGAGCCCGTCCGCATGATTCCGGTCAACACCCTGATGAAGAACCTGCGTTCGCCCGGCCAAAAAGGGCGAACGGCGGGCAAGTCAGGCAAGGTTGAAAACAAACCCAGCAGTTTTAACGAACAGCTACTGCAGCAGATTTCCGTGGGTGGTCGTGCTGAGCTGAAAAAAGAATTGGAGCAGTTGCAAGAAATGCTGGGTCAGGCCGGTGAAGAGCTTGAGCGCAACCCGACGGTTGGTCATCTTGAGGTTTTTCGCACCCTGCTTTCCAACCTGGTCGCCAAGGTTATTAAAGGCGGGTTTCAAGTGGATAGTGTCGGCCCTGGCTGGCATCCAGCCGACCGCCATCAGGTGATTCGACAAATCGATGCAGAGGCCGAAGAGCTGCTTAATCTGGTGATGGAACAGCAAAAAGATCGTGTCGCCATCGCTCGTCGGCTATTTAATATCAAGGGGCTGGTGATCGACCTCTTGTCGTGATCCCTGGGCCTCAGCAAAATCAGGAGTTCATTCGCTATGTCTTCCCCCTTAACCCCGTGGCCGACCGTGGCCGACCTGATTGGCAATACACCGCTGGTGCGCTTGCAGCGTATGACCGCAGGCAAGAACAATACCCTGTTGGCCAAGTTAGAGGGAGACAACCCGGCCGGATCGGTTAAGGATCGTCCGGCTTTTTCTATGATCCGTGAAGCCGAAGCCAAAGGCAGCATTCGCCCCGGTGACACCCTGATTGAAGCCACCTCTGGCAACACCGGCATCGCTCTGGCTATGGCCGCTGCGGTGATGGGCTATAAGATGATTCTGATCATGCCGGAAAACTCATCGGATGAACGCAAATGGTCGATGCAGGCCTATGGTGCTGAGCTCCTGCTGGTGAGTAAAGAAGCCAGTATGGAGGGTGCGCGGGATCTGGCGTTACAGCTGGAGCGTGAAGGGCGCGGTAAGGTGCTCAACCAGTTCGGCAATAGCGATAACCCTCTGGCTCACTACCGCAGCACGGGTCCGGAAATCTGGCAGCAAACCCAGGGGCAGGTGACGCATTTTGTCAGTTCCATGGGCACCACCGGAACCATTATGGGCACCGGGCGTTATCTCAAAGAACAGAATCCCGAGGTGCAAATCGTCGGCTTACAACCCGCTGAAGGTGCGAGTATTCCTGGCATTCGTCGCTGGCCTCAGGAATACCTGCCCAGCATCTTTGATCCGTCTGGGGTTGATCAGGTGCTGGATATCAGTCAGCAGGAAGCTGAAGTCACCATGCGCCGCCTGGCGCGTGAAGAAGGCATCTTTGCGGGCGTCTCGTCCGGCGGTGCGATTGCTGGAGCCTTGCGCCTGGCTGAGCAGTTGGAAAATGCTGTCATCGTTTCGATTATTTGTGATCGTGGTGATCGCTATCTCTCCACAGGTGTATTTGCAGAGCATTAAGCCTTGCTGTTGAACGGGAAAGAACATGGTAAAAGTAAGAGATGACCAACCCCTAAAAGAGGATGGCAGTGTCGATCTGGATCTCTGGCTTTGCCATCTCCAGGCAGATGTTCACCTATCTGATCCAGCCCGAGTGCGTCAAGGCTGTGAGTTAGCCGCTCAAGCCGAGCAGCAGGCCATAGCTGAACATCGCCAGTGGTATGAAGGAGCCAGCAGCTATCGTACGGGCTTGGAAATGGCCGATATTCTGGGCGAGTTGCGCATGGATGACGACACCCTGATTGCGGCTTTGCTCTACCGTGCGGTACGTGAAGAGCTGGTGAGCCTGACCAAAATTGAAAAAGAATTTGGCAAAACCGTGGCTACTCTGATTGCTGGCGTACAGCAGATGGCAGCCATCAGCCAGATACAGACCAGTGATACCCCCGCCTTCGGCCAGAAACAGAACCAGTTGGAACAGCTACGCAAGATGCTGGTAGCGGTGGTGGATGATGTGCGCGTGGCGCTGATCAAGCTGTCCGAGCGCACCTGTGCCCTGCGTCAGGTCAAGACCGCCCCGCGTGAAAAACGCCTGCGGGTGGCGCGTGAGGTGTTTGAAATCTATGCGCCTCTGGCCCACCGTCTGGGCATCGGTCATATCAAATGGGAGCTGGAAGACCTTTCCTTCCGTTATCTCGAAGAAGACAGCTACAAGTATATTGCCCGCCTGCTGGCGGAAAAACGCCTCGACCGGGATGGCTATATCCAAAAGGTTATTCACCAGCTACAAGAAGCTATTCAGGCGCAAGGCATTTCCGGTGCGGATCTTCAGGGGCGCGCCAAGCACATCTATTCCATCTGGCGCAAAATGAAGCGCAAGAAGATCGATTTCTCTCAGGTCTATGATGTGCGTGCGGTGCGGGTGCTGGTACCGGAAGTGCGCGACTGCTATGCCGTGCTGGGGATCGTGCATTCCATGTTCCGGCACATTCCCAATGAATTCGATGACTATATCGCTACGCCCAAGGACAACGGCTACCGCTCTTTGCACACCGCCGTGATTGGCCCGGAAGGCAAGGTACTGGAAGTGCAGATCCGCACCTTTGCCATGCATGATGAAGCCGAGCTGGGTGTCTGCGCCCATTGGCGCTATAAGGGCACGGATGCAGCGGGCAAAAGCAATGCCTATGAAGAAAAGATTGCCTGGTTGCGGCAGGTACTGGAATGGCATGAAGAAGTCGGTGATGCCACTGGCATCCGTGAAGAACTGCAGAATGATGTAGCTCCGGATCGTATCTATGTGTTCACACCGGATGGGCATGTGATCGACCTGCCGCAGGATGCCACCCCCATAGACTTTGCTTACCGGGTGCATACTGAAATCGGTCATCGTTGCCGCGGGGCTAAGGCCAATGGCCGTATCGTGCCACTGAATTATGCGCTGAAAACTGGTGAGCAGGTTGAAATCCTAA
>SKOQ01000222.1 GCA_007119985.1 Marinospirillum sp.
GATTGACGATGAAATCAGATGCTATTGTTGAGCTGAGCTTGCATCCACCCTATGTTCAGCGTGGGGTGCTGAGCTTAGAGTTGCATCCAATGATGGCTGTTTTTTTATTCGCCTTGTATCGTCTACCTGAGGGTGAAAAACTCACCTTATCGCAAACTGTGCAGACGATTGAAGCCGCAGGCTGGGAGTACCCTGGCGATCTTGCGATGAAGCAACAGATCCAGCAACTTCGCCAAGCCATGCGTAAACTTGAAGTCGATAATCCGGTGCTTTTCGTCAATGGTGGTTGGATGCTGAACTCGCATCTACGCTGGGAAGCCGCTGATGAAGAAAACGAAATGGACCTGCTCGATGTGATTTATACGGGGCTCTTGCCTCACTCGCGCTAAGCAGCCTCTGATTCTTGCCATCCTTGATGATCAGCATTAGAGACGCCTGTCGTCACGCTAAGACTGAGCTGGATGGCGCATATCGTGGCTGCGAATCAGATAGCCTCTCTCCTTATAAAAGCGCCAAGCTGCGCGCTTTGGCTGCATCACCTGCTCATCCTGATCGATAATCTCCGCCACGCGCTCAAAGCGTGAGAAATGGGCTGGCGTTTCGAGGTCAAGATTCAATAGCACCTCATGGTGATCGCCAGGCTCTGCCTGCCAGCCCAGTTCGACGGGGGAGGGTGGGTGCTGGCCGAGGAGCCCATGAGGAATAAATGCCTCGGGCTTGAATTGCCACAAGATTTCGCTAAAGGCTTGCGCACTGGCCTGATTAGGCAAATGCACATACACACGGTGGCCTTTTTTCCAGATGGTCTCAATGAGTCGACAAGCAAAATGCTGGCGACTACCAGGGGAATCCCCTGGTAGCAGGTAAAAATCAATTTGGGTCATAGTGCGGCATCAAGATCCAGCAGATATTGGGCCAGTAGCGCGACAGGACGCCCTGTTGCCCCCTTTTGCTTGCCAGAATGCCAGGCGGTGCCGGCGATATCCAGATGCGCCCAGCGGAACTTCTCAGCAAAACGCGAGAGGAAGCAGGCCGCTGTGATCGTGCCGGCAGGCCGTCCACCAATATTTTGCAAGTCGGCAAAGTTGGAATCCAGCTGCTCTTGATAGGCATCCCACAGTGGAAGCTGCCAAGCGCGATCTTCGGCATCGATTCCCGCTTCTAAAAGCGCGGCAGCCAGCTGGTCATCATTGCTGAGTAGGCCCGTGGCGTGATGGCCAAGAGCAATGATGCACGCACCGGTCAGGGTAGCGATATCCACCACCGTGGCAGGGTTGAAGCGTTCTGCATAGGTCAGCGCGTCACAGAGCACCAGGCGACCTTCGGCATCGGTATTCAGCACTTCAACGGTTTTGCCTGATAAGGTAGTGTAAATATCACCCGGTTTGCTGGCACGGCCTGAAGGCATATTCTCTGCAGCGGCAATCATAAAGACCAGATTCAGCCGTGGACGCAGTTGACGCACGACTTCGAGTGCTCCAAGAACACTGGCAGCACCGCACATATCAAACTTCATCTCATCCATGCCTTCACCCGGCTTCAGGCTGATGCCACCTGTATCAAAGGTGATGCCCTTGCCGAGCAGCACATGCGGTGCGGCTTCTTTGTCTTCTGCGCCTTGGTACTCCACCACAATCAATCGCGGTGGTTGATCGCTGCCCTTGCCGACCGACAGCAGGCTGTTCATGCCCAGCTCAGCCATCTGGACTTCATCCAGAATCCTGCTGCTAAACGCGGGATCTTTACCAATCAGTTCCAGCGCTGTTTCGGCCAGATGAATCGGGGTGCACACATTGCCGGGACGGTTGCCCAGTGTGCGGGCCAGGTTCTTGCCCTGACCTATCGCTCGCCCTTGCTTGAGTGCGGTCTCACCCTCGTTGGCTTCTTGATTGTCTGGCCAGTAGAAGGCGAGTTCGGCGGGCTGCTGCTCTTCAGGAGGGCTGCTTTTGAATTCAGTAAAACGATAAAAGCTGGTCTCGGCTTCTTCGGCCATCAGGCGCAGCTTCCAAGCGGTATCACGATTTTTCAGTGGGGTATCGGCCAGGGTCAGCAGAGCATCATGGACGCTGAGCTGGGCCAGTTGCTGATAGGCAGCATGGCAAGCTTGGCGGAATTTTTGCCCGGTCAGTTTTTCTGCTTCACCCATACCCACGAGCAGAATACGCTGGGCTTCGGCACCAGGAGCAAAGGGCAGTAAAAAAGTACGCCCCAGTTTGGGCTGAAAATCACCACGTTCGACCATTTGGCTGATCAGTGATTCGGTGGCCTTATTGAGGGCTTCACCGCTTTGGGTCAGGCTCCCATCTTGCAGAACAGGCAGCACCACGCAGGCGGTCTCTGTCAGTGCGGGAGAATGGGTCACCAGTTTAAAATTCATAACTGCTCCATCAAGGTGTGAACAAGGACGAGAAAAAACCATCAATTGCTGGCATTTTGGCCTTGTCTAAAGACAAGCTTAAGGCTCCTGTAGGATAATGGCTTTATTCAAGAAATGCATCGTCTGTTTGCAGGAGAGCTGTTTGATTCTTTATCGCTATATTGGGCGCGAGATACTGCTGACCACCGCTGCCGTGACCAGTATTCTGCTGTTAGTGATTGTTGGCAGCCGTTTTGCGCGTTTTCTGGGTCGTGCCGCCTCGGGGCGGATTTCTCTGGATGCTCTGGGACATCTGACTTTGCTCTATATGCCTTATGCGGCGCAGCTCATCCTTCCCCTGAGTTTTATTCTGGCTTTGATGCTGACTTTTGGCCGCTTGTATATGCAAAGTGAAATGGCGGTGATTCAGGCCAGCGGTGTCAGCCAGCGTCAGCTATTGAAGTTTGCTTTTGTGCTGGCGCTGTTGCTGGCAGGGCTGACGAGTGTCGGCAGCTTTTACTTAACACCTTGGACGCAAGAAGCCAGCGCCCGCTTGCTTGAAGAGCAGCGTAGCCGCACTGGGTTTGAATCCATCAGCCCGGGTCAATTTACGGCGATTGGCTCGCAAGCGGTTTATATTGATCGCCTGAGTGATGATCAACAGCTATTGCATCAAGTGCTGCTGGCGGAAACACGCGATCAGCAAGAAACACTGGTGGTCGCTCAGCGGGGTTTTCAACAGTTGGAGCCTGAAACGCGCAGCCGGTTTTTGGTCTTGCAAGAGGGGGTGCGTTACACCTTACCCTCTACTGATCTCTCGCTGACGCAGCTGGAATTTGGCCAGTATGCACAAAGAGTCAGCCAGTATGTGCCGCCGCATATTCAGCAGCAGGTGAGTATGCTGCCCTTCCATGCTCTGCTGGGCCAGGATTCAACCGAGGCCCAGGTAGAATTGCAATGGCGTTTGGCCCTGCCCATCATGCTGTTGGTGATGGTCTTTGTGGCCTTGCCAATGACCAAGGTGAATCCGCGTCAGGGGCGTTTTATGGCCCTGTTGCCAGTCTTGTTATGTCAGATGCTCTATCTGGGTGGTCTGATGTCCTTGCAAGATATGATGATGAAAGAACGCTGGCCCATCTGGCCTGGTCTATGGAGCCTGCATCTGACATTTCTGGCACTGGGACTCTTCCTCTGCTGGCGTCGTGAGGTGCTCAAACCATGAGGCTCTTAGGTGGATATATCGGCCGTTCGGTTTTGTTCGCCAGTCTGGCCGTGCTGCTGGTGATCGTGACGCTGGATCTGGTCTTCTCCTTATTGGATGAGCTGGGCGGCTTGCGCGGTGATTATGGGCTCTTCGAGGCGGTCATCTATATGTTGATGCGCTTGCCTGAGCGCTTCTATCTCTTTTTACCTATTGCGGCCTTGGTTGGTGTGCTGGTGGGGCTGGGAGGCTTGGCCTCGACCAGTGAACTCACCGTGATGCGAGCTGCGGGTGTCTCGATTCCGCGCTTGATCTGGCAAGCGGCCAAACCGATAGCCGTGTTGTTGCTGGTGGCGATGTTGGCCAGTGAATTTGTGCTCCTCCAGTGGGTGCAGGCTGCAGAAAGCTATCGCTGGGAAAAAAGAACCGGCCAGCAGATGGCCAGTGTTAGCAGTGCGCGCGATCTGTGGCTGAAAGAAGAGCGCCAGTTTTATCGCATTCAGGTGGCGCGCGATGATGGTCAGCTGCTTGGCGTCACCATCTATCAGTTGGATGCCAACTGGCAGCTCAGCGAGCGCATCACTGCTGCGCGTGCTGATTGGCAGGAGCAGGAAGGCCGCTGGGTGCTGCGCGATGTGCAGCGGCTGCGGCTAGATCCAGAGCAGCTTCAGCAAGAGCGCCTGCCGAGTCTGGTGTGGCCGGTGCCGATTGCACCTGAATTTGTTGCCCTGCAGGCTTTTGACCCGCGAGATCTGCCGCCGACTCGCCTGTGGCACTATGCGCACTATTTAGAGGCGCGGGGGCAGCCAAGTGGTTTCTATTGGCTCGCCTTATGGCAAAAGCTCCTGTTACCGATCACTGTATTCGCCGTGGTTCTGCTGGGTGCTTCTTTTACCTTTGGGCCTTTGCGCTCTGTTCCAGCGGGTACACGCGTTTTTCATGGTATTTTAATTGGATTATCGGTGAAGTTTGCTCAGGACCTGCTTGGACCTGCGGCGCTCCTGTGGGGCTTTCCACCGATCTTGGCGGTGTTGATCCCCGCTGGATTTTGCGCTGCTTGGGGTGGCTGGCAGATTTATCGTACCGGTTAATCAGAGGTTTCTTAAGACCTGCAGACAACTGGCATTACCGACCCATGCATTGCAGACCATCGATTATTGATAAAGAGAGTGGATAAACCCTATGGCAAGATACTTTGATCATCTGAATGAGACCTATCCAGCGGGCCTGTTTCGTCGCTTGGCGGCGATGGTCTATGACCTTTTCTTGCTCGCGGCTTTGTTTGTGTTGGCGGGATTTATCGGGGTGGCTTTAACAGGCGGTGAGGCGAACGAGCATCCGCTGTTTAAAATTCTCGTCTGGATGGTGCCCTTCCTGTTTTATGGTTTTTTCTGGCATAAGACAGGCCAAACACTGGGTATGCTGGCCTGGCGTATTCGTGTGCAGACGCTGGATGGGCAGCCTGTGAATCCGCGTCAGACCTTCTTGCGTTTGATTGGTGGGCTGCTGTCATGGAGCTGCCTGGGCTTGGGCTATCTATGGTTGAAGTTTGATACTGAGCAGCGTACCTGGCCAGATTTGCTCTCGCGGACGCAGGTGGTTGTGGTGCCGCAACGCAAGGATTAATCTTCTTGGAAACAAGAAGGGGCGTAATAAGAAGGGGCGTAATGAGAAGGGCAGCAGCAAAAAGGAGCAGACGGGCTGCTCCTTGAAGGTGAAAAGGGTGATCCGCTAGGCTTCCTAGCTGGCAGCAGGATCAGCCGCTTTAAGCTGCTCACGGATTAACTTCTTGTTGAGCTTACCTACGCTGGTTTTGGGGATAGCGTCAACCAGCTCGATCTGCTCAGGAATCGCCCATTTGTTGATCCGACCCCCTTCCACTGCCTTGAGCAGGGAAGCTCGCAGCTGATCGAGGCAGGGTGGGTGATCCGGTGCGCTGGCTACCACCAGCGCTGCAGGGCGCTCGCCCCAGCGTGCATCGGCGACGCCAACCACGGCCACCTCGGCAACACCCTCACACTGGCTGATCAGGTTTTCGATCTCTAAAGAAGAAACCCACTCACCGCCGGTTTTAATCACATCTTTAATACGATCACGAATCTGGATAAAGCCGCGCTCATCCTGCACCGCGACATCCCCTGTATGGAGCCAGCCATCGCGCCATAGTTCTTCACTGCGTTCTTGCTCCTTGTAATAGGCTTGGGTCAGCCAAGGCGCACGCACCCGAATTTCACCGACAGTTTCGCCATCGGCGGGCACCAGCTGACCTTCTTCATCGACCAGTTGCAGATCCACCAGTGGAACAGGCAGGCCAGTTTTACAGCGCCAGGGCAGCTGGGTATCAAAATCACTCTCTGCCAGATCCTTCGGCAGGACGGCTGCGGTCAGCAGCGGGCAGGTTTCCGACATGCCATAGGCGGTCCGGGTATCAATACCCAGCAGATGGGCTTTTTTGGCGAGTCCTTGAGGCAAGGCGCTGCCACCGATCAATACATGCCAGCCATCCAGCTTGATCTTGCCTGAAGCGATGGGTTCAGCCGAGACCACCATATTCAACAAGGTGGGCACGCAGTGAGATACATCCACCTTCTCGCTCACCAGCAGCTTGACCAGCATTTCTGGCTCATAACGACCGGGATAGACCTGTGTGGCTCCCATAAAAGTGGCCGTGTAGGGTACGCCCCAAGCATGCACATGGAACATCGGGGTGATGGGCATGTAGACCTTGTTGCGATTCAGCAGCTCAAAGCCTGGAGTCTGGAAGATGTTGGCCTCGGCCAGTGTATGCAGCACCAGCTGGCGATGAGTAAAGAAAACGCCCTTGGGATTGCCTGTGGTGCCTGTGGTGTAAAAAAGCGTGGCCACGGCCTGCTCATCAAAGGTCGGGAAATCATAGTGGGTGGGTTGCTTGGCCAACAGGGTTTCGTACTCGCCAATCAAATTCAGGCTGGTACTGACTGGCGCGGGATGATCCTGACAAAGCAGATAGCCCTTAACACGAGGCAGCTGCTCAGCAAGGGGTTCGAGCTGAGCCAGAAAATCCTCATGGGTCAGCACAAACATATCCTCAGCATGCTCCATCGTGTAGAGGATTTGCTCAGGGGCCAGGCGCACGTTGACGGTATGCAGCACTGCGCCCAGCATCGGGATAGCAAAAAAACATTCCAGATAGCGATGGCTATCCCAGTCGAGAACAGCCACCACATCGCCGGCTTTGACGCCTTGTTCTGTGAGCAGGTGCGCGAGTTGATGAACCCGCTGCTCAAATTGACGATAGCTCAAGCGGGTGATATCCCGATAGACGATTTGATTCTCACCAGCCATGCGCACGCTTGATCTGAGCAGATCACCGATCAGCAGCGGTGGATTCACCGCCGAAGGGGTGGAAGGCAGGATTTTAGGGGTGACGCGGTTCTGATCCATGAAGCACTCCGATGTCGAAGAGGGCGGCACCAGCTGAGCTGGGCCGCTAAAAAAGATGATCTAAGCTTTACCAAGAAGAGAGCGAGCAATCACTTCTTTCATGATTTCCGAACTGCCAGCATAGATGGTTTGCACGCGTGCATCGACATAAAAGCGCGAAATGGGATATTCGAGGGTATAGCCATAGCCGCCAAAAAGCTGCAAGCACTCATCGGTAATGCGACATTGCATTTCACTGAGCTGGAGCTTGATGATGGCTGCATGGGTGCTGGTCATTTCGCCTTGGCGATAAAGGGCAACGCAATGGTTAAAGTAGGCGCGGGCCATATCAATTTGCGCCCGTACTTCCGCCAGCTTAAAGCGGGTGTTTTGGAAATCGCCAATACGCTGACCAAAGGCCTTGCGCTCTTGGACATAATCCAGAGTCAGTTGCAGCGCGCCTTCCATGGCGCCCAGAGCTTGAGAGCCCACGCCCAAACGTTCACGCGGTAACTCCTGCATGAGATAAACGAAGCCCTGACCTTCTTCACCAAGCAGCGCTTCTTCTGGCAGGATCATCTGATCAAAAAACAGCTCGGCGGTATCACTGGCATGTTGGCCGATTTTTTTGATCGGCTTGCCGCGTGAGAAGCCGGGCAGATGGGTATCGACTAAAAACAGGGAGACGCCCTTCGCGCCTGCGCTCGGATCTGTTTTGGCACACACGATCACCATATCGGCCATCATACCGTTGGTGATAAAGGTTTTGGAGCCATCTAGCTGCCAGCCACCTTCTACCTTTTGGGCGCGGGTTTTCATGGCCGCCAGATCACTTCCTGCGCCAGGTTCAGTCATCGCGATGGCGCTCATCACCTCACCGCTGGCCATGCGCGGCAGCCAGTGCTGCTTTTGTTCTTCATTGCCCAGATGCAGCACATAGGGAATCACAATATTGGAGTGGATGTTGTAGCCTGTCGCCAAGCCGCCCAGACCGCGACGGGCGATTTCTTCAATCACCATTTGGGTGATGCCAAAATCGGCACCAGTGCCGCCATAGTCTTCATCCAGATCAATCGCGAGCATGCCGTTTTCGCCCATTTTGAGCCAGAAATCCCGTGGTACCTGCCCAGCGGCCTCCCAGTCGGCATAGTGGGGATCGGCTTCCTGCTCCAAGAAGCGGCAGGTCATATCATAAAAAAGTTGGCTGGATTCATCATGTGTTGTCATGGTTTTTCTCTGCTATTGTGTTGTTTTCGGCCATACTAGGCCGCTATTCGGCTTCTCATCGGCTGTTTTAGGACAAAAACTATGCATAATCAGCCAAACTGGCTTTCTTCTGGCTTAGCTGTAGAGTTGGTGCATGCGCTTTTTGAGGGGGTGCAGTTGCCCGCCGCACGACGAAAAACTCTGTTGATGCAGGCGGGTATCGCCCCGCGTGTGCTCGAACAGCCGCAGAATCGTCTGCCACCGGCGCAGTTTGCGCGCCTATACCGCTTGCTAGTGCAGCTGTTTCAGGATGAAACACCGGGGTTTTTCTCACGGCCTCTGCGCCCAGGAACACTCAAGTTCATTGGCCTCTCTTTGTTGGATGCGCCCAACTTACAGGTGGCGCTGCATCGCTTTGCGCATCTGTTCAGCATCTTGCAGGATGATGCACGCTATGAGATTAAAATCCTCGATGATCAAGTTGAGCTGCGCTGGATAGAGTTGCGGGCACCGCAGGCGAGTCGTGAACTGGTCCATCAGCTGATGCTGCGCTTGATCCATGGTCTGGCCTCGTGGCTGATTGCAGAACCCCTGCCAGTGACCGAGGTGGCCTATGCCTTTGCACCGGCATCCAGCGTTGTTTTTGCCTTTTATCCGCAGGTAATGACCTACCATGCCCCCCTGAGCCGCTTGCGCCTTGCCCGTCGCCATCTACAGGCACCGCTGCGCCAAACCAAGCGCGATTTACAGGCTTTTTTGCGCCGTGCTCCAGCGGATTGGCTGGATGTGGCGATGGATCAGGATCGGGTGGTACATCAGGTGCGCGATTATCTGATGCGGATTAACCCCGCCGCCAAGGTGCCTGAAGTTGCGCAGAAGCTGCATAAATCTGTGCGTAGTCTGACGCGTCAGCTGGCTCAAGAGGGCGCGAGCTTCCAGCAGCTCAAAGATCAGCTGCGTCGTGATCTGGCGATAGAGCAGCTAGGGCGGCGGCACCTACCGATCAACCAACTAGCTGAGCAGCTGGGTTTTGAGACCAGTGCCAGCTTCTACCGTGCTTTTTTACGCTGGGAGGGCTGCTCTCCGCGTACCTACCGTCAACGCCTGCAAGGCTGATTTCAAGGCAGTGAATACTCTGGCGGACTTGCTTTCTATATTTAAGTATATTATAAATTAGGCAACTAAATTCTAGTGGGTTGGCTTATGCAAGCAGAGTTAGATCTAGCGCAGATGCAGCAGCAAGCGCAACAAGCCAGTCGTTTGATGCAGGCCTGTGCCCATCCTGGGCGCTTGTTGCTCTTGTGTCAGCTGGCGCTGGAAGAGCTCAACGTGGGTGAGCTGGAGCAGCGGGTGGGTTTGCATCAGCCCAGCCTATCGCAGCAGCTTGGTGTGCTGCGTCGTGAAGGCTTGATTCGTGCGCGGCGGGCAGGGCAGCAGGTCTACTACCAGCTACAAGATCCCCGTACAGCGGAACTCCTGCGCAGCCTCTACCGTATTTTTTGTACTCCGATGCCAACCTCTCCTCTGCCCGCTGGGCGAAAGAGGGAAGAGGCAGCACCCAAAAAACCAGATCAAAACTGAATACAAGCCTTGGAGAAAGACAGATGGGTCGGTCGATAGCAAATTGGTGTATGAGCCACACCCGCAGCGTTTTTATTGTGATGCTGCTGGCGGTGTTGGCCTTGGGCGCGATGATTCCGCGGATTGTGATTGATACTGATCCGGAGAATATGCTCTCTGCTGAGCAGCCAGATCGCCTGCGCCACAATGAGATTCGGGCCACCTTTGGCCTGCACGATATGCTGGTGGTTGGGCAGGTCAATACTGAGCAGGGGATCTTTAATCCGGCTTCTTTGGCCGCCCATTATCAGCTGACGCGCGCCATCGAGCAGATGGAGGGCGTGATTGCGGCAGATCTGATGTCGCTGGCGGCAGTGGATAATGTGGAACAAGCTGGCCCCGGCACCATCGCTTATGATTGGTTGATTCCTGAGGCACCGCAGACGCAGGCTGAAGCCGATCGTATCCGCGCTGCGGTAGAGCGCCTGCCGATGTATCTTGGCACTCTGGTGTCTGAAGATGGTCAGGCGGCCGCGATTTTTGTTCCGATTGCCAGCAAGGATATCAGCCATCGCATTGCGCAAGAAATCCAAGCCGTGGTGGAGACTCTGGGTGTGAGTGATGCTTTTCATATCACGGGTCAGCCAGTGGCGCAGGATACCTTTGGTGTTGAAATGTTCCAGCAGATGGCGATTTCAGCCCCCCTCGCTGGCTTGGTGATCTTTCTTGCCATGTTGTATTTCTTCCGTAGTTTGCCGCTGGTTGTCGCACCGATGCTGCTGGCGATGGCCACGGTGATCACGACCATGGGTCTGCTGATTGGTCTGGGCTATACCGTGCACATCATGAGTTCGATGATTCCGATCTTCTTGATGCCGATAGCGGTGGTGGCCTCAGTGCATGTGCTGTCGAATTTTGCTGATCGCTATCGCCCCGGTGATGATCCCAAGCAGGTGATGGGGGCTGTGATGGAGCAGCTCTTCAAGCCAGTGTTGTTTACCAGTCTGACCACGGCGGTGGGTTTTCTCTCGCTGCTGACGACTCCTATTCCTCCGGTGCAGGTGTTTGGTGCTTTTATCTCCTTTGGTGTGTTGATCGCGCTGATCTTGACCCTGTGTTTTATCCCAGCCTATACCGTGGCCTTAAAGCGTGAAACGCTGGATAAGATGGCAGAAAAGTTCCGTGCCAAGGAAGAACAGGCCGCCGCGCAGGATGCAGAGAGCCTGCTTAGTCGTCTTGGTCGCCTACCCACCCGTGCACCACTTGCGGTGGTGGGCGCCGTGGTTGGTCTGCTGCTGGTCTCTGGTTATGGTATTCAGCAGATTCAGATTAACGATAATCCCACCCTGTGGTTTAAACAGGATCACCGCATTCGTGTCGCCGATCAGGTGTTAAATGCGCGCTTTGCGGGCACCTATGAAGCCTATCTGGCTTTCAGATCGACTCAGGCTGAAGCGCAGTTGCAACAGCTCAATGACCAGGCCAACAGGCTTTTTGCTGAGGCTGAAAGACAGGGTCTCATGCTGGATACCAGCTGGGAGGCGCTTTGGCAGGCAACAGAAAACGAACCCAATCTGGGTGCGCGCTTAGAAGCCCTCGCCAGTGAAATCGATGATCAGCTCTTTATGGTGGATGCAGAAGCGCAAGATATGTTGGAAACCCTGCTGGATGCGGTTGAAAGCACACGCAGCCAGACACGGGTGTTCCAGCAGCCAGAGGTCTTGGCTTATCTGGATGATCTCAAAGCCTATTTAGAAGAGCAGGGCTTGATCGGTAAGGCCAACTCCTTAGCGGATGTGGTGAAAACGATTAACCGTGAACTGGTCAGCGGTGATCCTGTGGATTATCAGCTCCCGCAGACCGCTAATGGTGTGGCACAAACCATCCTGAGCTTCCAATCTTCGCAACGCCCAGATGACTTGTGGAACTTTGTCACGCGCGATTTCACGCAAGCCAGCATGTGGGTGCAGCTGCCCAGTGGCGATAATCAGGTGATGAGTCGGGTGGTCGAGGCCGTTGATGCCTATATTGCCGCTCATCCTCTGCCGGCTGGCTTAGAGGCAGATTGGGGGGGGACCACCTATATCAATTTGATCTGGCAGGGCGAGATGGTCGAAGGCATGCTCTGGGCGCTCTTCTCAGCCTTTATTGTGGTGCTGGTGATGATGATCGCGCTCTTTCGTAACCTGTGGCTGGGTCTGCTGGCGATGCTGCCACTGACCATCACCATCGCGGCCATCTATGGTGTCATGGGCTTGATCGGTAAAGACTTTGATATGCCGGTGGCGGTGCTCTCATCGCTTTCGCTGGGCTTATCAGTTGATTTTGCGATTCACTTTATTCAGCGGCTGCGTATGGCGTTGGAGACCACCGCTGGAGATTGGCAGGCCGCGATGGCGCGGGTCTTTCAAGAGCCTTCGCGTGCTATTGCACGGAACGCGGTGGTGATTTCGGTGGGCTTTCTACCGCTGTTGGCTGCGCCATTGGTGCCCTATATTACGGTTGGGATCTTCTTGGCGAGCATTATGGCCACTTCGGCACTGGTGACCCTCTTTGCGCTCCCTGCTGTGATCAGCCTAGCCCCGCGTGCCTTCTTGGGTGCGCAGGTTCACTCTAATTCTTGATCTGTGAGGTGAAAACCATGCGTGAGATTTCAGTTACTCGTCACCTGCCGCGTTGGTTGGCAGGGGCAGCGTTGGCGGTCTTGATCAACCCACTGGCGTTGGCAACACCGACGGCACAAGAGATCGTCGAGCGGGCCAATCAGGCCTCCTACTATGCCGGGCGTGATGGTCGCTCAGAGGCCAGAATGCGCATCGAAGACAATCGTGGGCAGACCCAAACGCGCCAGTTCACTGTATTGCGACGCAATGTTGATCAACAGCGCCAGCAGTATCTGGTGGTGTTTAGTCGCCCCTCAGAATATCGCGACACGGCTTTTTTAGTGGAGAAGAACCCAGCCGCTGAGGATGATCGCTGGTTGTATCTGCCAGCGATGGATCTGGTGCGCCGTATTGCCCCCGGCGATAAACGCACTAGCTTTGTCGGTGCGCACCTCTTTTATGAGGACATCTCTGGTCGGCATTTGGATGATGATACCCATGAGCTGATTGAAACCACTGAACAGCATTATCTGATTCGCTCCACGCCCAAAGATCCACGTTCAGTTGAATTTGCCTTCTTCACCACTTGGATTGATCGTGAGCATCACCTGCCTTTGCGTGTTGAGTACACCAACGCCGCGGGTGAGGTGTATCGGCGTATGGAAAGCTCAGGTGTCGAGGTGATTGATGGTTATCCCACACCCACGGTGATGCGTGTGCAGGATCTGGCCTCGGGTGGTCAAACCATCGTGCAGTTTCGCGGCATCAGTTATGACCTGGATCTGCCCGCCAATGTCTTTACTGAGCGCAGCCTGCGCCATCCCCCCAGCCAGTGGTTAGAGCGGAGATAAGTCTGATGGTTGATTTCACGCAACGCACCCCGCTGATTGCGGCTGGCCTGCTGCTGGCGCTGTGCGCTCCACCCGGCCTGGCCGATGATTGGGCCAGTGATTGGGAAGACGATGGCTGGGCGGATGAAGAGTGGGACGAAGCGCCCAGATCGCGCCTGCCTTTTACACTGCATGGCTTTGTTGAAGCGGCCGCTGGGGTGCATCTCCAGTCGAACCCCGCAGTGAAGGAGCAGATCGATCAGCGTTGGAATCTGGCCGAAACCCGCCTCCAGCTTGAGCTGAATGGAGATTGGCAGCAGGTCAGCTATCGTGTGCGCGGTGATCTGGTCGCCGATGGTGTTGAAGATGAAGTGCGTGCGGAACTGCGCGAAGCTCTTTTCAGCACCAGCACTGGCGCCGTGGATTGGCGCGTGGGCCGACAGGTCCTGACCTGGGGAACAGGGGATCTGTTGTTTATCAACGATCTGTTTCCCAAAGACTGGGAGTCTTTTCTGATCGGCCGTGATGAGGACTATCTGAAAGCCCCTTCAGATGCGCTACGCACCACTTGGCATGCGGATGCGCTGACGGTTGATCTGGTGTGGACGCCGGTTTTTAACCCAGATCAGTATGTCGATGGGGGGCGTCTGTCCTATTTCAATCCACAAACTGGAGCCGCCAGTGCTGAATCTATTTCTGATCTCAGTCGTGAGCCGCGCTCCTTTCCGAGTGATGGCGAGTTGGCGCTGCGTTTGGCAACGCGGATTGATGGCCGTGAATTTGCCCTCTATGGCTATCGCGGCTTTTATCCGCAGCCGGATGATGCGCGTGCTATGCCGAGCGGGAAGCTCGAACATCCGCGCCTGAATGTCTATGGTGCCAGTGTGCGTGCTCCTCTGGGGGCGGGTTTGATCAATGCTGAGGTGGGCTACTATGACTCAGCCGATAATCGCAGTGGTGATCAAGCCGGTGCGCTGCCGAACTCTGAAGTGCGTTTTTTGGTCGGCTATGACTGGGAGCTGATCACCCATTTGAATGTGGGTGTGCAGTATTACCAAGAATGGACGCAGGATTTTGATCAGCTTGAGCAGGCGATGGTGGCGAGAGGCAACCCTTCAGATTGGGCCGGCAAGGAGCATCGGCATCTGCTGACCGCCCGCCTGACCTACACCCAGTGGCGTGGTGATCTGGTCTGGTCCTTGTTTGGCTTTGCCTCACCCAATGAGCAGGATTTTTATCTACGCCCCAGTGTGCGCTATCGCTATTCAGATGCGCTCACGCTCAGTACAGGCGCCAACCTCTTTGGTGGGCGTGATGACTTTAGCTTCTTCGGTCAGTTTGAGGAAGACAGCAACTTCTGGGCCAGAGCAAGGTATCGTTTTTAGTGTGATGAATTTAACAAAAGCAAAGCTTTATACCAGATAGTAGATGTGCCTTCTGTCTAGTTTACAGATCATGTCCTGGCTCATTGGGGAGCAGACAACAGGACATGACCATGAAAACCACCTCTTCACTTCTAGCCGCGAGCCTTCTTTCTGCGTTACTCGCAGGATGCGGGGGCTCTAGCGGCGACTCTGCATCAGGATCAACCCCAGATGCCAACCAGCCTAATAATCCAAATCAAAATAACCCTGTGGTAGGCGATACCTCGGGAGATTTTGCGATGGTGGCACAAGCAGCTCGGAGCAGTGTTTTGGTGAACCTGCCCACTGCGGTATCTGGGGCAGATAGCTACACAGTATATTTCAGTGACAATCAAATCGCGGTGAATTCACCGGCAACAGGGAGCACCCAACAGACGTGCACTAGTCTGCCTTGTGCAGTGACAGGCTTGGACAATGGTCAGCCGTTGATTTTCCGAATCGAGGCATTGAATGGCAGTAGCCGAGTAGGAATTTCGCATCAGGTATTAGCCGCAGCCGGTGCGATTAATGACACGGGAGAAGCCAGCTGCATCAGCATCACTACGGGCAGTTTCCCTAATGCTATTTCAAGCTGCGATTCTTTGTCCACTGGTGCAGCTATGTGGCCAACCGATGTTTTGAGCGGTGCTGTTGCTTTACCAGCGGGCCGTGTCCCTCAGCAAGATGGCAATACAGGCCGTGATGCCAATGCTCAGCTTTTGAAAATAGGTTCGGGTGAAGCAGGTTTTGATTACACCAAGTTGGACAGTAGTGGCAATGCAGTGGCGGCAAACGCAACCAACCATGAATGCTTCCGTGACAATGTAACGGGGCTGGTTTGGCAGGCCAGTGCAAGTAATAGTA
>SKOQ01000185.1 GCA_007119985.1 Marinospirillum sp.
AACAAAAGCCCCAGTATTGACATCAATGGTGGTCATGGCTTCAGTTTGGTCGATGACCAGATAGCCACCACACTTGAGCTGCACCTTACGGCCAAGCGCTTTCTGGATCTCATCTTCCACGCTATAGAGATCAAAAATCGGCCGTTCGCCAGGATAGTACTCCAGCTTGCTTTCCAAACCCGGCACAAACTCATGCACAAAATCAAGCAGACGCTGATAATTCTCGCGCGAATCGATACGAATCTTCTCTAGCTCTGGGCGAACAAAATCACGCATTGAGCGCATAAAAAGGGGCAAATCTTCATAGACACAACGAATTCCCTGATCACGGGCCATGCGTCTTTCGACAGCCAACCACACGCGATGCAAAAAGTGAATGTCAGCTAAGACTTCTTCACTGCCTGCACCTTCGGCTGCAGTGCGCAAGATAAAACCGCTGGCTTCATCGAGCTGTAACTCTTGTCTGGCCTGAGTGACCAAGGCTTTGAGTCTTTCTCTTTCTTCATGCTGCTCAATGCGCTGCGACACCCCGACATGCGCTGTCTTGGGCATATAAACCAGATAACGTGATGGCAAAGAAAGATGCGTGGTCAGACGTGCACCCTTCGTCCCGATAGGGTCTTTGGTGACCTGCACGACTAAGCGCTGCCCTTCATGTAACAATGCAGCAATATTGGGTTCTTCTTGATGAGCCAACAGGGGATGGGTAAGCTCGGCAACATGAATAAATGCGGCGCGATCTAAGCCTATATCCACAAAAGCGGCTTGCATACCAGGGAGAACACGCACCACCTTACCGCAGTAGATGTTCCCAACGATACCGCGACGCCGAACCCGCTCAATATAGACCTCTTGTAGCACACCATTTTCGACCAGTGCCACACGGGTTTCCATCGGGGTGATATTTATCAGCAGTTCTTCGCTCATCAACTCGACTCCAGCTTTTTAAAATCAGATCAGGCTCAAGCGGCGCTTGAGACCTTGCATCAAGGTAAAAAGCCAAGGCCAGAGCACAGCGGAAATCAACGAGGGTAGCAACAAGTAGCTTAAACCCGCCATTGGCCCAAAAATACCCTGTAACCACTGAAAAACCAACTGCACAATGCTTAAGAGGATAAAAACCAAAGCCGCCTGCTTAGGCAAGGAGTACATACGCACTCGCTGATAAAAGCGATTCCCTAGATAACCCAGCAGAGCAAACACCAGCGCATTGTGCCCTAAGAGGGTGCCTTCAATCAGATCCAGCATCAGCCCCCAAAAAAAGCCGTGAAAAATACCCACACGCTGCGGCAGGCTTAAAGACCAAAACAAGAGCACCAAGCCTAGCCATTCGGGTCGAAAATAAAGCAGCGCTGTTTGCATCGGTAAGGCTTGTAAATAGAGCGCCAGCAAGAAGCTCAGCTGGATAAACCAAAAGCCATCAAATTGATTCTTTGCCATTAGATTCCTCGTTCAGCCTCTACCTCAGTTGCCGCTGGGCTCGGGCCTTGCAGCTGATGAGAAAGCAACAAGACATAGCGACTACGATCGAGCTGGGCTAAGGGCTCGGCCACAACATGCAAAAAAGGCTCGCCAGATTGATGACTAATTTGCGTAATTCTGGCAACAGGATAACCAAAGGGGAAGCGTCCACCTAAACCTGAGGCAATCAGTAGATCCCCTTCTTCAACATCCGCCGTTTCTGGTACATGAGGCAAGTAAAGGCGGTCAGCTCGCCCTGAGCCCTGCGCCACCAAACGCACACCATTGCGATTAATTTGAACAGGAATGGCATGATGCGCATCAGAGATCAGCAACAGGCGGCTGGTATAAGGGCTCACGGACACAATTTGCCCCATCACACCACTGGCATCCACCACAGGCTGGCCAAGATAAACGCCATCCTGACGGCCACGGTTGATGATGACCTGCTGCGAGAAGGGATCATAGTTGATACCGATCAGCTCTGCCGTCAGAAAATCAATCTGGATACGCTCAGATGCATTCAGCAGCTCACGTAAGCGGATATTCTCCGCGACCACAGACGACATCGCTTGACTTCGCTCAGCAAGTAGCAAGGCTTGCGCTCTTAACTCGCGGTTTTCATCCAGCAGACTATTACGATTGGTAAGGCTATCCGTCAGCCAAGCCACAAAGCGACTCGGCGCATCGGCAGCCCATTGGACAGGAGTGACCACCAAGGTCGCCCAAGAGCGGACATAAGCGACTTCGGCCCAGCGATGTTCAGCGAACATCAGCGTCAAGCTGAGCACAAGCGCGCCCAGCAGACGATAACCGAGAAAAGGACCTTTTGCGAACAGCTGCTTAATAACTCTATCCTCAGGCTGAAAATGGCTGGCCAAGCTTTTTCAAGCTCAGGCCCGAACGCAGAAACGCTCCCTAAGCTGGGAGCGTTCTTAGCAGCAGCGATCTCATCTGCTGCTTTGACCTTTTTAGCTTAGTCAGTCGCGAGCATGTCAAAGGTTTGCTGATCGATGAGCTCGAGAGCGCGGCCACCACCGAGGGCGACACAAGTCAGAGGATCTTCAGCAATAATGACAGGCAGACCGGTTTCCTCTGCGATCAGCTTGTCAATATCTCTCAACAGTGCACCGCCGCCAGTGAGCACCAAGCCGCGTTCGGCAATATCGGATGCCAGCTCTGGTGGAGATTGCTCTAGAGCGCTCTTCACAGCCTGCACAATAGAAGCCAGTGGCTCTTGCAAGGCTTCAAGAATCTCGTTTGAGTTCAGCGTAAAGCTGCGAGGAATCCCTTCTGCCAAATTGCGGCCACGAACATCAATCTCTTTCATTTCGCTGCCTGGGTAAGCACAGCCAATTTCCTGCTTGATTCTTTCTGCCGTTGCATCACCAATGAGGCTGCCATAATGGCGGCGGACATAGGCCACGATGGCTTCATCAAAGCGATCCCCTGCAATACGGACCGATTCAGAGTAGACCACACCATTTAACGAAATAATCGCAATCTCCGTGGTGCCACCACCGATATCCACCACCATCGAACCTTGGGCTTCTTCGACAGGTAAGCCTGCACCGATCGCAGCGGCCATAGGTTCCTCGATCAAGAAGACATCACGTGCGCCTGCACCGAGGGCAGATTCTTTGATCGCGCGGCGTTCAACCTGTGTTGACATGCAGGGCACACAGACTAAAACACGCGGGCTAGGCGTGAAGAAGCTATTATCGTGAACCTTGGAAATAAAGTGCTGCAGCATTTTCTCAGTAACATGAAAGTCAGCAATCACACCATCTTTCATCGGACGAATCGCCGTGATATTTCCTGGTGTCCGACCGAGCATCCGCTTGGCATCAAAGCCAACTGCAGCCACACTGCGCTGATTTCCGTGGTGACGAACGGCAACAACCGAGGGTTCATTCAAAACGATCCCTTTGCCGCGAACATAAATAAGAGTGTTTGCTGTTCCTAAATCGATTGACAAATCGCTGGAGAAAAAGCCTCTGAGACGTTTAATCATGCTTATGGTGACCTATCCTAATGAATCCCTACACTTGGCGGAACTCTAGCAATCCAGTGGGTTCAGGGCAACAACTTTACAGGCAAACGCCGCAGATAAAAATAGCCGTTACAAAAATGCGTTAAAAAACTCAGATAAAGCGACAGACGCCTGATCAATATCAACTCCGCGCGCCAAGGGTAAATATGCTATTCTTGGCAGCTTTGAGCTTGGATACAAATAGACGCTGAGGATTTGTGAATGCTAACCACTGATGATGTATATAAAGCTGCCCAGCTGGCACGCCTGAGCCTTGAACAAGACAAGGCGGCCAGTACCACCCAAGCGATTGCCAATATTCTTGATCTGGTGGATCAAATGCAAAGCCTCGACACCACTGATGTAGAGCCCATGGCCCATCCTATGGATGCGACCCAAAGACTGCGGATTGATGAAGTGACAGAAGTCAATCAGCGCGAGCTGCTCCAAGCCCAAGCGCCTGCCATCGAGCAAGGCTTATTCCTGGTGCCGCGCGTCATTGAATAAACATCACGTTTTTTGAATAGAACGGCGCTAGAGACAGCGCGGTTTTTTAATTGATTTTAGGATATTGCATGCTAGAGCTAAGCCTTCAACAAATGGCCCAGGGCCTTGCCGAGCGCAAGTTTTCGAGCGTTGAGCTGACCCAAGCCTTTTTAACGCAAACCAAAAAACTCAACCCGCAGATCAATGCACTGATCACCATCACTGAAGAGCAGGCCCTCGCGGCGGCACAACAGGCTGATCGTCGCATTGCCGCAGAAGAGGCGACGCCACTGACTGGCATCCCCATTGCACACAAGGATCTCTTTTGCACCCAGGGCGTCAAAACCACCTGCGCCTCTAAAATGCTCGACAACTTCACTGCGCCCTACTCGGCCACTCTGGTCGACAAGCTTGAGCAGGCGGGTGCTGTCTCGATCGGCAAAACCAATATGGATGAGTTCGCCATGGGCTCATCGAACGAGAACTCCTTCTACGGCCCCTGCAAAAATCCCTGGGATCTGAAAGCCGTTCCTGGCGGCTCCTCTGGTGGCTCCGCCGCCGCCGTCGCCGCACGCATGATCCCTGCAGCAACCGGCTCAGATACTGGCGGCTCTATTCGTCAGCCAGCCGCTTTCTGTGGCATCACCGGCCTCAAGCCCACCTATGGCCGTGTTTCACGCTGGGGGATGATTGCCTATGCCTCTAGCCTGGATCAAGCTGGTCCTATGGCACGCTCTGCAGAAGACTGCGCCTTGTTGCTACAGCAGATGGCGGGCTTTGATCCTAAAGATTCCACCAGTATCCAGCGCGCTGTTCCCGATTACCTGAATCTGTTGGATGAACCCCTTCAGGGGCTGACACTGGGCTTACCCCAGGAGTATTTCGGCGCTGATCTTAACCCTGAAGTGGCGGAGCGTATTCATGCCGCGATTGGCGAGCTGGAGAAACTCGGTGCACGCGTTAAAGAAGTCAGCCTACCTCTAACCCGCATGGCCATTCCAGCCTACTATGTCATTGCTCCCGCTGAGGCCAGCTCCAACCTATCACGCTTTGATGGTGTGCGCTTTGGTCACCGCTGTGCCGATCCCAAAGATCTAGAAGATCTCTACAAACGCTCACGCAGCGAAGGCTTTGGTGAGGAAGTGCAGCGCCGCATTCTGGTGGGCACCTATGCCCTTTCAGAAGGCTTTTATGACGCTTATTACCGCAAGGCTCAGCAGGTGCGCCGCTTGATCACGCAAGACTTTATGAAAGCCTTCAATGAAGTAGATCTGCTCGTGGCCCCCACCGCACCCAGCCCCGCTTTTGATCTGGGGAGCAAAACCAGCGATCCAGTGCAGATGTACCTCGAAGACATCTATACCCTCGGCGTCAACTTGGCTGGCTTACCCGCACTTTCAACGCCCGTTGGCCAGGTCGCAGGGCGGCCGGTTGGGTTACAGTTGATCGGGAATCACTTTGATGAAGGGCGTCTGCTGAACGTAGCGCACCAGCTCCAACAAGTGACTGATTTCCACCTCCAAGCACCGGCCCTGGTGTAATACTTCACTGATGAATGAAAGGTTAGCGACTATGCAATGGGAAGCGGTGATCGGGCTTGAAGTCCACGTCCAACTTGCAACACAATCTAAGATTTTTTCCGGTGCCAGCACCACCTATGGTGCCGAACCCAACACTCAAGCCTGCGTCATTGATTTAGGCATGCCGGGCGTTTTGCCAGTGTTGAATGAAAAAGCCGTTGAGATGGCGATCAAATTTGGCCTCGCCACCCATGCTGACATTCCACAGCGCTCCGTCTTTGAACGCAAAAACTACTTTTATCCTGACCTCCCTAAGGGCTACCAAACCAGCCAGATGGCAGAGCCAATCGTCGGTCCAGGCTATGTTGACATTCCTCTTGAAGAGGGCGGCACCAAGCGGATTCGCATCCACCACGCCCACCTTGAAGAAGATGCAGGAAAAAGCCTGCATGAAGACTTTCATGGTATGACCGGCGTGGATCTCAACCGCGCAGGCACACCCCTGCTAGAGATCGTTTCTGATCCCGATATGAACTCCGCTAAAGAAGCCGTCGCTTATTTGAAGGCGATTCATGCACTGGTGACTTATCTGGGCATTTCCGACGGCAATATGGCCGAAGGCTCGCTACGCTGTGATGCCAACGTCTCGGTACGTCCAAAAGGGCAAGAAGCGCTCGGAACACGCTGCGAGATCAAAAACGTTAACTCTTTCCGTTTTGTTGAAAAAGCCATCAACCATGAGATTCAGCGTCAGATCGAGCTGATCGAAGACGGCGGCCGTGTAATTCAGCAAACGCGCCTCTACGATCCTGATTTGGATGAAACACGGGCGATGCGCTCCAAGGAAGAAGCCAACGACTATCGCTACTTCCCCTGCCCTGATCTGCTGCCCGTCGTCCTGGATACAGCCTATATTGAGCATCTGCGCGAGCAATTGCCTGAGCTGCCTGAACAAAAACGCCAACGCTTTACCGAGCAGCTGGGGCTTTCTGCCTATGATGCTGGCGTGCTCTCAAGCAGCCGTGCACTGGCTGACTATTTTGATCGCGTGGTTGAGCTATGTGGCGATGCCAAATTAGCGGCCAACTGGATCACCGGAGAACTGGCTGCCCAGCTCAATCGTGAAGGTCTGGATATCGAGCAGGCACCTGTTGCCCCTGAGCAGCTCGCGGGTCTGATCAAACGCTTACAGGATGACACCATCAATGGGAAGGCCGCCAAGCAAGTCTTTGCTGGCCTCTGGTCTGGTGAAGGCCATACCGCAGATGAGATCATTGATGCGCGCGGCTTGAAGCAGGTCACCGACACAGGAGCGATCGAGGCGATTATTGATCAAGTCCTCGCTGACAACCCGACTCAGGTTGAGCAGTATCGCAGCGCAGAACCAGACAAGCGCGGCAAGATGATTGGCTTCTTTGTCGGTCAGGTGATGAAGGCCTCGAAAGGCACCGCCAACCCACAGACAGTCAACCAGCTGTTGGCACAAAAGCTGGCTTAGTGCAGTACAGGCCACTCGTTGTATCAGACCGACGCAGCGAGTGGCACTAACCCTTTAGCCTCGCATCACCTAGCGCGATGCTGCATCTGAATCATCACGCTGACGCGTCGAGACCAGTGGAAAGAAAAAACGCAGCGGCTGGGCTTTAAACTGATCCCAAAGGCTGCGGCCTAAGTTCGACCAGCGCCCCATTTTGACGCCGCGTGAGCGCAAAGCGACAAAGAGCGCCAGCACAAAGCTCACCCACAGATTCACAAAGCCAATCAGCAAGACAAATAACAGATTCAGCAGCAGCTCCCAGACAGAGAGCGGCGCACTGCCCCAGACATATCCCAAATTCGCCGATGAAAAAGCCACATGGCGGATATCCAAAGGCACGCCCAGCAGATAACCAAGATAACCTGTCATCCCCAACATCATGCCAAACAAAAAGTTGCCCAGTATCGCGCCGGAGTGCTCATGCAGATAGGCTGCTAATCTGGCACGACGCTCAGCCTGCATCCAAGCCAGACGAGGATGCTGCTCCAAGCGGACGCGCAGCTGTAGATAATCGGCACGGTTATCAAAATAGCCGGCAATCACCCCTGAGCAAAAGAGCCAGACCCCAGCAATCGCCGCATAGAGCAGCGCCAAACCTGCCAAGGGATGAATCGCAGCCAATTGATAGCTCACCTGCTCCGCATCCAAGGGAGGCCGGTGCCACAACCAAAGACTGATCCCAGACAGCAGAATAGCCACCAGCACAGCGGTACTGACATTCCCCCAGACCGCCGCCCACTGGGAACGGTTCACATCAATCAATAGACTGGCGAGTTTTTTATGTGCGGCACGACCTCGCTCACCCTGTTCGACCGCCGCGGCAAAACTCGCCGCCGTCATCGCTGGCTGCTTGGTGGCAATAGTGAAATGCAGCAGATGCACTAGCACAAAGCCCAAGCCATAATTCAGACTCACGGCCACCGCCTGCGCTAAAGGTGCCCAGCCCCAGGTTTCAATCTGGATTTTCATCAGTGCCATACAGGCGATGATCACACCCGCACCGGCAGCAGAGCGCATCAAGCGCCAATAAGCCTTGGCATCTCGCGCAATATACTCTTCACCATGATCACTTTTATTCTGCGTGATACTCTTGGCCAGCAGCTGCACGCTCTTGCCCCATACACGGCTCAGGCTGCGCTTCTCAAGCGTGGCCGTCACTAGCTGTTGCCACAAGCCAAAAGCAGTTGCCAAGCGCTGCTCAGGATCACGCGTGGAGAGCAGCTCCAGCAACACCTCCAAACGCTGCAAGGTTTGCTCAAGGCGCTCGATCAAATGGGCCACCGCCAAATTAAAACCGGCGGCACCCGCACCCTTGCGCCTTAAGCGCGCGATTTGATCGTGGCATTGATCCAGCATGACCCACAGGTGGCCTGCATCGAACTCAGCTTGACCTGGCTCACGCATCTCCAGCAGTTGATGCTGCGCAAACAAGTGCAGCTCTCTTTGCAGGGCAATAAAAGCAGAATCAATATTCACTAAGCGTGGATCAATGCGTATCAGCTCTGGCTCGATCTCTTCAGCAGCCACCCAAATGGCGAGCATTTCCAGCGCATAGAGCGCATCCTGCTGCCAGTGCCATCGCGTCTGCTGTAAAAGCTCAGTCTCCACACCCGTACAAAGAAGCGCATAACAACGCCGCCAGGTATCACCACTCACACTGGCCAGCCCATCACGACTCTGCTGCCCGCTAAAGAGCAGTGCTAAGGCATCATAAGCATTCAAAGGATCTCTTGGCGGCGGATTGAGCCGATCATAAAGACGGGCAGAGAGCTCTCGCACCACACCTCGACGCGATAAGATCCCCAAGCGAACCAGCGCCGGATAAAGTTTGACCTGCAACAACCAGCGATGCAAAGCTTGACCCAATATTGCCGTGCGTTCTGGCTGAGCTGCTAAAGCCTGGAGCAAGGCATCAAAGCGCGCCTCAGCCTGCTCAGGCACGGCTGCGATATAGTCAGCACAAGCCTTCAACCAGTGGTGCAGGTAAAGAACTTCATCCTTATCTGCCTCCTCTAAGGGGAAGCGAGCCTGCAATGCTTCCAGCAGCTGAACGGGTTCAGAAAAAATAGGCAGGGCGCGCAGCATGGCAAGTCTCCTTATAAAACGACCTCGCCTCTCAAACCCTGCTCCAAATCGGCTTGCAAATCAGGCAGATCCTCAAGCCCGACGGCAATACGCACCAAACCATCGGTGATACCCGCAGCCAAACGCGCTTCGGGGGCAACACGAGCATGAGTGGTCGTTGCAGGGTGCGTAATCGTGGTTTTGGCATCACCTAGATTAGCGGTGATGGATAAAATTCGCGTCGCATCGATCACACGCCACGCCGCCTCACGACCACCCGCCATCTCAAAGGACAAAACACCACCAAAAGCACGCATCTGCTGCTGCGCCAAGGCATGCTGAGGATGGCTAGGCAAACCAGCATAGTGCACCCGCGCCACACCTGGCTGCTGCTCAAGCCAAAGCGCTAAATTCAGTGCATTTTCTGAATGCGCCTTCATGCGCAGCGACAAGGTTTCAAGCCCCTTCAAAAAGACCCAAGCATTAAATGGGCTCATACAAGGGCCTGCGGTGCGCACCACACCAAAAACGGCCGCCATATCCTCTTGCGAGCCGACAACCGCACCACCGACCATCCGCCCCTGACCATCCAAGTACTTGGTGGCCGAATGCACAACGATATCTGCGCCCAATGCAAGAGGCTGCTGCAAGGCTGGTGTACAAAAGCAATTATCCACCACCAGTTTGACACCACGTGCTCGCGCCAGCTGGCTCAACGCGGTCAAATCAACCAGCTCACACAGTGGATTAGAGGGGGTTTCAGCAAAAAAAAGCTTGGTCCGTGCATTGCAGGCCGCTTCCCAAGCACTGATCTGATTCAGCTCGACAAAATGCGTGGTGATGCCATAACGGCTCATTAAACGGCTGAATAAGCCCACTGTCGAACCAAAGACACTGCGCGAACAGACCACTTCATCGCCCTGTTCTAGAAAAGCCAAGCAGACACTCAAAATAGCTGCCATACCCGAGCTGGTTGCGACCCCCCGTTCAGCCCCTTCTAGTGCAGCCAAGCGCTGCTCAAAAATACTGACCGTCGGGTTGGTAAAACGCGAATAGATGTTATGTTCACCCGTTTCGTTGGCAAAGCACTCTGCCGCATGGGCAGCAGAGTGAAAAACATAGCTTGACGTGGTAAAGATCGGCTCAGCGTGCTCACGCTGCTCAGTGCGCTGATGCCCGGTGCGTAAAGCTCGCGTTGCAGCGCCCCAGGAGGCAGAATCGTTCATGGTGATTACTCCTGATCAGGATCGTTATGCAGCTCAATGGCCCCGTTATCGCCGACATCCTGCTTGGCCAGATCATTGCGCTGAGATTCCAGGCGATTTAAGTAGGCGTGATCGATGCCACCAGTGACATAACGCCCATCAAAGACCGAGCAATCAAAATCTTGGATCTTGGGGTTCAGCTCTTGGCAAGCATCGATCAAATCACCCAGATCCTGATAGATCAGCCAGTCTGCGCCAATCAATTCACCCACTTCGTCTTCAGTACGGCCATGCGCGATCAGCTCTTTGGCGGCCGGCATATCGATACCATAAACGTTCGGGTAGCGCACGGCAGGCGCAGCAGAAGCGAAATACACCTTCTTCGCACCGGCATCACGCGCCATCATAATAATTTCATTACAGGTGGTGCCCCGCACGATGGAGTCATCTACCAGCAGCACATTCTTACCCTTGAATTCCATGCCAATCGCATTGAGCTTTTGACGGACAGACTTCTTGCGCAGGGTTTGGCCCGGCATAATAAAAGTGCGGCCAATGTAACGATTTTTGATAAAGCCTTCGCGATAAGTCACACCCAGATGCTGCGCCAACTCTAAAGCCGAGGTGCGGCTGGTATCTGGGATCGGAATCACCACATCGATATCATGATCAGGTTTAATGCGCTGAATCTTCTCTGCCAGCTTCTGCCCCATCTGCATACGCGCATGGTAGATGTTGATGCCATCCATGATCGAATCAGGGCGTGCCAGATAAACATGCTCAAAAATACAAGGCGATAAGCGCCCCTGGGTGGTGCAAATCTGGCTATGCAGCTGGCCGTGTTGATCGATAAAAATGGCTTCGCCCGGCGCCAAATCGCGCACCAGATCAAAACCAGCCGCATCCAGCGCCACGCTTTCTGAGGCAATCATATATTCAATGCCTTGCGGTGTCAGACGACGGCCAAAAACGATGGGGCGAATAGCATTAGGATCACGAAAGCCGAGAAGACCATAACCACTGATCATCGCTACCGCAGCATAGCCCCCTTCACAGCGCTGATACACACGGCTTACGGCCGCAAAGATATCCTGCGCACTCAAGGTCATGCCTTGCTTGCCCAGCTCGTGAGCAAAAATATTCAACAACACCTCAGAATCTGAATTGGTGTTGATATGGCGCAAGTCAGTGCGAAACAGCTCCTCGCTCAGCTTTTCTGAGTTGGTGAGATTGCCATTATGCGCCAAGGCAATACCGTAGGGCGAGTTGACATAAAAGGGCTGAGATTCAGCCTCACTCGATGAGCCCGCTGTCGGATAACGCACATGCCCGATGCCCATCTCGCCGATCAAGCGCTTCATATGGCGCGTACGAAACACATCACGAACCATGCCATTGCTTTTGCGCAGATAAAAACGGCCACGATCACAGGTCATGATCCCAGCCGCATCCTGACCCCGATGCTGAAGCACAGTCAGGCTATCGAACAACATTTGATTCACTGGCTCATTAGCCATGACACCTACAATTCCGCACATGAAGCGTTCACCTATTCACTGATATAGTCATCAAGATGGGCAGCTGCTCTATCCCGAACCTGCTCGAAATAAGGCATCAGCTGCGAAGTTTGCCACTGATTGTGAAAACGTAAATCGGTCAGGCTGGCGATGGCGACTAGCAGCAAAACCAATACGAAACCACGGATCACACCAAATACGATCCCAAGAAAGCGATCGAGCTTACCCAAACCAATTTTTTGCACTAAGGTTGCCAAGGCTTTACTCACTACCTTGCTGGCCAGCCACACGACCAGTGCGATGACCAGATAGGCCAAAGCCAACTGCAAACCTGGATCAGACAGGAAATGCGCAAAAATAGGCGCAACCTCATGACCAAGATGGGTGGCGGCAAAAAAAGCCAAAATCCAGCCAGCCAGAGAGAGCGCTTGTTCAACAAAGCCCTTCCAAAAGGCCAGCATAACAGAGGCGAAAAGTACCAATAGGATTGCGAAATCAAGAGAATTCATATCAGCCTCTTCCACATTATTGAGGGGGGTTCTGTTCAGGCAGGCTACCCTGAGCCTGGGCTTCGTGAACAGGAACATAGCGTACCAGTAAGGTTCTGAGCTGGCTGTCTTGCAACAGACGATCTTGCTGCCGTCGTGCTTCTTCCTGATCTAAGTAAGGGCCAACAAAAACCACCGCCATAGAGCGAATGGAACGCCAATAAGGACGATAGCCCTGCGCTTCAAGGCGTGTCACCAAACGCACTGCATTGGCCTGTTCGCCAAAACTGGCCACCTGAATCGCCCAAGCTTCCGCCTGACCTGATTCGGCTAAGGCCAAGCCAGAGCTGGATTGACTCGCTCTTGTTACTGGCGAAACAAAGCGCGGGCTCGACGCTTCTGCCGGTGCCGCTGGCATTGTGGACGACTCGTTCGGCGGCTCGGCACTCGGTGGCACAGGTGGCAGACGTTCTTCTAAGTGGGTGGCTAAAGAAGGCGGTGGCGGCGGAACTTCTGCGCGACCCTCAGGTAAAGGCGCGGAGGGGTTTTGCAGTAAAAAAGGCAGAAAGATGACCGCCAGAGCAATTAAAGCAATCGCACCGACGAGGCGCTCCTTCAGGCCGTAGCGCATGGGGATAACTCCTGCGCATCAATCAACCAGGTCAATTGCTGCGCGACTGTAAAGAAAGAACCAAACACCAAAACCTCATCATAGCGGCCTGCTTCCAGTTCAGCCGCTAGAAAAGCATGGACAGCCTCTCCCATGGGTTCCTCTGCACGATAGATCACCTGCCCTCCATGACGCTCCACCTCAACAGCGAGCTGTGCCGCACTGGCTGCACGCGGGGTGGGCAAAGCCGTCACAACCCAAGCTTGGATCCACGGCATCAGAGGTTGCAAAACACCATCGAGGTCTTTATCTGCCATCGCACCCAGCAGCGCGACCCGTCGAACAGGACCAGCCTGATGCAGGCGCTGTGCCAAATAACTGGCAGCATGGGGATTATGGGCCACATCCAGCAGCCAAGGCCCAACACGCTGCATGCGTCCAGTCAGCTGAGTCTTGCGGATCACCTCAGCAATCTGCGACTGATCCAACGGCCAACCGCTCAACGCTGCCAGTTGCAAGGCGCTGGCCAGATTATCCAAGGGCAAGGGGCTGATTGGGAGATCACGCCAGCCAAAAGATTGTGGCTGGTGGCTCTGCCACTGCCAAGCCAAGGACTCTGCTGATGTTTGATGATCAAACTGCACACCCAGCTGGTAAACAGGACAGGCCAGCCGCTCAGCCTGTTGCCATACACTCTGCGGCATCACACGACTGCCCAAGACTACCGGCCGCCCTGCACGCAAAATACCCGCTTTTTCTGCACCTATGGCCTCACGTGTCTCACCAAGAAAAGCCTGATGATCCAAATCCACCGTGGTGATGATCGCGAGGTCTGCATCGACAAGATTCACTGCATCCAAACGGCCACCCAAACCGACTTCCAGCAGCCAGACATCCGCCTCACTACGACTAAAGATCACTAAAGCCGCCAGAGTGGCAAATTCAAAATAACTCAGCGAGATGGGAGTGGGCGCCAAACGAGCTTGTTCTATCTGCGCAAAAGCGTCGGTAATCAGCGCATCGCTGACTGGTTGACCATCCAGCTGAATACGCTCATTAAAATGCAAAAAATGCGGAGAAGTATAGCTGGCTGTACGACATCCAGCAGCTTGCGCCAAGGCTTGCGTCAGCGTTAAGGTCGAGCCCTTACCGTTGGTACCCGCCAGCATAATCACCTGAGCAGAACGCTGTTCAGAGCGCAGCGGCAAGGCCAAACGCTCGGCAACTTGACGCACACGCTCTAAGCCAAGATCAATTTCTTGGCTGTGCAGCTGTTCTAGATGATCCAGCCAAGAAGCCAGATCATGAGGCATCACTTGAGTCACGGCTTAGGCCGCACGATAGTAGGTCATTTTGCTCAGCAGGCCAGCCAGCTTCTCCGCCATCTGATGGCGATGAATAATCATATCGACTGTGCCATGCTCCAGCAAAAATTCAGCGCGCTGGAAGCCTTCAGGCAATTTTTCACGCACAGTTTGCTCGATCACGCGCGGGCCAGCAAAACCACATATGGCAAGGGGCTCAGAAACATTTAAATCACCCAGCATGGCCAGCGAAGCCGAAACGCCACCATAGACAGGATCAGTCAGCACAGAGATATAAGGTACACCGGCTTGTTTCAAACGCTCTAAGGCTGCGGAGGTTTTGGCCATCTGCATCAAAGAGAAGAGTGCTTCCTGCATCCGCGCACCGCCTGAGGCAGCAAAGCAGATCAGCGGTATTTTTTCCTGTAAGGCCAACTCAGCCGCGCGCACAAACTTCTCGCCCACGACAGAGCTCATCGAGCCGGCCATAAAATTAAATTCAAACGCGACAGCAACAACAGGCTGGGTTTTCAGCTGACCGCGCATGGCAATCAACGCTTCTTTTTCACCGGTGCTTTTTTGCGCGGCAGTGAGGCGATCTTTATATTTTTTCGTATCACGGAATTTCAGACGATCCACTGGCTCCAGCTCAGCAAACAGCTCTGTGGCGGTGCCTGCATCAAGGAAAGCATCTAAACGCTTACGCGCGGTAATACGCATATGATGATCGCACTTGGGGCAGACATGCTGGTGTTTTTCAAGCTCAGGGCGATATAAAGCCGCATCACATTTTGGGCATTTGCGCCACAGGCCTTCAGGCACGTTGGCTTTACGATCAGCGGATTCAGAACGAATAATGGAAGGAACAATACGATTTAGCCAGCTCATACAGCAGGTCATCCTGTTTTATCAAGAGGGTCAATCCTGATGATTGACAAACAATAAGTTGGGGTATTTTAACGCAGCCAGCCCGCCAGAGTGTAACTTTTTCCAACTCTGGCCGGCCAGTTTCTCCTGTCTAGCTCACTGGAAAGAAGCTGTCTCAAGCATCTAAGGCTTGGCGCATCTCAGCCAGTACCGCACTGATCAC
>SKOQ01000157.1 GCA_007119985.1 Marinospirillum sp.
CAGACTACGTCCAGCAAGATGGATGACAAAGCGCAGACTTTCTTGCAGGCGCTCATACTCATCAATCCGGTTTTGTGTTTGAGTCATGGCACTGATCGCCGTGGCGATACTGACCAGCAGAATTCCGCCAATCAGTGCCGTCACCAGCATCTCGACCAGACCCAATCCAAGCTGCTGATCTTGTCTAGCTGGCATGGCATACTTCCCGATATTCAACAAGTAGGCGTTGCATTACAGGCGCCGCGGTACGAGGTGGATGAAGGCTGAGTTCGAAACTCCAAAAACCTTGCTCTTGTGCTTTTTCAAGCACCTGATCGGTTTGAGGAAAGCCGCCAGTCAGCGGCTCAGGAGCCCAGGTCGCTGGCCAATCAGCTAACTGGGGATGGGCGGCACGCCATTCTCGGGTTTGACGCTCGATAAACTGCTGCCAAGCAGTATCTGTTGTTAACTGGGGCAAAAAGCAAACCTGAACTCGCAAACGCTCTTGCAAATCCTGCGCCGCAAAACCGGCCAGACTACGCTGATGCGCGGAAAAAGCCTGCTGCTGCAGATGACCTTGAGTCAGGATCAGCCCCATCAACCCAAGTGTCACCACCAGCAGCGCGACCAGCACTTCAATCAATGAAAAGCCTTGTTGTATCGCTTGCTGAGCGTGTTTCATCCCTGACACTCACTCTGGGTGAGCTGCTCACGGATACGAATGCGTCCGTTATAGCAGACTTCAACATGGCGCTGGGCAGAAGCCAGTTCAACATTCAAATAGGCGGTGCCATTTTGCTCTGCCAGACGCTCTCTTTGCCCTAATTTACCAAAACTGATTTTATGGGGATGCTCGATCCCAACAAAATGCAGGCGGGCCTGAGCCGAAAGATCAAACGCCTGTACCAGCTGATCTGCCTCTCCTGACTTTTCCACAAAAACACCCAAGGTTCCTGTCGATTGAGACTGACAGGTGGGTTGACTGGTGCTCGGAATAAAACACAGGTAAGCCGTTTGGCGCAGGCGGGCCGCTTCATGACGGGTGTAGAGCAAGGCATTAAAGGCAGTATTCGTCGCTGAACGTAATTCAGCCTGATTGATCATGCCTTGACCCGCTGGCCACGCCACACCCGCCAGCAAGCTGACAATCAACAAAACAGCAAGGATCTCAACGAGATTGACACCGCGTTGCCTTGCCGCTGAGTGGGGAATCGATATTCGGCGCATAACTTGACCTCCGTGCCAGCAAATAGCCGTACTTAGTAGTCAAGTTTAGCAAAAATACGCGTCAGGAAATTGATCTAGGTTGATAAAGCAGCGTACTTACTCAGCACGCACGAGACTCTCCGGCTGGATCACCAAACCTCGCTCATCTGGCTCTAAATCAAAGCAGACTCGCTGCCCCTGATAGGCAATTAAGCGACGCAAGGTCTGTTCTGCACGCGCAGGATCAATCATATAAACCTGCTGATCGATGATCACACGCAGCTCACCCGCTTCAATGCGTTGTATCTGGCCACAATCATGGCTTACCCAGCTCAACGCCATGACCCAAGGGCTGAAAAACCCTAAGGCTAAGCCGATCAATAAGAGTCTCATCTTAACTGCTCCCAACTACGTCGTCCGGTTGATTGAGGGTCAGAAGTCACGGTAATCAATTGCCCATCACCTGTCACTAAGACCTCAGAGTCTGCGCCAGTTTCTAGCACTGTTGCCGCACCCTGCCCTTGGTTATGGCTAATAGCAGAGGCTAGGCGTCCACTTTCTAACAAGTCAGCGAGATTCGTACCATCGGTGACCACAAAGCGTGAATCACTTAAAGCAGCCCCACTCAGCAGATCCAGTTCAAACAAAAAACCTGAACGCGAGGGAGCCTGACAGATATCCGCTGGTTCATTCACGATAAGGCTATTAAACCTGACACGCTGACCTGTTCCCCCTGCAGAGATATGCGCTTGAGAAACGACTCGCTCACCAGCTGTTTGGGTTAAATCCAATACCCAGCCACGATGCTGGGCTGTGGGTGTATTTTGTGAGGTTCCTCGTAAAATATACTGCTGACCTGCATGGGACAGGCTCTGCTCCCACAAAATCTGCTGCTGCAATAGTTGACTGCGTTGTCCATTAGTGCGCTGTCCATCATCATACAAGCCATAGAAGCTTTGTGTTGTTTGATCAGCGCGATCACCTGTACGGAAAAAGCTACCTGTACCGACCAAAATAATTCGCTGTCCTGGTAGCCGCCGATCACGTGTCACCTCTGGCGCAGCAGTGATGGGCTGACGCCCTCCTGTCGCTGTCGTCGCTGTCAGTAAACGCTCCGCCTGCCAGTCTTCGGGGCTGGTTGCGCTCAGATCAAAACGCCACACTTGGCCGTACAAATCACCTGCATAGATGCGATCCACCACTAAAGAGCCTTCCGCCTGTGTCGAAGGCGTGATCGCTAAGATACCATTCGGATCTTGCTCACGACCTGAAGCGGTACTCAGAAAACGCAAGAGTTCGCCTGTAGCAAGATCAACAACAAACAAGCCAGCCTGCTGACTAGCACTATTTACACCATTGCCAAAAACTGCAACCCAGCGACCATTCGCCAGACGGACGCTATGTGCTTCTTTGACGGCCAAGCCCAGCTCTGGATGTTCAAACTCCCATAGACGCGCCGTGGCTCTGGTCGATGACTGCTCTAAGCGACTGACATTTAAGGCCACGACACTGCGCCCGCCCTGACCTAAAGAAGCCAGCAGGATACGTTGCCATTGATCATTGATATAGGCGTCACCAAGAGTCAGCCCGCCATTCATTAAAAAGCGTGGTTGATATTGAGGGTCCATCAAATGATTAATCGGGGCTGCCTGCTCGGCTTCTGCCTGCAAAAAGGCAGAGGGGATCATCGAGAACTGGTGATGGCCATTATCTGCACGAAATCCATAGATCTTGCCATCGTTTGCACCGGCTATCAGCAGCGGCCTTTTATTCTCAGCTTGGCGCGCATAGTTCCAAAAGCGGCGACCTTCTGCGCCAGGCAAGCTATCTTGGCCACGATAATGCACTCCACCAGAATAGACGGGGGTCGTATGAACAATCCCACCCAACAAACGCAGCTGACCATCGACAGTGCGTGAGCGAAGCTGTGTATCCTCTGTACCCAAAAGCCACTGAATGCGAGCATTGGCTAAGCCATCAATACGATCACTTAAGGGATTGCGATTCAAAGCCTCAAAAAGCGCTGTAGGAACCGTTGCACTGCGTAAATCAACGAGCCTATTCTGCTCTGCATCCTGTACTAAAAGCGGGGCAGATGAGCTACGCAGACGCTGCTCGGCATCCCAAACCCTCTGTCCAGTCTGAAGGTTTTGGGCAATCAGCTCACCAGATGAATCACTGGGTCGATAGCCAGATAAAAAGGCGAGGGTATCGCTAGTCAAACGGCCAGAGTTCACCGCAGCCGCAGTCGCTGTTTGCCTTCCTTCCTGAATCACCCGCCCAAAAATACCGCGAATCGCTTCATTGAGTCCTGCACTGTCAGTGGCCATAAAAGCATGAGGTGTTCCCCCAGCCCGTGCTAAGCGATCCAAGGAATCTGAATCAACCGTTGGTGGCATCGCAAAACCAACAACATAAAGATCAACCCCAGCATCTCGATGTAAGCGCTCAGCCGCAGCCACAGCATCATTCAATGCGCGATCTGGATTATTACCTAAAGCATTGCCTTGGCGATCCACTGATGGCATCCCATCAGTTAGCCAAATAGCGGCATTCACCTCGCAGGATTCTGGCAAGCGGGTTTCTGCATTTCCTCGTCCTTGCTGAGCACCAAAGTGCTGCTGACGACCACGAAAATAATCATGTGCTGTATAGAGCGTACCTTCTAACGGCGTGAGACCCGCATTAATCAGCGGTTGACTCGCGTCAGTCGTAATATTCTGACGGTAGGCTGTTGGCACTGGCGCGAGCTTGAGGTTGAGTGCATTGGCTTGAGTCTCATCCAACAAGCGAATAGGTGTATGCAGATAACCGAGGCCGGGAGAGGTAATTGAGGTCCACTCCTGGGTATTAAAAGACAAGGCCGCCATATTTTGGCCCCAATGAGTCACACCACGAGCACGAGCACTATCATTTAAATAGCCGTTAGTGGAGTTCAAAAAACCTGTATAGCCAGAAGTATCGCTTGTGCCTGTCTTGTTTGAATATTGGTTAAAGCGGAAGGGCTCGTTTCTATATCCAGAAGATGGATCTCTCGTATAAGCATGTACAACACTTCTTGGTGCGCTATTACCAGAAGCATAACCAGGCACACCGATATTATAATAAATATAACGACTAGGCTCACTTGGATTACTAAAACGTGAGCAACGCGTTGCTGTATCCCAATCGCTTAGATTAAAACTACAATCTTCACTGGCATTATAATTATTAGGATTATAACTCACTGCATAAAGACGATTCACGATCCAAGCGCGTATTACTCGATTGTTCCAGTCGGTCGTACTGGTTGAAGGCGGATTCTGCTGATAAGC
>SKOQ01000118.1 GCA_007119985.1 Marinospirillum sp.
TGCACTTTCATTTGTGTCGTGGTAAGTAGTTGATCGAGATACTGCCAGCCCTGCTCCCAGCGATGATGGCCAGAGGCACTATTGATATGCCCGACCTGCTCCAGAATCAGGCAGGGTGCTTGCCAGGCGTGCGCCAAAGCGTTGACCCGCGCTGCACTGGCGGCTGGATCATTGGTCGAGCCGATGACTAAAGCTGGGAAGGGCAATGGCTGGCGAGCGATGGGAGCAAAGGGCAGCAGCGCGGCTGGGCAGTTGGGGCGCTCAACATCAGCGGGGGCCACCAGTAGCGCCGCTTGAATCTGAGCGCGCTGTATGGGTGAGGCTTGTGCAGCCCAGTTGACGAGATTGACACAGCCAAGACTATGCGCAATCAGCACAACTGGGGCATCCAGTTGATCCAGATGCCCACTTAAAGCCTGCTGCCAGTCAACTGGATCAGGTGCATCCCAGCTTGCTACGCTCAGGCGAGAAGCCGGTTGTAAATGCATCTGCCAGTGGCTTTGCCAGTGATCAGCCGCTGAGCCTTGCCAGCCAGGGAGAATCAGATAATGGATTGGGCGCATGGTCTTCACCTCGTTGATATGCTCTGGGCGAACTCTAGCGAAAAAAGATCTTTTCAAGAAGGAATAAGAAAAGCTATTTTTATTCTTTTTGGCGATAAAGGGCGGGTGCAGATATTCATCGAGCCGCGCTGAACGGCGGCTGGATCAACCCTTCTGGAAGGTCTCTAGATAACCGGAAAGCTTTTAGATCACTGGAAAGCTTTTGGATAACTGGGAAGGTTGTGGAGAAAAAGATTGGAGCTTGAAAGTGCAGAGACACTGGGCCTCTGCACTGTTGATCAGCGCGTTGACTAAAGCAGCATCGCCGCAGCCCAGCCAAAGGCCAGTAAGGGCAGATTGTAGTGAATAAAGGTGGGCACGACCGAATCCCAAATATGATCATGCTGACCATCCGCATTCAGGCCAGCGGTTGGACCTAGTGTTGAATCCGAGGCGGGAGAGCCAGCATCACCCAGTGCGGCCGCCGTACCGACCAGAGCAATCGTCGCCAGAGGCGAAAAGCCAAAGCTGATTGCTAAAGGCACATACAGCGCAGCGATAATCGGGATGGTCGAGAAGGAGGAGCCAATACCGAGCGTAATAAACAAGCCCACCAGTAGCATAATCAGAGCGGCTAGCCCCTTATTATCACCGATCAGCTCAACCGAGCTTTCCACCAGCGCTGGGACTTCTCCGGTGGCCTGCATCACACTGGCAAAGCCAGAGGCGGTGATCATAATAAAGCCGACCAGCGCCATCATGCGCATGCCCTCAGTAAACAGATCATCCTGTTCTTTCCAGCGAAAAACACCGCTAAGAGACAAAATAGCAAAGCCGATCAGACCGCCGAGCACCATCGAATCATATTTCAACTGCACCACCAGTGTGGCCAGTACCGCAGTGATGATAATCCCCCACTGCCAAGGTTGCAGACGTGGTGGCGAAGCCGTGGCTTCTGCTTCTGAACCTGCCTGCTGAATACCAACGGGGCGAGTCTCATACTGTCTTTTTTTGCGATAGCTAAAAAAAACGGCCGTGATCAGGCCAAGAAGCATACCGCTAATTGGTATCAACATGGCCAAGGGCACCGTTGCGGCCTCAAAGGTGACATCAAACTCTTCTGCTGCGGCATTTAAATTGCTGAGCAGAATATCGTTTAAGAAGATGGCTCCAAAACCCACTGGCAGTAGCATATAGGGTGCGGTGATACCAAAGGTGATCACACAAGCTACGGCGCGCCGATCCAGCTCTAAGCGATTAAAAATGGCTAAAAGAGGGGGGATCAACACTGGGATAAAAGCGATGTGGACTGGCAGAATATTTTGTGAGCTGATCGAGACCAGCAGAATCAGACCCAGCAGGCTGATCGCAAAAAAACGGCCTGTCTGTGCAGCATTTTGATTGGCACGGCCAATCAGCAGTGCCGCTAAACGTTCTGTGACTCCAGAGCGAGCCAGTGCCACCGCAAAAGCACCTAATGCGGCATAGGCAAGGGCAATACCGGCACCCTTACCTAATCCTGCATGAAAGGCTTCCATCACTTGATCAAGGCTTAAACCGCTTACCAAACCGCCGAGTAAGGCCGCGACGATCAAGGCAAAGACCACGGAGACGCGCGCAAGGCTGAGCACCACCATGACCAAAACGGCCAAAATGACTGCGTTCATGATTTTTCCTTCATTTAAAAATGCGCTAGGGTAGCAGAAAGGTTTTTGACTGTCTCTGAGCGTCAAACGCCAGTTTAAAATAAGGAGATCTTGATATGGCGCTAGCTGCTTGGCCACCTTCCCCTGATGCTGCCACTGGTGGTTGGCCACTTTACTCTGCCGCAGCGATTCAGACGCTGGATCGTTTGGCGATAGAGACTGGGGTTTCTGGCTTTAGTCTGATGCAAGCGGCTGCACGCCAAGCTTGGCAATTGGCACAGCGCCACTGGCCGAGCTGTCAGCGCTTGGCTGTGATCTGCGGTACGGGCAAAAATGGGGGCGATGCTTTGATGCTGGCGGTCTTTGCTCAGCGGGCTGGTGTTGAGGTGGATCTCTACTTGGCGCAGCCGATGCAGCTACAGATTGAAGAGGTCGCCTTGGCTTGGCAGGCGATACAAGAAGCCGGTTTAAAGCCTCAACTCTTGGCCGCACAAGAAGTCGACTTGGCGGGCTATGATCTTGTGGTAGATGGTCTTTTAGGGGTGGGCTTACAAGCCGCTTTGCGCCCCCCTTATGCAGAATGGATTGAACGGATTAACCTTTCTGGCTGTCCAGTGCTGGCATTGGATCTGCCATCAGGTTTGAATGCCAATACTGGTCAGCCGAGTCCAATCGCTGTTGTCGCTGATCTCACCTTAACTTTTATTGGCTGGAAGCTTGGGCTCTTTACCGGGCGCGGGCGAGATTATGTTGGCGCCCTCTTTTTGGCTGATCTGGGGGTGCCTGCGCGTGTTACCTCTCCACCTGCGCCGCTGGCCGAGTTGAGAGGGAAGATGCCCGCACTCCAACGGCCCGCTAGTGCCCATAAAGGTCAGCAAGGAAAGGTGCTCATTTTAGGTGGTGTTATGGCGGGTGCGGCGATTCTCTCTGCGCAGGCGGCTTTGCGTGCTGGTGCGGGTCGCGTTCGGCTTTTGATGCCACCTGAGGCGGTGTCCAGTGTGCTTCTTGCCCAGCCAGAACTCATGGTTCAGTCTTGGACACTGGGTGATGAAGCTGGGCTTGTAGCGGCTTTAAACTGGTGTGAGGTGCTGGTGATTGGCCCAGGCTTAGGTCAAGATGCTCGATCGCGGGCCTTATTTCAAGCGGCGTTGGCCTGGTCTGGCCCGAGAGTCATGGATGCAGATGCGTTGAATTTATTGGCCCAGCTGGGTGGATTGTTGGATGCTCAGACAGTGATCACGCCACATCCAGCTGAAGCTGCTCGGTTATTAAGCTGCCATGTAGAGCAGATCGAGCAAGATCGTTTGGCGGCCGTCAAGCAGCTCGCACAGCAAACACAAGCGCAGGTGGTGCTCAAAGGATCAGGCAGCTTGATCGCTGGTGCGCAGAGTGGGGTGCCGGATCTTTGTCCCTTTGGCAATTCAGGTATGGCCGTCGCTGGGATGGGCGATCTGCTCACCGGTTGTATTGCCGCCTTAATGGCGCAAGGGCGCACGCCTTATGAGGCTGCTTGTCAGGGTGTGCTGCTCCACGCTCGGGCAGGGGATCAGGCGGCAGGCGCATCACCTATCGGACTCCTTCCGAGTGATCTGCTAAAATATATTCGACAAGGCGTGAATGGTTTATAGGAGTCAGCGCAAGCATGAAAAAAAGCTATTTTCTCGCCGATGAGGCCGCTCAGCTGGCACTCGGTGCTCAATTGGCGGGCCTACTCAGCCAAGGCATTGTTTTTTTAGAAGGCGATCTGGGTGCCGGTAAGACCACGCTGGTGCGCGGGATCATTCAAGCCTTAGGGCATCAAGGAGCGGTGAAGAGTCCAACCTATACCTTGGTGGAGCCTTATCTACTGGCAGAGCGTCAGGTTTATCACTTTGATCTTTATCGTTTGGCTGATCCTGAAGAGCTGGAGTACATTGGTATTCGAGATTACTTTCAGGAAGATGCCTTATGCCTGATTGAGTGGCCACAAAAAGGGCAAGGTTTTCTGCCTCAGCCGGACTTGATTTTAACGTTACGCGTTCAACTCCCTGGTCGTCAGCTCGAAGTGCATGCACTGAGTGCGCACGGTAAAGCGGTGTTGACGCGCCTATTGGATACTGAGTCTCCTGCACTATGAAGGATGTGTTTTTGTTGTCTTATTCTCGTCTCCTTGTCAGAGGCACCTTCTTGCTTTGTTGGCTGCTGCTGGCGACCAGCCTACAAGCCCAGCAGCGTATTGAAGGTTTGCGTGTCTGGCCAGCGCCCGATCATACGCGATTGGTTTTTGATTTAAATGGCCCGATTCAGCATCGGGTCTTTATGTTGGAGAA
>SKOQ01000049.1 GCA_007119985.1 Marinospirillum sp.
GGCACCAGAATCAACGCCCGCTGAGCACGACCAGTGACCAGCTGCTGATGCAAGATCAAGCCAGCTTCAATGGTTTTGCCCAGGCCAACCTCATCCGCAAGCAGCACGCGTGGGGCTAAACGCCGCCCGACTTCATGCGCGATATACAGCTGGTGCGGGATCAAGCCAACGCGCGGGCCACGCAGGCCGCGCAAGGGGTCTTGTGCCAAACGTGTTTGCGCCTGACGACTGAGCGCGCGCAGATAAAACTCATTATTACGATCTAACTGCCCAGTCATCAGCTTTTCACGCGGACCTTGAAGCTGCATAGCCGCGTCGATCTGCGTTTCGGGGAGTTCGATCCACTCGCCAAGACTGTTTTCACCTAGATAAATGAATAAACCATCGACTTCCTTCGTGTCTTCAACCTTCAGCGTCCAGCCGTCCTGATGGGTAATCTGATCTCCTTCACTGAACATCACCCGCGTCAGCGGCGCACTCGAAGTAGCATACACACGGGTTTCACCCGAGCTGAGAAAAAGGAGTGTGACACTACGCGGATCACATTGGAGGATGGTACCGAGACCCAGTTCCACTTCAGCATCACTGATCCAACGCTGACCTGGGGCAAAAGAAGGGGTGTTGCGCGACATCAACTCACCTCTGGCGAAGACAGAAAAGGGCGCTATCTTAGCGGATTGCGCCCTCTGTCCCAAGGTGTTTCTGGTGATGCAACTGAACAGCAGGCTTAACGAACTTGTCGATCGAGCCTTTCTCCGGCATCACGCGCATCTCTTTGCAAGCGGTCACTGCGGTCTTGGCGCGCTCTTTCTTGCTCGATCCGCGCATCACGCATGCCATCGACTTGAGAGGCACAGCCTTGAAGTGACAAGCTACTGACCAGTAATAAGGTCAACATCAAGATCACAGGTATTTTTTGCAGTCTTTTTTGCATTGATTTCTCCTATTTAGCGAACTCAGCGCACTCTCGCCTCTTCACTAGAGATGTTGATACAAACCCTGCGCCAGCGCTTCTGCCAAGCTATTGGCCATCATCTGAATCGCGTTGCTGGTCGCCACGGCGGCATCAGTTGAAGCTGCTCGGCCGGTTTCGCTCACCGCATACAAGGTTGCGCCTTGGGCATCGACCACCTGCCCATCTGCCTGCGCGACGCGATGATGCAAACCTTGGCGCTGCACATCCTGAAGGTGGATATTCAAACGCAGCGTCAAATCAGCTTGATTCTGCTGCAACTGAAAACCCAATTCAGTTAAGCGTGCCGCAATTTGCGGCTGCATCCTTTGCGCATCGGGGCTTTTGGCTTCTAGACGAAAGCTCAGAGCGGCGATGATGCCACGAATCTCGGCTTCGCGCGTTTCAACCTGCTGCTGGCGCTGTGCATCAATACGCCCTGTTGCAGCGAGAAATGCCAACTGGTTGAGCAGTTGACGTCGTTGCTGCAAGTCAGCCAGATTAGGCAACACTGCACGGACGCGACTGAGCTGATCACCCGAAGTCGGTAACGAGCGATTAAGCAGGCGTTGATCCACTTCCTGCAGCTGAGCCAAGAGTTGCGTTTCGGCGGCCTGACGGTTCAGCTCAGCTAAAGCCCAAGCCGAACGACCTGCTTCATCGATCCAGGTTTCTGTCACCTGAATACCGGGCAGAGTGACCTCTTCAACACGACTGGAGGCCTGCTGCAACAGGACTTCATGCAAATCATGCAACTGCCCCTGGCGCATTTCTGCACGGGTGGTGGTTTGGGTTTCTCCTGCCACACTCACTTGAATACGAGCCAGCAGATCCACCTGTGCTTGCTGACGTGCGCGTTCCAAGGCGTTGGCCGAGGAGCCATAGATTTCAGCGCTGGCCACACCATACACATAACCGGCACGCTGAGGATGGCGACTGATCCAGCTCGGCTGAGCCGTATTCATCGATGAACTCAACGCCGCTGAAGAAGAGGATGAGCTTGGACTCGTTGCACAGCCACCCAGCATCAGAGCTAAGGCCAGAGCGGTGGCTCCGGCCCAAACCTGAGATGCTGAGACTGTGCGTCCAACTCGCTGCACTGCTGGAGTAATAGAGACTGGACGCATAGTCACCTCTACAGCCTAAAGCGGCTGCGCTCTTGGAGTTTCTGGATACGCTTCTGACCCGCCCAAACTTCACGGTTAGTCTGAATATCAATCAGCGACAGATCCACCTGATAGCTGGTCACACGACGACCATCCAGTTGATCGACAAAAGAATCAATCGATCCAGTCAGCACAAAATTGGCACCGGTTTCAGCAGCCAGAGCCGCTGCCGTTTCTGGGGTTGCCATAAACTCTTGATCACGACGCTCATCACGAATCGCATCGCGTACATCGCCAGCAGCCACAAAATCCACTTGGCCTGAACGGATCAAAGCACGACGCAGATCATTCATAAAGGTATCCACAGCAATATGCTCATGGGAGCGATTACGCACACCAAGAACCAGTACCGTCGGCTGACGATCACGCTCTGGATGCGCCTGACGCCAGCGCTGCAACCAGGGGAAGGACAGCATGTCATCAATCATTTCTTCTGACACCATGCGTGAATCGGTGGCATTCCAGCGATCGGTCAACGCCACTTCCTGACTGGCATCCAAGCGACTCACCTGAGTGCCACCACAACCGACCAATAGCAGGCTCATACCGAGCGCAGCCACTAAGCTTTTAGTGAGATTCATCCACTGTGTTTTCATCTTCTACATCCTCATAGAGTTCAACTAGGGTTTCATTGGCTAAGCGAGCGGCCCGCGCCTGGGTGACCAGATCGGGTACGGCTGCTTGGGGGTTTTCAGCGAAGGTCCGCGCACGCCAGATATGCAGCTGACCTGGGTTGAGCGTCATCGCATGGGTTTCTTCAACACTAAAGCCTTCGGCTTCACTGCGCAGCTTCAACTCGTATTCACCCGGTGCGAGTAACTGACGGGTAATGCGAATCCGATTCGGCAGCGTAATCCATAAACGCGTATCGGCACTGGCGGTAGCGGCGGCGGTCAGAGCACATAAACTACCTGGCACACCTGTTTGCACACACAGCGCCAGACGCAAAGATTCTATCGCCATCGCTTGAGTCAACTCACTCTGGGCATCGACCAGATGCTGTGCCATCGCCAAACCGGCCAGGTTATCAGCATCAAGCAAAGCCTGAGTTTGTGCCTGTCCTTGGGCCGCAGTGAGCGTCAGCTGTGAAGAGTGCAAGGGTGGCTCATAGTAGTAAAAAAGCGGCACCGTCAGACGCACGCCGGTTGAAGCCAGAATCTCGGTCAGCCCGAGCTGATCCAAAGTGGAGCGCAGCGGACCAACGCCGATTGTTTTCTCATGCGGCATCGTCAGCAGACCAATATAGTCATCGGCACGAATACGCTCAATGACATTCAGCAAGCCTTTATCTGCATAGAGGTAATAAAACCACGCCAGTTGATAGGCACGCTGATCTTCTGTTCCCACCGTCAAAGGACGAATAAATAGGCGGTTCGTATCGGGCTGCAAGGTCATCATCAGATTGAGTTCACCGCGTGGTGACATCATATCCACTTCTTGAATGACCAGCAGCTGGCTGCCAGTGCGCGGATTCCACTGATCCAGAGCACGACGCTGCTCAGCAGAGAGTTTTTCGCGTGCAACGCGCTGCCAGCGGGCATCACGCTGGGTTTTCAAGATCCGCGCCACATCAAACCAAGCCTGGGCGGTCATGGCCTCGCCTAGATCATACTGGCGTGCATAACCTTGCTCATAGGTGCGAGCGGCACGCTCATAGCTGATGCGGGCATTATCTAGCTCGCCATAGCGTTCATAGAGGCTACCAATTAAATAATGAGTAAAGGCATTATCACGAAAGACCAGTTCGCGTGGATTGATCACCTCACCGTTCAGGCTGGCATATAAATCCATGATTTGATTGAGCAAGCGCCCTTCTTCTTCCTCAGCTTCTGCATAATCACCTGTGCGGTGCAGGTTTTCATCCAGCAGTAATTGCGCACGACGCCCCTCGATGCGAGCCGCATCCAGATAGCGCTCTAACTCAGCACGACTGCCTGCTTGTTCTGCCAAAAAGAGGAAGTTCATCGTTTTGTAATAATGGATATACACCCGCTCATAGAGCATGCCACGATAGGTCACGCGCGTGGCATTGGTGCTGAGACGATTCAGCAGATCCATCGTGCTGGTGGTAAAGAGCTCATCAGCCAGATAGTCAGCCTCATCGAGCAGCTGATTACTGCCCAGATAATCGCCTTGCAAATGGCGTAACACCCCGACTTCCATCAGGCGTAACAAGCGTTGGCGCTCACCCTCCAAAGCAGCCGCTGCTCTTTCTTCAGCGGCTGCAAACTCACCATGACGCATCAAGGTGGTCGCCTCGGTCATACGATCCGCATGCGAGGCACAACCACTTAACAAGACCGCCAAGAGAAACCATACCAGCCAAGATGATCGACGAGACACAGCGCCCGTCACTGATGA
>SKOQ01000169.1 GCA_007119985.1 Marinospirillum sp.
TGCTGCTCAGTGGCTGGCATGTCCATAATTTGTGGAACGATCTACTCCAAATTCGCAAAGAACGCACTGGCCTAGCCCTGCAAGGCCAAACGCTGGATCTAGCCCGCCACAGCGAGCAGTTTCAGCTGATGACCGCACTGCTAGAAAACCACGAAACACCTGAACTCAGCAGACTACGTGATGTGGCTATCTTAGAATGGCGCCAACAGCTAGAGCAGCTCCAACAAGACGCCACAGCGCTCAACGATCCGCAACTGCTGATCAGCCTGAACGAACTTCAAGAACAGGCTGAAGGTCTCTTTTTACCCCAAGGGCGACTGGGGCATCTGGGCCTTGCGCTCAGCCACTATCAGCCACTGATTCTAAACACCTATCAACTGCTGCAAGCCCTGCGTCAAAGTAGCGATCTGATGCAAGATCCACGCGCTGAAGTGCAATTTATGCAGTTTATTCTGAACGTCAAACTACCTGATACCTTGCAGGATCTTTCCATAGGTCAAGGCTATGCCATGCATGTTCTGCTGCAAGAATTTATGGATTCGCGTAGTAGCAATGAGCTGGAGGCCCTAGTCGATCATCTGCATCAAGTGCAACGTCAATGGCACTTTCACCTGCACACTATGGCCCAGCGTACGCCACATCTCAACAGCGCGCTGACTGGCATCTATGATGAGATAGAGACCCAGCTTGAAACTTTTCAGATGAGCCTGGAAGACGACATCATCTTCTCCGTGAGCCTAGATGGCGCTTGGATGGATTTTTTACACACCAGCCAAAGCAACAAAGATCAGCTACGTGAGCTTGGGCATCGCTTCTTAGCCCTTAGCGATGCTGAGCTGGCCGTCGCTGAACAAGAGCAACGCCAAGCGCTGATCTGGATGGCACTATTGCTCACTTTACAACTGCTAGTGATCGCCTACCTCTATACCTGCTTCTATGTTTCAATGCACGAGAACATGAGCCAGCTGCTGGATCATGTGCAGGCGCTGGCGCAGGGAGATTTGACCATCACCCCCCAAAAGACCACCAATGATGAAATGGGCACACTGACCGAAGCCTTTGCTGGTATGACAGAGAAAATGCGCAGCCTCGTCTCCACCGTGGCCGCCAGTGCACAGCAGGTCAATGCACAGGCACAGGGTGTGGCCAGCCATGCCGAGCAGGCCCAGTTGACCAGCGGCAATCAGCAAGCCCAGACTGAAAGCGTCTCTTCATCCATGCAGGAGATGAAAACCAGTGCAGAAGAAGTGGCCAGCTATGCCGCCTCTGCCGCACAGGCATCCGCCCATGGGCGCGAGCAGGTCGAGCAAGGTAAGGAAGTGGTGACTTCAATGCAAGAGCGAATGCAGCGCCTCAGTGCCACCCTGGTCGATGCCGCCCAATCAGGCCAAGAACTGGTCGAGCGCAGCCAGCGTATCGGTGAGGCACTGGAAGTGATTCGCGCCATTGCCGAGCAAACCAACCTGCTGGCACTGAATGCCGCCATCGAAGCCGCGCGGGCGGGTGAGCAAGGTCGCGGCTTTGCCGTCGTCGCCGATGAGGTGCGCTCTTTAGCCAGCCGCACGCAAGAATCTACCCACAGTATTGCCGATATGATCAGCGATCTGCATCAGGTGGTCGATGGTGTTGTCGAGCATATCACCCTCGGCCATCAACGCGCCCAGCAAACCAGTGAACAGTCTGAGGCGGTGCAATCTAGCCTGCAAAAAATTCTTGATGCCATGCTCGATATTGATCATCAAAGCCAGCAGATTGCTTCTTCTGCTGAGCAACAATCACAGGTTTCGCACGAGATCCACCTCAGTGTGCAAACCATTCGTGAGGGCAGTGATCAAGCCGCACAGGGAGCAGAATCCACCGCTGCGGCCAGCCATGCACTGACTGAAACCACCCAGAAATTACAACAAGCCATCAGTGCATTTAAGGTGCCTTAGGACGCCACCCCCACCTTAGGTATGAGTCCTTGGTGCTTGTCAGCATCGGGGACTCCCTGTATTGTCTGCGAAGCGCTAAGGATAGCCTGATGAAGGGCATGACTTTTTGCAGTGAATATTTGTTATTTTAATGTCAGCAACAAGCCGCCACAGCAGGATTTCGCTCAGGCTTTCACTCTTCATCCTAACGGCTTAGCTTTCGATCATAGCGCCTCGCGCTCAATGATGAAAACACCAGCATTCTTTTAAGAGGCTCTGCGCCTCACTCAGTCTTGTCAGATGCCGTCAGTTCAGATCCAGCCTCGCTCCAAGCGCCATTGGATGCTCTGCTGACTCCATGCTGACCTGAGTGGAGCAGAACCTTCTTCATTCAAATAAACTCAGTAAAGGAGCAGCAGATGCGTTTAATTCTTTTAGGAGCACCCGGTGCTGGCAAGGGGACGCAAGCCCAATTTATTTGCGAACACTTTGGTATCCCACAAATTTCAACGGGTGACATGTTGCGCGCTGCCGTCAAAGCAGGCACGCCGATGGGATTGAAAGCAAAAGAGATCATGAACTCAGGCGGCTTGGTGTCTGACGATATCATTATCGGCCTCGTCAAAGATCGCATCGCTGAGGCTGATTGTGCCAAGGGCTTTTTGTTTGATGGCTTCCCACGCACCATTCCTCAGGCTGATGCAATGAAAGAAGCCGGGGTGAAGCTGGATCATGTGATTGAAATTGCGGTTGAAGATGAAGAGATCGTTAAGCGGATGTCTGGCCGCCGCGTGCATCCAGCCTCAGGCCGCACCTATCATCTGATCTACAATCCACCCAAGGTTGAAGGCAAGGATGACGCCACAGGTGAAGATCTGATTCAACGTGAAGATGATAACGAAGCCACAGTGCGCCACCGTTTGGCGGTCTACCATGATCAAACGGCCCCTCTGGTTGAGTACTACCAAGCCTGGGCACAACAGGATGCCGCAGCAGCACCTGCTTATACACGCGTTGAAGGCGTGGGCAGCGTTGATGACATCCGTCAGCAAGTGCTCAAAGCACTGAGCTAAGTGGATTCAGGGTGCGCCTGCGAGAGGCGTACCCTTGTACACATCCCGAGCCAGCCATCCAGCATGCTGGCTCATAGCGTCACGCTGGCGAGACAATAGAAGGAGTTCACTTCTCGCTTGGCTTTTTTTCCTGTTATCATGCCGCCTGACTCACAGATCAGGTTTTATTCATGCCTTCCCTACTCGCTCTTGATACTTCCTCTGAGGCTTCTTCTGTCGCGCTTTGGCACCAAGGCCAGCTGTTAGAAGAAACGCGCTTGGCTCCCCGTCAACATGCCCAGCTGATTTTGCCCCAAATCCAAGCCCTACTGGCTGAAGCCCAGCTCAGCATGAGTGATCTCGACGGTTTAGTTTTTGGCCGTGGACCCGGCTCTTTTACCGGCCTGAGAATTGCCGCCGCGACCACCCAAGGGCTCGCACTGGCACTCGATCTCCCCGTGCTCCCCATCTCAACGCTCGCCGCTCAAGCCTGGCAAGCACATCAGGATTGTTATGCCACGCGCGTGATCAGCTGTCTCGATGCGCGTATGGATGAAATCTATTGGGCGGTGTATCAAGTTCAGCAAGGCCAGTTAATCTCGCTGACGGAGGAACAATTGAGCGCGCCTGAAGCCCTGCTCGTCGAGCCTAAAATGGGCGAAGATTGGCTGGTAGTGGGATCAGGCGGCATTTTTGAAGCGCGCTTTCCTGCCCTCACGCGTCAAGCCATCCAACAGGTCAAAAGCGATGTGCTGCCCAGTGCCGCAGCCATGCTCCCCCTTGCTTTACAGGATTGGGCGGCTCAGCGCTGGTGCTCTGCGGCTGAGATCGAACCCACTTATTTGCGTAATCAAGTGACGCATCAACCAGCCACGCAGCAACCCCTTCATCTTCCACAAGGTTAAGCGCCAAGCTATGTCTTCTGCTCACCACTACAAAACTGTTTCTGCTTCACAAATCATTTTGAAAGAACTGATGGTGCCCTCCTATGCCAATTTTGGCGGCAAGGTGCATGGCGGCGTGATTCTGTCTTTAATGGATAAGATCGCCTATACCTGCGCCGCGAGCCATGCCAAAAGCTATTGCGTGACGGCCTCAGTCGACTCAGTAGATTTTATGAATCCCGTCGAGGTGGGCGAACTGCTCACCCTGTTTGCCTCGGTCAACTATGTCGGGCATAGCTCAATGGAAGTGGGCATCAAGGTGATCTCTGAAGACTTCAAGCAGGATATCGTCAAGCACACCAACACCTCTTACTTCACGATGGTGGCAGTCGATGAAGAAACACGCCAGCCGACAGCCGTTCCGGGACTGATTCTTGAAACCGAGCAGCAGATTCAGCGCTTTGTGATGGGCAAATTACGCCGCCAGCTCAAGCGCCAGCACCACCGTGAAATCAACCAGCTACGCCAAGAGCTGAATCAAGAGCGCTTGCTGGCCGAAGTGGCTGGTGAACGCTGTCAGCTGCTGGTCGAGCCGCAAGCAGACTAAAAGCATGATGCAGATTCCA
>SKOQ01000009.1 GCA_007119985.1 Marinospirillum sp.
GCCAGCCTGATCCAGATAGGCATCAAAAACCATGCAAATGCTGCGAATCAGCAAACGGCCGGCTGGCTTGACCAGCAGGTGGTTGCCTTGTATCTCCAATAAGCCATCTTGCTGGTGCTGCTGTAGTCGTACAAGCTCTTCGCTAAAGTAACGACTAAAATCTAGGTCCCAGGTTTGCCCAAAGGCATCCCCATCGAGCTCGAAGTGACAAATAAGCTGGTTAATAGCAGCGCGACGAATCAGATCATCTTGCTTAAGTTTGAGCCCGCGCAGGGTCGCAAAGCGGCCCTCACCGATGGTTTGCTCGTAGCTTTCAGTGCTGTGGTGATTTTGTGCGTAGGTGGGACCAACCTGGCTAATGGATGAAGCGCCCATCGAAATAAGATCGCAATCGGAATGGGTGGTGTAGCCCTGGAAATTTCGGTGCATGCGTCCCTCGCGCTGCGCCACTGCAAGGCTATCATCGGGTTTGGCGAAATGGTCCATGCCGATATAAACATAGCCGGCTTCAACCAGGCGGCTAATACTCTGCTCTAGAATCGTTAGTTTTTGCTCAGGGCTTGGCAGGTCTTCAGCGTTAATACGGCGCTGAGGCTTGAAGCGTTCGGGTAAATGAGCGTAGTTGAACACCGATAGACGGTCCGGGTTCATATCGATGACTTCTTCGAGAGTAGCCGCAAAAGTATCTGGGGTCTGATGCGGCAGTCCATAGATTAAGTCCAGGTTGAGTGAACGAAACCCGAGTTCACGCGCCTGAATCAAAGCGTCTTCAGTCATGGCTCGTGGTTGCACGCGATTGACCGCTTCCTGCACTTTGGGGTTGAGGTCCTGCAAGCCAAAGCTCATACGATTAAAGCCCAGCTCGCGCAATAGGGGCAGGGTGTCAGGCTGAATCTCGCGTGGATCAATTTCAATAGAGTAGTCACCCAGGTCGTCATCACGTAGGTTAAAGCGCTGACGTGTTGCCTGCATGAGCTCACGCATCTGCTGGTGTGATAAAAAGGTCGGGGTGCCGCCGCCCCAGTGCAATTGATTGACTTGGCGTTGTTTGTCCACGGCGCTGACCACTAGATCCATCTCTTGAAAGAGGCGTTCTAGGTAGGGTTCGCAGCGGCTGGTGTCTCCGGTTGCAATTTTATTGCAACCACAGTAAAAGCAGACTTTGGCGCAGAAGGGGATATGAAAATATAAAGAAAGCGGCGCCTGACTGCTATTACTCAAGTGTAGGGCTTCACGGTAATCCGCGTCAGTAAAGCCTTCGTGGAACTGGGGGGCAGTGGGGTAGGAGGTATAGCGCGGGCCAGCCAGGTTATAGCGTTCGACTAGCTCAGGGTTCCACTCAAAACGGTTAAAGTCCACTTGGCTCATAGATGCTCTCTTTTAAGAATGAGGCGGCAGGGATAGCCCGACGAGGGGCAAAGCCTGCCATAAGGCGAAGCCAATCAGCAATAGGGCTGAGACTTGACGCCACCAAAATTGACGAAAGAAATGCGTTGCTTGGCGTGCCAGAGCACCGGTTAGCAATAGGGTTGGCAGGGTGCCTAAGCCGAAAACGAACAAGAGTAGCGCACCCTGGGCTGCACTGCCGCTACTTAAGGCCAGAATCAGCATGGAATAGACCAGGCCGCAGGGCAACCAGCCCCACAGGGTGCCGATCAGTAGCGCCTGGCCTGGATGGGTCACGGGCATTAAGCGGCGACCCAAGGGCTCAAGATAGCGCCAAAGATAGCGGCCCAGGTGCTCTAATCGGGTTAGTCCTGTCCACCACTGACCGATATAGCTAGCCATCAGTAGCAGAACCACCACCGCAATCCATGATAGGAGTTGGGTGACTTCTTGGATTGACCCCATGAGGAATTGACCCAAGCCGCCTACTAGGGCACCCGCTAGGGTGTAGCTACCGATGCGCCCTAGGTTGTAGGCCAGCATTAAGCTGGCAATGCGTGCTGGCTGACGCTGGCTGGGCGGCAGGGCAAAAGAAAGTGCACTGACGATGCCGCCGCACATACCAATACAATGGCCACCTCCGAGGAAACCGGCGATCAGCGCCGTGATCAAGCCTCCGAGTAGAAGTTCATTGATCAAACCTGCTTGTCCTTAGGTGTACTAACAGGCTCTTCGGCTGCTTCTGCTTGAGAAGTTTTTTGTTCAGCCTGGGCCTGCTTTTTATCTTCCTCTTCATCATCGAAAAGAATGGAGTAAGCGGGGCCGTCTAGGTCTTCAAATTGATCATTTTTAACGGCCCAGAAAAAGGCCCAGATGGCAAAACTCAAGAGCACCAAGGAAATGGGGATCAGCAAAAACAGAATATTCATGCACTGGCCTCCCGAGTGGCAGCTTGAGAATGAGGACGGTTAGGTAGTTCACTGAGGCGTTGCTCATTGGCCTTGTCACGCAGACGCAGGGCATTAAACACGACTACTAAAGAACTGGTGGTCATACCCAGCGCGGCCAGCCAGGGTGGGATCAGACCCATAGAGGCCGCCGGCAGGGCCATCAGGTTATAGCCTAAGGAGATACTCAGGTTCTGAGCGATGGTGACGCGCGTCGAACGCGCCTTGCGGATGGCTTGTGGAATCCGCGTCAAGCGGCTGGATAACAACAGGGTGTCGGCAGTGGTTTTGGCCAGGTCCGTAGCATCCCCCATGGCAATGGAGACCTGAGCACCGGCCAGGACAGGCACATCATTGACGCCATCCCCCACCATAATCACCTGCTTGCCTTCTGACTGAAGTTGATGGATACGCTCCAACTTCATTTCTGGGGTGGCGCTGGCATGGTAATTTTGAATGCCCAGCTCCTCAGCAATGCTGGCGACCGAGCCCTGCTGGTCGCCGGATAACAGCTCAACCTGCATGCCGAGGCGTGCCAAGTCGGCCAGCATTTCCTTGGCATCAGGGCGCAGTTGGTCACTGAGCCGGAACCAGCATAAAGGCTGCTGCTGATCACCAAATAGCAGCCACTGGCCTTCTTCTTGCGGGGGTTCCAGTTGTGTATCTGGCGCAACAAAGTCAGCGCGTCCGATTCGATAGACTTGCCCGCCGATCTGGCCTTCAATGCCCTGACCAGTAAAGGCCTGGATTTCGCTGACTTGCAGCCCGAGGTCACGGCTTTCAGCAAAGGCACGGGCGATGGGGTGCTCTGACTGGCTTTCTAAGGCGGCGGCTAAAGCGGCAGCCTGAGCTTTGCGCGGATCATCGGTCGTGCCCAGCCAGCGGGTCTCTTTTAGCTCTAACCGCCCTTCAGTCAGGGTGCCTGTCTTGTCAAAAATAATATGGGTGGCTTTGGCCAGCCCTTCCAAGACATGCCCGCGAGTAATCAAAATGCCTTGGCGCGCTAGGGTGGCATTAGCAACAGCCAAGGCCGTTGGTGTTGCTAGAGCTAGTGCGCAAGGGCAGGTGACCACCAGAACGGACAGAGTGACCCAGAAAGCACGTGAAGGATCAATAAACCACCAGGCGGTGAATACTGTAGTAGCCACCACTAAAATGGCTGCAACAAAATATTGAGAAACGATATTGGCAAGGGTGGCAATGCGGGGTTTTTCTGCCTGAGCGCGATCACTCAAACGAGAAATACTGGCTAGGCGTACATCCTGGCCTATCTTGACCACTTCAACCACTAGGGGGCTGTCAATGTTCTGGGTACCCGCCAACACCTGGTGCCCCGGATGACAAGAAACAGGTAGATACTCGCCCGTCATGGTCGCCTCATTGACACTAGAGTGACCGCTAAGAATCACGCCATCGACAGGAAAGCTGTGTCCTGGCTTCACCAGAATGCGATCACCAGGGCGTAATTGGCGGCTGGGCACATACTCTTCTTGATCTTGATCGTCTAACAAGAGCGCCGCTTGAGGGATCAAATCTTGCAAAGCATTGCCGCCGCTACCGATGCGGTGGCGGGTGCGCATTTCCACATAGCGACCAAACAACAGGAAGAAGGCAAACATAGCGATGGCGTAGAAATGTAGCTCACCCACGTCAAACACCAGTGCCCAGACACTGGCGGCATAACCTAGACCTATGGCAAGGGCGACAGGCACATCCATATTTAAGCGTTTGCGGCTGAGTTCACGAATCGCACTGGTGAAGAAGGGCCAAGCAGAGTAGAGCACAACCGGTGTGGTGACGAAGAAGGACATCCACATAAATAGGGTGACAAACTCGCGATCCACATAACTATGGAGCATGCCGGTTTCCAGCGCCAAGCCAAACATCATCGCTTGCATGGAGCCGATGGCTGCAACAATCAGGCGGCGCATGGCGGTCTTGTTTTCTTGCTGGAGTTTTTGCTGCTGCTCATCGGCTTGCCAGGGTAGGGCGTCATAGCCGATGGACTTGAACTCAGTCAGCAGCTTACTAAAAGGAATTTTATTGATATCCCAGCGGAGCGTGGCGCGCTGTGCACTCAGGTTGACGCCGGTATATTCAACGCCGTCTAGGTTATTGATTTGATGTTCAA
>SKOQ01000013.1 GCA_007119985.1 Marinospirillum sp.
TGCACGCACTGCCTTAGGCCGTCCAAGCGCCTCGGCCAGTTGGCTATAACTCCAGGTCTGTCCATAAGGAATCCAGCGTAAAGCCAGCCAAACCTGTTGTTGAAAAGCCGTGCCTTGCACATCCAGCTGAGGAAGCCGGCCTGTCGGATGCAAGGCCTGCTGGATCTGATCTTGCCAAGCCAGACGCAGGACCTCAGATGCCCGCTGAAGCGAGCGCCCAGCCTGCTGATGACGCAGCACAAAAGCCTCCGCGCCGAGCGCTGGCTCACAGCGAACCAAGCCCTTGGCACTGACCAGCAGCAACAGCGCACCATAGTGACTCTCCACCTGCATCCAGTTGAGCTGCTCTTGCTGTGGCCTCATCCTTTTTCCTCATACCAGTCAAAAAAATAGGGCCAGATGGCCCTATTCGATACATCCGCCTAGCTTAGCGGTTACGCAGCTGTTGATCCATACGGTTCAGTGCTTGCTGGCTCATAAACTGCTCACGCATTTGCGATGAGGTAAACACCTCTGGCTCCGCACCTGCCGCTTGTGCAACAGCCGCCAGCATATCAGTCACACTCTGCTGGCCCACAACGACCATCGAGCAGAATTGGTTCTGGCCGTTAATGGTGTAGTAGCCAGCCTGGGCACGACGGCTGCCGACCAAACGCTCGTCAACGATCTGGCGTGTGACTTCTTCAAAGTTACCACCAATTGCCAAGCCATCTTCTGGGGTTTCAATCGCACGCTGATAGTTCTCAGTCAAAGACTGGATCTGCGCGCCCATGGTGGTGGCAAGCTGCTGGCGTGCAGCCAGATCCGCACGGCTACCATCAACATTCATATTGCCTGATGCCGTCACACAACCTGTCGCAGCCAATCCATCTTGCGCTTCTGGGGCCATAATCCAGCTTGGCAGGTTGGGTTGCTGCTGCTGGGGCGTACCGGCACAGCCGACTAGAACCAGTGAAGCAGCGAGCGCTGAAGCAGCAAAGATCTTCGATTTCATGATGACTCCTTGGTTTTTTTAAGATCACAATCAACTGTGATCACAGATTAATTAAATTGACGGTAAGCCAGCGTCCGTGAAGTGACCTTATCCAGATAATCACGCGTCTCTTGATAAGGCAGCTGACGGCTGAGCTGCTGATACACCTCTTGTGGCGGCATAGCATTGATCACACGCGCCGCTTGGGGCACGCTACGCGGGCCACCGGTAAAGGTCCGTGCCACATTGCCAGCCCCAGTATTATAGGCCGCAATCACCGCATACATTCGGCTTTCAGGATGCTCGATATGGCGCAAATAACGCGTATTGAGAATATTCAGGTAGATCGCACCAGCACGAATATTGTTTTCTGCGTTGTAAAGATAAGAGGGGCTAAACACACGCTGCTGACCATAGAGCTCTTGGCTCACGTCTCTTCCTGCCGATTGAGGCACGATTTGCATCAAGCCAAAAGCCGGAATATGCGAGCGTGCCATCGGGTTAAAGCTGCTCTCGCTGTGCATAATCGCCAGCATCAGTGCTGGTTCTAGCTGATACTCACGCGCATAGCGTTCAATCAACGGCATAAATTCACGCGCACGGTCACTGGTTCGCGCTTCAGGCAAAGGCACGGTCAACATCACCACTTCACGCGTGCCGCCTGTTGCCGCGGGCTGAGTCGTGCGCTGCACCTGGGCTTGATTCAGCATCGCCTCTGCATGCTCTGGTCCAACGCCTTCTAAGACGCGTTTGCGACCAGAAGCACCGAGGGATTCCTGCGGCAGCTGGGCAGCTTGAACCGCGCGCTGGGTGACTTCATCACGCGCATAGGCTTCTTCAATGGGGCGCTCCAGCACGTCAATCAATAGCGCCATAGCCGCTTCAACACCTGATTGACCTGCCTCAGGCTCGACTTCTATCGTCACTTGATTGGCTTCAAAATCCACCACACTGCGGCTACGTTGATCGGCCGAATATTCGATCCAGCGATGCTGATCCGAAATCAGCGGCTCACGCCATTGGGTGCGTAGCTCTTCTTGATAAGCGGCAAAAGCTGTAGCAAACGCCTGCTGATAAGCAGCGAAGGCCTGATCAAAATCCTGGGTAAACTGACCAAAAGCCTGCTGCTGCTGCTGGCGGAACTGATCAAAATCATTGGTCAAGGCCGAAACTGGCCACAGAAGCCCCAAACTGAGACAAGCAACAGACAAAGATTTTTTCACACGCGATCCTTTTCAGTAGTGACAAGCAAGAATGTAACGAATTCTTGCGACTCAGTGCAGATAAGTCAAGCGACTCCTGTTGGCGATCACTTGGCATGTACCCAGTTTGCCAAATCCATCACAGCTTTAAGGGGATTGAGCTTATCTGAACAGAGCTTAGCTTGCATGAAAGAGGCGCAAGGCCGAATCTGGCTCTCTTTCAAGCTGGACCGCAAAACGCTCGGCCACGCGCTGCTGAATCTGGGAGGCAAAAGCCAACAGCTCTTCTAAACTCCCGCCACCATGATGCACAAGAACAAGTGCCTGCTGCTGATGCACAGCAAAAGCCCCTTGCCGCCAGCCCTTGAGACCCGATTGATCGATCAACCATCCTGCCGCCAACTTCACCTGCTGCGCATTGACAGGATAAACCGGCAGCTGCGGCCAAAGCTGACGCAGTTGTTCGGCCTGCTCGATCGACACCACAGGATTTTTAAAGAAGCTGCCAGCATTGGGGAGTTGCAAGGGATTAGGCAGTTTTTCACGTCGGACTTGGCTGATGATCTGCGCCAGCTGCCACGGCAGAGGCTGATCACTGGCAGGACGGGCGCCAAAGCGGGCGCGTAAATCAGCATAATCCAAATGCAACTCACCCTGCTGGGTGAGCTGGATGTGCACATGGGTGATGATAAAACGCTGCCGCCAATCCTGCTTAAAGCGGCTCATACGATAGGCAAAAGCGCAATCCTGTGCTGGAATCCAATCGCGCTGTTGGCTGTCCACCCAGTAGCCTTCCACACCGACCAGCACATCTTTGATTTCACGGCCATAGGCGCCAATATTCTGAATCGGTGCGGCCCCGGCTTGTCCTGGGATCAAGGCCAGATTTTCGAGGCCATAGTAGCCACGCTGGGTGGTGTCTTCGACCAGCGCCGTCCAAGAATAACCAGCTGAAACACGCAAGGTCAGATCCACAGGTAGGGGATCAGGCCACTCTAGTGGCTGAGCTTTTTGCCTGAGGACCACCGCCTCCAAGCGCGGTGGCAAAAGCAGGTTACTGCCCCCGCCTAAGGCCAATAAGGGAAGCCCATAGCGACGCGCCAGCGCACAGGCCTCCAGCACGTCCCCTTCGTCTTCTGCCTCACAACACCATGAAGCGATGCAGGGCAGCTGCAGACTATTGTGGGGCTGTAAATCCGCCTGTGCTTCAAAAAAAGGATGCTTCACAGCCGATTCCTAGAGCGCAAAACGCTGGCGCAGATGAACCAAAAGACGCTGATTGGCACTTTCGACCAGATCAATCACTTGATGAAAATCGGCCGCCTCACCATAGTAGGGATCTGGCACTTCTTGGATCGCACCAGGATTGAAACTCAGCAGCAGACGAATCTTTTCTAGCTGCTCTAACTCCGTTGCCAGAACTTCCACATCGGCTTGGTTCTTTTTATCCATCACCAGAATCAGATCATAGTGATCCAGATCCTCGGCGCTGATCTGGCGTGCACGCAAGCCGCTCAGATCATAACCGCGCTGTTCACCGATCGCCTGCATCCGGTGATCTGGTGCTTTGCCCAGATGCCAATCACTGGTGCCCGCTGAATCGATCTCGATCTGATCCACCAAACCGGCTGCAACCACCTGTTGACGAAACACCGCCTCGGCAGCTGGTGAGCGACAGATATTCCCCAAACACACAAACAAGACCTTCGGCATGGTTTTTCCTTTAAGACTGGCTGGAGCGAGATGGCGCTGATGCTTGACGCTCACGCAGATAAGCGACGACCCGCTCATAGTCTTCTGGCGTGTCTATTCCCGCTGGATGCTGAGTACAGGCTGAAGCCACATGAATTTTATGCCCCTGCCACAAAACGCGCAGCTGCTCTAGCTGTTCGATGGCTTCGAGCGGGGCAATCGGCCAGGTGATATAAGCATCAAGCAGCGCCACGCGATAGGCATAGAGACCGATATGACGCTGAAACTGGCCGAGGCAAGATTCAGGCAGCGGCTGATCGACCAGCTGCAAAGGCGCATGAAAGTGATCCCGTGCCCAAGGCAAAGGGCTGCGGCTAAAGTAGAGCGCGTACTGCTGCTGATCGGCCACCAGCTTGACCAAATTCGGATTGAGCAGATCGCGCATCTGTGTGATGGGCTCGCTCAAGGTGGCCATACTGGCCTGAGGATGCTGTGCCAGATTCGCGGCCACTTGATTGATCAGCTCGGGCGGAATCAGGGGCTCATCGCCCTGCACATTCACGACAACTTCATGACTGGCTAA
>SKOQ01000173.1 GCA_007119985.1 Marinospirillum sp.
CCGATATTGGCTTGGGCTTCTAGAGTCGAGCCGCCGATATGGGGCGTCAGAATCACATTCTGCAAACCGCGCAGTGGGCTGACAAACTCATCATCATTACCGCGTGGTTCAACAGGGAAGACATCGATGGCGGCACCCGCCAGATGGCCTGATTTGAGTACATCCGCCAAATCGTCAATCACCACCACGCTACCGCGTGAAGCATTAATCAGGTGCGCACCTGGTTTCATTTTCTTCAGCTCATCAGCTGCAATCATCCACTTGGTGGAATCCAATTCAGGAACATGCAAGCTCACAATATCGGATTGCGCCAAAAGCTCATCGAGGGTATCCAGCTGACGGGCGTTGCCTAAAGGCAGCTTGGTGACCACATCATAATAGAGGACTTCTAAGCCTAAGCTTTCAGCCAGAACCGAGAGCTGAGAGCCGATATTGCCATAGCCGATGATGCCCAGTTTTTTGCCACGTAGCTCGTAGCTGCCTTCAGCCGATTTGATCCAGCCGCCTTCATGACAGGCCGCACTCTTATGCGGAATGCCACGCATCAACATAATCATCTCACCCAACACCAGCTCAGCCACAGAACGGGTATTAGAGTAGGGCGCGTTAAAGACCGGAATACCGCGCACCAATGCCGAATAGAGCTCAACCTGATTCGTCCCGATGCAGAAGCAACCCACTGCGACCAGTTTTTTCGCGGCTTCAAAGACGTCTTCGGTGAGCTGAGTGCGTGAACGAATACCGATAAAATGGGCATCTTCAACCGCCTTCAGCAGGTCAGCCTCGGACAGAGACTTAGGATGGTATTCAATGTTGGTGTAACCATTGGCTTTAAAATTATCCACTGCCGTCTGGTGTACACCTTCCAGCAGCAAAATCTTGATCTTGCTTTTATCTAAAGAGGTTTTAGACAGAGCGGTACTAGTATTAGACATGGAGCGTTCCGTGTATAAAAGAGGATGAAAGAACAGGAAAATGACGCTGCTGGGGAAGCCAGCCAAGAAAGCCTTATGGTAACATAAAGGCCGCAAGAAACAGCCCGGAGTCAGATGAAATTGATTCCCCTTGAAGCTGATCTTTTTTCATACCGCATTTTCATTTCGCACCCCTGCGAATCGAACTGAAGAGCTGCCATGATGACGCCTGAGCAAATCAAACATGCTGTTGAAGCCCTTATCGGCCCTGATAAAGTCCGTCTTGATGATGAAGCCTTAGATATCTATGGCCGTGACTGGACCAAGATTCACACGCCGCGTCCACGCGCGATTGCCTTCCCGCGTAGCACAGAAGAAGTCCAGCAGATCGTGCGCTTTGCGCGTGAACACAAGATCGCCCTCGTACCTTCTGGCGGTCGTACTGGTCTTTCAGCGGGTGCCGTGGCTGCCAATGATGAGCTGGTGCTGGTGATGGATTATATGAATAAGGTCGTCGATTTCAATGCGATAGATCGCAGCGTGACAGTACAGGCAGGCATGATCACCGAACAGCTGCAACACTTTGCTGAACAACAAGGGCTTTACTATCCGGTCGATTTCGCCTCGGCAGGCTCAAGCCAGATTGGAGGCAATATCGCCACCAATGCAGGCGGCATCAAGGTGATCAAATATGGCATGACGCGAGATTGGGTGCTCGGCCTGAAGGTGGTTACCGGCACAGGCGAGATTCTTGATCTGAATCGTGGCTTGATCAAAAACAACACTGGCTATGATTTACGCCATCTGTTTATCGGTGCAGAAGGCACGCTGGGTATCATCACTGAAGCCACCCTGCGCCTCACGCGCCCACCGCAAAACCTGACCGTCATGGTCTTGGGGGCGCCCTCGATGCCTGCGGTCATGCAGGTGCTGCAAGCTTTCCAAAGCCGTTTAGATCTCACCGCCTTTGAGTTCTTCTCTGACAATGCACTGGAAAAGGTCACTCAGCATCATCAGCTCCAGCGTCCTTTTGAAACGGCCACGCCCTACTATGCGCTGGTTGAGTTTGAAGCCATGACCGAAGAAATCATGGAGATGGCGATGGAAGTCTTTGAATCCTGCATGGAAGCCGGCTGGGTCGAAGATGGCGTGATTAGCCAAAGTGAAACCCAGGCACAAACACTCTGGAACCTGCGCGAATTTATCTCCGAAACCATCAGCCATCACACACCTTATAAGAATGACCTTTCAGTTGTGGTATCCAAGGTGCCTGAGTTCTTAAATCAGGTTGATGGTTTTGTTGCTGAGCACTATCCCGGCTTTGAAGTGGTCTGGTTTGGTCACATCGGCGATGGCAACCTGCATCTGAATATCCTTAAGCCTGAAGCCCTCAGCAAAGAAGCCTTTTTCGAGAAGTGCCATCATGTGAGTGATCAGGTCTTCAAAATCACGCAAGCCTTTGGTGGCAGCGTCTCGGCAGAGCATGGTGTGGGCCTGATTAAAAAAGACTTCCTCCATTTCACGCGCAGCCAGGCAGAAATCAAGATGATGCAAGGCATCAAGAAAACCTTTGATCCAGACCAGATTATGAATCCAGGCAAGATGCTGGATATTCCAGTCTCACATCAAGACCACGAAGGATAAGCCATGTCTGAGACATCACCCGCCCCCGTCCCTGCACCCGCTGATTTTGAGCAGTTGATGGCAGAGCTAGAGCAACTGGTCAACAAGATGGAGGCGGGCGATCTCTCTTTAGAAGCCTCTTTAGAGGCTTATGAGCGTGGCGTTCGGCTATCACATCAGGCTCAGACTCGGCTACAAGAAGCCGAGCTGCGTGTACAGCGCTTGCACGAACAATCTGGCCAGGCCCAGTTCCAACCGCTCACCGCTGAGGATAATGATTAAACATGCCGGCTTCACTTGCTGCGACGGCGATCGCAGACCGCCTAGAACACGCCATTGCAGGCTATGCACAAAGGGTGGATCACTATCTGGCACAGCAGCTTGCGCAGCGAATGGGGCCAAGTCCAAGGCTGGACGAGGCGCTCAACTATAGCCTGCTGCTCGGTGGAAAGCGCTTGCGGCCCGTGCTGACCCTCGCTACCGCGCAGGCTTTGGGTGGTGATCTGGCGCTGGCCGATGCACCAGCCGCTGCGGTGGAGATGATTCATGCCTACTCGCTCGTGCATGATGATCTTCCAGCGATGGATGATGATGCCACTCGGCGCGGCCATCCTACCTGCCATATTCAGTTTGATGAGGCGACGGCCATTCTGGTCGGTGATGCCCTGCAGACGCTTGCCTTTGAACTGCTTGCCACTCAAGAGCATCCTCAAGCGCTGGCCATGATCCGCTGCCTTGCGCAAGCCAGCGGCCCTCAGGGGATGGTCGGTGGCCAGATGCTCGATCTGCAAAGTGAAGGTCACCAACTCGATCTAGCCGCCTTGCAAACCCTGCACCGGCATAAGACAGGGGCATTAATTCGCGCTGCGGTTGCGCTCGGTGGTCATAGCCAGTCGGCTTCTGCAACCACCTTGGCGGCCTTAGATCGCTATGCCAGCGCGCTGGGCTTAGCCTTCCAAGTTCAGGATGACTTGCTGGATGTACAAGGGGATGCGAAGAAGATTGGCAAGCAAACAGGAGCTGATGCGCGCCTCAACAAGGCCACCTACCCCAGCCTGCTCGGCCTTGAACAGGCACAACACACCGCCCAAGCGCTGGTGCATGAAGCCCAAGCCGCACTGCAAGATCTAGAAGGTGACTGGACGCTCCACCATCTCCTTGCGGACTGGTGTATCCTACGCGACCACTAAAATGAATCCAAAGAGCCAAGCCACTATGTTTGATGTCCTGCCCCAGCATCGTCCTGAAACGCCCCTGCTTGACGGACTGAGTAGCACTGCAGATCTGAAAACCTTCTCTGACAGCCAGCTACTCAAGCTCGCCAGAGAAGTCAGAGCTTGGCTTTTATGGAGCGTACAGCAAACAGGTGGGCATTTTGGTGCTGGACTCGGGGTGGTTGAGCTAAGCGTGGCCTTACACCATGTCTTCAATACGCCACAAGATAAGGTGATCTGGGATGTGGGGCATCAAGCCTACCCGCATAAAATTCTCACGGGACGCAAAGAAGAACTGCTCACCATCCGCCAAAAAGATGGCCTCGCCGCCTTTCCTAAGCGAGCAGAATCTCCCTATGATGCCTTTGGTGTCGGCCACTCTAGCACCTCAATTAGCGCCGCCCTCGGCATGGCTTTAGCCGCCCAAGCCCAAGGCAAACAGCAAAAATCGATTGCCGTCATTGGAGATGGCGCGATGACCGCCGGTATGGCTTTTGAAGCCCTCGCCCATGCTGGTCACCTACAGCCTGATCTACTGGTCATTCTGAATGACAATGAAATGTCGATTTCAGAGAATGTGGGTGGACTGGCCAGCTATCTGGCTCGACTGCTGGTGAGCGAACCTTATCATCAACTGCGCGAAGGCAGCCGCAAGCTGCTCTCTATGCTGCCGCTCGCCTGGGAAATCGCTCAAAAAACCGAAGAGCAGGTGAAGGCACTGATGTCGCCCAGCACCCTCTTTGAGGAATTTGGTTTTCAGTATATCGGCCCCCTTGACGGCCATGATCTGCCTGAACTCATCGCCACACTGAAGCGAATCAAGCAGCGTAAGGGGCCTTACTTTTTGCATCTGGTCACCAAAAAAGGCAAGGGATTCCTGCCTGCTGAGCAGGACCCCATTGGCTATCATGCGCTCGGCAAACTAGAAAAAACTCCACCTAAAAAAAATCCATCCAAGCCCTCTGGCCCTAAATACTCTCAAGTCTTTGGCCAGTGGGTGTGTGATATGGCCGCTGAAGACCCACGCCTGATGGCCATTACGCCGGCCATGCGCGAGGGCTCAGATCTAGTGCGTTTTTCGCGCGAATATCCACAGCGCTATTTTGATGTCGCCATCGCAGAGCAGCATGCCGTCACGCTGGCAGCGGGGATGGCCTGCGAAGGCATGAAGCCGGTTGTCGCCATCTATTCCACCTTTTTACAGCGCGCCTATGATCAGCTGATCCATGATGTTGCCGTGCAAAAACTGGATGTCCTCTTTGCGATCGATCGCGCTGGCCTCGTCGGTGAAGATGGCCCCACCCACCACGGCACTCTGGATCTGTCTTATCTGCGCTGCGTCCCTGAGATGATCATTATGGCGCCAGCCAATGAGCAAGAATGCCGCCAGATGCTCAGCACCGGCTACCATTATCAAGGTCCTGCCGCCGTGCGCTATCCACGCGGCCAAGGCCCGGGCGTTGCGCTTCAATCCAGCTTAGCCACCCTGCCCATCGGCAAGGCCGAAGTGCGGCGGACAGGGCAGAAGGTGGCTCTTTTGGCGCTGGGCAGTTGCGTCGCGGCCGCCGAGCAGGTCGCCGCTGAGCTCGATGCCACACTAGTCAATCTGCGTTTTATCAAACCACTGGATGAGTCGCTGCTGCTAGAAATAGCAGCGAACCACAGCCTGTTGGTGACCCTCGAAGAAAATGCCATCATGGGCGGTGTCGGCAGTGCCATTAATGAATTCTTTGCTGCCCAAGGCCGCACACCACAGTTGCTGAATCTAGGGCTGCCTGATCGCTGGATCGATCAAGGCACACCAGAAGAGCTGATTGCCGAGGTCGGACTGGATGCGAAAGGCATACGGCACGCCATCCAGAATCGCCTCAGCAAGCTCGCTATTTAAGCGCTATCTAAGAGGGCGTGGCAGCGCTCAACAGTGCCGCATAGCCCTCGCGATAGCTGGGATAGCGCCATTGAAATCCAGTGCTGGCTAAAAGCTGGCTCTGGATCTGCTTCCCCTGTCCTTCACCGGGCAGCGCGCCCAATGTCTGAGGCGGCACGCCCAGCTGCTCACCCAACCAGGCAATTACTTGCTGCATCGGCACACTGCTGGTGTCGCTGACCAGATAGAGATCTTCGATCTGCTGACCCTGCACATCAAGATCCATTAAATGCTGGATGGCTGCCGCAGCATCATCACGATGAATCCGGTTGGTCCAATACAAGGGTTCAGCGGGCGGATGCTGACCCGCCCGCGCCTGACGCAATAAACGCTCTCGCCCTGGCCCATAAAGGCCACTCAAGCGCACACAGGTTGATGCACATTCTGCCTGCGCCAGCAGCGCCTCACCTTCCAGAATCAACTGACCAGAAAAGCCACGCGGCAAGGCAGGGCTGGCCTCAGAGACCAGCTCACCCGCCTGTTGGTGATAGACGCCTGTCGAGGACACCAGAAAAAAACGCTTCAATGTGCTGAGTTGATCGCCCAGCGCCGCCAACACCGCTGCTACACCATCCCGATAGGCTCGCTGATAGGCTTCTGGTGAACGACCATCGGCGGCCACGGCATAGACCAGATAATCGATTTCAGGTAAGGACTCTGGCGGCGGGGCAGGCAAGTCCCAGTAAAAAGGCTGAATGGACTCGGGTAATAACGCTACCTGACGGCGCGCGCCCCACACCTGATGCCCCTGCTCAGCCAGCCTTTGGCCCAGATACTGACCTAAATCACCACACCCAACAATCATGATCCGCATGATACTGACTTCTCCTGAATCCTGAATCTTGGCGACGCCACTCAACTGGCTCGCCAAGAAGATCGATGTACGCGGCTAATCACCCACAAATCATAGCCATATAGAATTAGAACCTAACACTTGATTATTTTAATCAATGATGCATACTTTTCCAAAGGCTGTCTTACACTAACAAGACAGCCCACGATGAATGACACGGAGTATCCCCCAGATGACGCTGACTGAACTCAAATACATTGTCACCTTGGCACAAGAAAGACACTTTGGCCATGCCGCTGAAAAATGCTTTGTCAGTCAGCCCACGCTCAGTGTGGCCGTCAAGAAGCTCGAAGAAGAGCTGGGCGTTGCACTCTTCGAGCGCAGTAAAAGCGCCGTTCAGTTGACGCCGATTGGAGAGCGTATCGTGGCACAAGCCCATCGTGTGCTTGAGCAGGCTGCCACCATTAAAGAGCTGGCACAACTCGGTAAGGATCAGCTCTCCACTCCGCTGCGCATTGGTGCGATCTATACCATCGGCCCTTATCTCTTCCCGCAGCTGGTCAGTGGATTGCGTGCCCTCGCCCCGCAGATGCCACTCTATATTGAAGAGAACTATACCGCCGTATTGCGCCAAAGGCTGCGCAGCACTGAACTGGATGCCATACTCGTCGCCCTGCCTTTTACTGAGCCAGATGTGCTCACACGGCCACTCTATGAAGAGCCCTTTGAACTGCTTTTACCGAAAAGCCATCCTTGGGCAGAGCGCGCATCTATACCCATCCAAGAACTGAAAACACAAAAGCTGCTGATGCTCGGTGAAGGCCATTGCTTCCGCGATCAGGTGCTTGAAGCCTGCCCAGGCTTAGAAGCCAACCTCAAAAACAGCGACCAAACACTGGTGGCGGAAGGCGGCTCGTTAGAAACCTTGCGCCACATGGTCGCCTCTGGCATGGGCATCACTGTTCTCCCTCATTCTGCAGTGGCCACACACCAGTACAACCACGAAGTGCTAGTCACACGGCCCTTTGCAGAACCGGCCCCCTCGCGGCAGGTAGCCTTGGCATGGCGTGCCAGCTTCCCGCGTCCGAAAGCGATCGAAGCCCTTGCTCAAGCGATCCATCAATTCAAACCCCTTTGATTGGAGACGGGCCGGATGCACACACCGCCTCTCGATCAACAGCCCGTCACCCAACTCAAGGGCGTCGGTCAGGCGCTCGCGGCTAAGCTCCAGCGCCTCGGACTGACTTCTGTACAAGATCTGCTCTTTCATTTGCCACTGCGCTATGAAGACCGGACCCAGCTGACCCCCTTAGGCCAACTCAGGCCAGGGCAAGCAGCTGTCATTCAAGGACAGGTGATCCACAGTCAGGTGCAGCAGGGCAAGCGGCGCAGCCTGCTGGTGCGTCTCTCTGATTCTACGGGGATCATCAGCCTGCGCTTTTTTCACTTCACGGCGGCTATGCAGGCTCAGCTGCCGGTCGGAGCCGAAGTGCAAGCCTATGGCGAGGCACGCCCTGGCACTACTGGTCTCGAACTCTACCATCCGGAGTTTCGCCAGCTCCATGCCAACCAAACCAAGGGATTGCTCGAGACCAGCCTCACCCCCATCTATCCCCTGACGGAAGGCGTCACTCAGGCTCGGCTTCGTCAGCTGATCCAGCAAGCACTCGCACTGCTTGACATCTCTCCCTTGGCTGAGCTGCTGCCTCGGGCACAACCCTTACCTCCAGACTGGCCCGATCTCCATGGTGCCTTAGTCTTGTTACACCAGCCTCCGCGCGATGCCCTCTGGCCGCAACTAGAAAACGGCCAGCATCCTGCGCTTCGCCGTCTGGCTTTTGAAGAGCTGCTGGCCCATCAGGTCAGTATGCTGCTGCTCAGACAAAAAATACGCCAAGATCCGGCAGCGGCATTGAGCTTGCCCCGTCATCATGCCCATTGGCCTCAAGCCTTGCGCGATGCGCTCCCCTTCCAGCTCACTGGAGCGCAAGAAAGAGTTTTGCAAGAAATTCAGGCTGATTTACGCCAGACGCATCCTATGCTGCGTCTTGTGCAGGGCGATGTTGGCTCAGGAAAAACACTGGTGGCCGCCTTAGCCTGCCTAGAAGCCATCGGCGCGGGTTACCAAGCCGCCCTGATGGCGCCGACAGAACTCTTGGCTGAGCAGCACGAAAGAAACCTCAGCGCGTGGCTGACCCCCTTGGGTATCCGTGTGCGATGCCTCACGGGCAAGATGAAAACCAAAGCACGCCAAGAATGCTTAGCAGCGCTGGAAAGCGGTGACACTCAATTGCTGATTGGCACCCACGCCCTGTTTCAAAATCAAGTACGCTTTCATCGCTTAGCACTGGTGGTGATTGATGAGCAACATCGTTTCGGTGTCCATCAGCGTCTCGCGTTGCGCGATAAAGGCCAGCTGGGTGCACAGCGACCCCACCAGCTGATCATGACCGCTACCCCCATTCCACGCACCCTGGCCATGAGTGCCTATGCAGATTTGGATGTCTCAGTGATTGATGAGCTACCACCAGGCCGTCAACCTATTCAGACACTGGTGGTCCCGGACACGCGCCGCCATGAAGTGATCGAACGTGTCCGCCATGCCTGCTCTGAAGGGCGTCAAGCCTACTGGGTGTGTACGCTGATTGAAGAATCTGAAGTGCTGGATTGCCAAGCCGCCGAAGCCACCTGGCAAGCGCTGGTACAGGATCTACCAGAACTGCACATCGGGCTGGTGCATGGCCGCATGAAAGCCGCTGAAAAGGCTGAGGTGATGGCTGCATTTCAGGCTGGGCATACCCAACTGCTGGTGGCCACCACCGTCATCGAAGTCGGTGTAGATGTCCCGAATGCCAGCCTGATGATCATTGATAATGCTGAACGTCTGGGTTTGGCGCAGCTTCATCAACTCCGTGGACGCGTAGGACGAGGCCAGATCGACAGTTACTGTCTGCTGGTTTATCATCCTCCTCTCACTGCACATGGACGCGAACGTCTTGCCGTGATGCGCGCCAGCCATGATGGTTTTGTGATCGCACAAAAAGATCTCGAACTTCGCGGCCCCGGAGAGCTGCTTGGGACACGCCAGACAGGAGAGCTGACGTTTAAGATTGCCCAGCTCCAGCGTGATGCGGATTTATTTGAACAGCTCAAACCCTTTGCACAGCAGCTACTAGAGCAAGAGCCCCATTTGGCACAAGCCTTGATCTCGCGCTGGCAAACACAAGAACTCGATTACGCTCAGGCTTAAATTCTCTTCATCCTGAGTCGAAGGGGCAGCCCCAGCTGCTCATTTTGTTTTCTGCAGGAGCAGACATGAACCCAGGTGCTATGGATAAAACAACGCTTTCTCACTACACACCAACCGACCTGCACAGTGAAGCCCTACAGGCACGGCGTGTTGCGCGCACACTCGCCCAGCCCCAACAACTGCTGCGCAGCACGCTTTTGCAAGCGGTGGATGGCTTTAATCTACAGGCTGTTTTTCCTGCGCACTGTTTATTGGATCTGCAAAAACTCAATGCCAACGGCACGGATTGGCGGGCCCGCTCACCCGATTACCGCACCAAACTCTTGAAAGAACTGAAACTTCAGTCTCTGCCTGCGCTGCCTGGCCTACTCTCCATTCCCATGTGTGTGGATCTCAGCCCAATGGATGGTGACTGGGTGTTTATCGAATCGGGCGATCCTGAGTTCTTACTCCGCTTTGGTCGCCATGAATACCAACAACTGATTGAAGCGGCCCAGATCGAGCAAGAAGCCTTCTCGATTCCGTTGCAAGCCGCTCGACCAAATCTCGACAACCCCCATCGGGATGAAAAAGAAATTCGCAGCGCAGTGGAAACCATCACCCAGCAACGTGTCCGAGCACGCCTGAGCGAATCGATTGAAATTGCCCCCCTGCCGCTGAGCACGCAACGCCTGCTGGCCTTAAAATCGAAGGAAGATGTCAGTGGTACAGAACTGGCACAGGTGATTGAAACCGATCCCAGTCTCGCCTCTCAGGTGATCAGCTGGGCCAACTCCCCCTATTACGGCGCACCGGGCAGTATTCGTTCTGTTCAGGATGCGGTGATCCGTGTATTAGGTTTTGACCTGACAATGAACCTCGCCCTCGGTCTGGCCTTATCACGGCAGATTCGCCTGCCTAAAGATGGCGTCCACGGTCATCGTCATTTTTGGCGTGATGCTGTACTACGTGCCACGCTGGTCGAGAAGCTCGTTAAACTCATCCCACCCATGGCGCGTCCCTATGCAGGCTTGGTCTACCTGGGCGGCCTACTGCATAACTTTGGCTACTTGATTCTGGCTGAGGTCTTCCCACCCTACTTCTCGCTCTATTGCCGCAACCAGGAAGCCAATCCCCATGTACCGCCAATGTACCTAGAGCGCTTTTTGTTTGGCATCACCCGTGAGCAGATTGCCAGCTACCTGTTCACCACCTGGGGACTCCCAGAAGAAATGTGTATTGCCGTGCGCCAACAGCATAATGCCCACTACACTGGCCCCCATTTCAAATATGCCAATCTGCTCTATCTGGCACATCAATATATGCAACCGCAATGGAAGGCACAGGTGCAGCGCATTCCGGCCCATATTTATGAGCGCCTGCAGCTGGATCCTCAGGCCGTCTACGCCTTGCGTGAGGAGCTGGATCAACTCCCTGCCGAACAAATGGATGCACTGGTGAGCCTGCTCGACCCCAACGCTGGGCGCTGAACTTCTCGGTCGATCTCTGTCTGATTGAACAAGACCGTCATTTTAAGGAAGTCCTGTGCTTTTCACCTTGATCCCGGCCCGACTCCTAAGGGCCGTTTTACTTTTACTCTTTTTGTTTTCTACCCTTGGGCTGCTCTCCCCCTTGGCTCAGGCCGAAGAAGAATCTGGCCCACGCTTACAAACACGCAGTGAAGTGCTGCTGAATCTGATCGACAGCCAAGGCGCAAGCCAAGAGCGCACCATCAATAGCCGCCTACGTCTTGATCTAGAAGAGCAACAATGGCGACAGCAAACGCGCGTCCAAGTGCTCTACACCCGCAGCGATGGTCAGACAACGAAAGAAGCGTATAACGCCAGTCATCAGCTGAACTATCAGTGGGCCGAAGACTACTACAGTCTCGGCTTTGCTCGCTTCCAACGTGATCGCTTTTCTAAAATCTCTGAACGTGAGATCGATCTGCTGCTTGGGCAGGGGTATCGCGCCCTACGCACTGAGCGCACAGAGTGGGATTTAGAGATTGCCGCGGGGGCCAGGTATCGCGAGCCAGTCAACAATCCTGAGGTGAGTTCAGAGTATGATCCTCTCGCCCGCGCCGCCAGTCGCTGGCAACACCAACTGAGTGAAGATCTGCGCTTAGAGCAAGATACCGCCTATGATCTCAGTAGCGACACCAACAGCTGGGTTTTAGAGCAAAGCCTGCATGTTCGTGCCAATCGGCATTTCTCACTCGGCCTAGCCTACACTTGGAAACGCAGTGAAGATAGGAATCAGGATAAAATCGAGTATGATCGCATTACCAGCGTGAACCTGGTTTTTTCTTGGCAAAACTAGACCGCCACAGATCAGAGGTCTGCGGCGGTCTAGGCATTTGAGCACCCGCCTTTTTGACTGATGGATTAGATCGCTATGTCTTTACTGAGTCTCTTGTTCCGCCGACGTTTCGGCCCCTTTTTTGCGACCCAAGCCCTAGGTGCTTTTAACGATAATGTGTTTCGTTTTGCACTGATGTTTTTGCTCACTTACACCGTTGCGGATGCACAAGGCTGGGATATCAGCCTATTGACCAATCTGGTGGCTGGCTTGTTTATTCTGCCCTTCTTTCTCTTTTCTGGCATTGCCGGTCAGCTGGCGGATAAGTACGAAAAAGCCCGCTTTGTGCGCAGCATCAAATGGCTCGAACTGGGCATTATGCTCACCGCGCTGATCGCCTTTAGTTTTGAGTGGTGGTGGCTGCTGCTCAGCTTGGTTTTTGTGATGGGGATTCAATCGGCCCTGTTTGGCCCGGTCAAGTACGCCCTTCTCCCTCAACACCTGCATGAAGACGAGCTGGTCAATGGCAATGCACTGGTCGGCATGGGCACTTTTGTCGCGATCCTGCTTGGCACGCTGCTCGGGGGCCTGCTGGCGGAATGGGCTAGTCAGCAGATGATGTGGATTGGCTGGGTAGTGGTCAGCTTTGCCGCACTGGGCTTGCTGGCCAGCTATGGTGTGCCATCGGCCGCCGCAGGCCAGCCTGATCTCAAGCTAGAGTGGAACCTCTACCGCCAAACCAGCCGCATTTTGCGTAGCGCAGTCCAGCAAAGGAGCCTGCTTTTATCGATGCTCGCCATCAGCTGGTTTTGGTTTATGGGCTCAGGTTATCTCACCCAATTCCCCAACTTCACCCGCAGTGTGCTGCTGGCCGATGAAAGTGTGGGAACGCTGCTGTTGGCCTTGTTCTCCCTCGGCGTGGGTGGCGGTGCGCTCTTGTGTGGTTTTTGGTCACGCGGACAAATTGAACTCGGCATGACACCGCTCGGCGCACTCGGCATGGCGCTCTTCTCCTTTGATCTTTATGCGCAGGCCCAGGCTTTTCCGGGGCTCGAATCCGGCCAAGACCTGCGTAATCTCGCTGAATTCTGGGCGGCCGGTGGCGGGGCCATTGCGGTGGATTTGGCGCTGGCTGGCCTGTGTGGTGGTTTGTTTATTGTCCCGCTGTACAGTCTGATCCAACGCCGTAGCCCCCAAGCCATTCGCTCGCAAATGATCGCCGCCTTAAACGTCATGAACGCGCTGGCGATGGTGATCAGTGCGCTGCTGGCGGCACTGCTATTAAGCTGGCTTGAACTGAGCCTACCGCAGTTTTTTCTGGTGTATGGCCTCAGCGCTTTGCTGGTTGGGCTCTTGGCCCTCAAACTGGCTTTTGATCCGCTGCTGCGCTTTCTGATCTATCTGCTCTCACATAGTCTGTACCGCGTCCGTCATCGTGGCTTAGAGCATATTCCTGAAACGGGTGGCGCACTGGTGGTGGCCAACCATGTCAGCTTTGTCGATGCCCTGCTGCTGGCGGGGGCCTGCCATCGCCCACTGCGCTTTGTGATCGATAAAGAGATCCATGACCACCCGCTCCTCAAGCGCTTTTTGCAACTGGCAGGCACTGTCCCGATTAGCTCTGAAAAGGTGGATCGTGCTAATCTTCATCAGGCTTTTGCCGCTATGGGTGCAGCGCTGGAGCGCGGTGAGCTGGTCTTTATCTTCCCTGAGGGCCGCCTGACACCCGATGGCGAAATCCAGACTTTTAAGCGTGGAGTTGAGCGTATTCTGGCTGCCCACCCTGTCCCCGTAATCCCTATGGCATTGCGTGGACTCTGGGGCTCTTGGTTTTCACGGACGGAAGGGCGAGCCTTTAAAAAATGGCCAAAGCGCTTTTGGTCCAAAATTGAAGTCGTTGCTGGGCCAGCACTGATGCCCGAAGAAGTGACCGCCGCACGGCTCCAGCAAGAAGTCAGTCAACTGCGCGGTGACTGGCGTTAGCATCGATCAGCAGCGATAAAAAAAACCTGAGCAATGGGTGAGGAGACAAGATGAACAAAGACCAACTGGTGATTTTTGATACCACCTTGCGCGATGGCGAACAAAGCCCCGGCGCATCCATGACCAAGGATGAAAAGGTTCGCATTGCTAAGATGCTCGAAAAAATGCATGTCGATGTCATTGAGGCTGGCTTTGCCATCGCCAGCGAGGGCGATTTTGCAGCAGTGCGTGCGGTTGCCGAGGCAATCAAGGAATCGACCGTTTGCTCTCTTTCACGCGCGGTTGAGGCGGACATTCGTCGTGCAGCAGAAGCCATTCAGCCTGCCAATTCAGGCCGGATTCATACCTTTATCGCCACCAGTCCCATTCATATGCGCCATAAACTCAATATGACGCCAGAGCAGGTGATCGAGCAGGCGGTGAAGGCCGTCAAACTGGCGCGCAATCTCTGTGCTGATGTGGAGTTTTCCTGTGAAGACGCAGGGCGCTCTGAGATGGATTTCTTATGCCGTATTGTTGAAGCCGCGATTGCAGCGGGTGCACGCACGATCAATATCCCCGATACAGTGGGCTACGCCATTCCTGA
>SKOQ01000229.1 GCA_007119985.1 Marinospirillum sp.
AGCTTCATGCTAATGCATCCTCTTGCAGGCTGGCAGGTATGACGAAGACGTCAAGGTGAGTAGAGTATAAAGCGCAGTTACAGTATATCAATTAAAACTCAACTACTCACCCTGACTAAAGAATAAGCGCGACGAGGTGGGGAGATTGAGCCACAGAGCAGACTCTGATCTAATGGCGCTCTTTGTGGTCTCCATGCGTGTTTTTTTCAGCGCCCTAAGTAGAGAGAAACGATGAGTTCAGCAGCGGTATCCGGCCCGCGTCAGCAGGTCATCAAACATCAAACAGAATATACCCTTCTCGGCACAGCTCACGTGTCAAAACACAGTGCAGAAGAAGTGCGCACCTTGATTCAAAGCGGTGAATTTGATGCCGTGGCGATCGAACTCTGTCCCGCGCGCTTTGCCAGCATGACCGACCCAGATGCCTTGGCGAAGCTGGATTTGTTTCAGGTGATTAAACAGGGCAAGGCGGGCTTGGTGGCCGCGAATCTGGCCTTGGGTTCCTTCCAGCAGCGGGTTGCAGAAGAATCGGGCATTGCGCCCGGGGCAGAAATGCAAGCGGCGATCGAAGCAGCTCAGGCAAAAAACCTCCCGCTTTGGTTGATTGATCGGGATGTGGGGATCACCTTGAAAAGGGTTTATCGCAATGTACCTTGGTGGCAAAGAGCTGGATTATTAAGCGGGTTGATCGGCAGCCTTTTTTCGCGTGAGAAGGTCAGCGCGGACGAGATCGAAAGACTCAAAGAAGGCGATGTACTGGAATCCACCTTTAGTGAATTTGCGGCTGAATCAGAAAAGCTTTACCAACCGTTGATCGCTGAGCGGGATCACTTTATGGCACTGCGCCTGGCTGAAGAAAACGGCACGAGTCAGTACAAAAAAGTGCTGGTAGTGGTTGGAGCGGGGCATTTAAAAGGTTTGGCGGAGAGCCTGAACAGCCATTTGCCTGAGAAACCCCAAGAGCAGCTCAGCATTCTCAATAGTCTGCCGGCGGCCAGTCGTTGGCCGAAAATGATTCCTTGGGTGATCGCCGCGCTGGTCCTATTGGGTTTTGGATTGGGCTTTAGCCGCAATACCGAGCTGGGCTGGCAGTTGATTACGGATTGGGTGCTGATCAATGGTGGGTTGAGCGCCTTCGGTGTGCTGATCGCGGGTGGGCATCCGCTAACGGTGCTAACAGCCTTTCTTGCTGCGCCTTTAACCTCGCTGAATCCGACTGTCGGTGCGGGTATGGTGGCGGCTGCGGCTGAGCTTTGGTTAAGAAAGCCAACCGTCGCTGACTTCTCCTCCTTGCGTCAGGATACAGCTCAGTGGACCGGCTGGTGGAAGAATCGGGTCTCACGCACCCTATTAGTCTTTATCTTGGCCACCCTAGGTTCAGCCGTTGGCACCTATGTGGGTGGTTTTCATATTGTTGGTTTGTTATCTGGTTCCGCAGCCTAAGGGCAACTGAGAGAGTCGTGTCAGACATGGTGCAAAGAGAGCTTAAAAGCAGGGGGCGACACCTCGCCAAAGAACAGCTGCGCAATATGACGCGCGGTAAAAAACGGCGTTCAGTGTCGAGTTCACGCCGTGGTGGGCGTTGGCTGGTGCTGGTGCTGATTATCGCGGCGTTGGGTTATTATTTTTTTGAGCGCCAGATGCGCGAGCAGCATGCCTTTGGCGGTGTGCCGGTGGTGCAAGACTGGCAGGATTGGCAGAACTGGCATCGGGTTTTACGAAATGATGGATTTATGCTGGGCTACTCAGACTGGCGGATGAACCCCTTGTGGGTCACCTATCGCTTGGATAATCGGCCCACGCAAGCCATAGGCCAGCGTCCGTCACGCTTTGAAGAAGACTGGCGCACCCTGCCTTTTTGGCGGGTCAGCCATGATGACTATACCCGTAGTGGCTATGATCGCGGTCATCTGGCTCCCAACTACGCGATTGCGCAGATTCATGGGCGAGAGGCGCAGTTGCAAACCTTCTGGATGACCAATATCAGCCCGCAGACGCCTGAATTGAATCGTCAAGTCTGGCAGCGTATCGAGCAATCTGCGATGGATCATTTTGTGCAGCTGAAAGGTGAGATGTGGGTGATCACCGGTCCAGTGTTTGGAGATCAAGTGGAGCGCTTGAGCAGCAGCTGGCGTGTGCAGGTGCCAGAGGCTTTCTATAAGATTTTTATTGCGCCTGAAACAGCCGATCGGCCACTGCGCGTTCTGGCCTTTTTGGTACCGCAAAATGTCCGTGGCAATGAGCCGCTGGATCAGTTCTTGGTCAGCGTGCGTGAGATCGAACAGCGTACCGGCCTGAATTTTATGCCGCGTGTCGAGCCGAGCCTACAAGAGTGGGTTGAGACGAGTATCCAGGCTGAGCCTTGGCAGGTGGAAAGCGTGAGTCGGCGGCGCGGCAGGTTTTAGGTCAGAGCCAAACCACCTTGTTGCCAAGGTGGTTTTTTTATGCGCCAAGATCAAAACACCCGATTTAAACCCAGTGGGTGACCGCCCAGAAGCCGATCCCTCCCATCACCAAGGTGTAAGGCAAGGCCATTAACACCATGCGCCCATAAGACAGGCGCACCAGCGGCGCAATGGCGGAGGTGAGCAAAAACAAAAAAGCCGCCTGACCATTGGGTGTGGCCACGCTGGGTAGGTTGGTGCCGGTATTGATTGCCACCGCCAACTGCTCAAAGTGCGCACGATCGATCGCACCGCTGAGCAGCGCCCCTTTGACTTCGCTAATGTAAATGGTGGCAACAAAAACGTTATCTGAGATGGCGGATAAGAGACCATTGGCCAGAAAAAATAACCCTGGCTGCTGCTCAAGAGGCTGAGCCAATACCCAGCTAATAAAGGGTGTGAACAGGTTCTGGCTATGAATCACCGCCACAATGGTAAAAAAGACCACCAAAAGCGCCGTAAAGGGCAGGGCTTCTTCAAAAGCCTTGCCGATCTGGTGTTCTTCATTAATACCGTTGAGGCTGGTGAGCAGGATAATCACCGCAAGACCGATCAGGCCAACTTCGGCCCAGTGTAAGGCCAAAGCCACCACCAAAAAGAGTGCCACCCCTGCTTGTACCGTCAGCTGAATTCGTTCACGCTGAGTGCGCTGTTCGCTTTGGTCACGATCAAAATCTTCTAAGATGCTGCGCACGCGTTGAGGTAGACGTCCTGCATAACCAAAAAAGCGGCCCAGCGGCTTGATCTTCTCCAGCATCAAACAGGTCATCAAACCGGCCAAAAGAACAGGCAGGGTGACGGGTGCCATGTGCAGGAAGAAGCTAACAAAATCCCACTCAGCCTCTTTGGCGATCAGCAGGTTTTGTGGCTCACCGACCATGGTGCACACACCACCGAGGGCCGTACCTATGGCCGCATGCATCAGTAATGAGCGTAAAAAGCCACGGAACTGGATCAGATCCTCACGCTGGGATTCCTGAACATCGATATCATTGCCATGATCATGGCTGTATTGGTGGTAGGTCTTTCCAGAAGCGACGCGGTGATAAACAGAGTAAAAGCCGACAGCAATCGAGATGATGACTGCCGTGACGGTCAGCGCATCAAGAAAAGCAGACAGCAGCGCGGCGGCAGCGCAAAAAATCAGCGCCAGCAGTGATTTAGAGCGCACCCCAACCAGAATTTTGGTGAAGGCAAAAAGAAGCAGCTGCTTCATAAAATAGATGCCCGCCACCATAAACATCAGTAGCAGAATCACTTCTAGATTGTGGCGGACTTCATAGAGCACCATATCGGGCGTGGTCATGCCCAGAAAAACGGCCTGAAGCGCGAGTAGACCGCCGGGAAGCAGCGGGTAACATTTGAGTGCCATCGCCAGCGTAAAGATAAATTGCGCCAGCAAAACCCATCCTGCAAAAGCTGTCCACGGGCCAGGTAGCCAATGCATGATGGGATTGATCACCAGAAACAGGAGGATCAGGGATTTGTACCAAGATGGGGCGTTGCCGAGAAAGTTCTTGAGCAAAGCTTGAGGAAGCGCTGCCATAGGAGATCTCCTTGATAAAGAGAAGTGGAATGGATAAACGAACGTCAGCGGACATGCATGGCATAAGCAAGGTTTCCTTGGGTGTGTCTGCATTGAGGGCTGGCAGAAAAAAGCGGCCCTAGCGTGCGACAATTTGCTGCATTGCACAAGCCTGCTTAAGTCGGGTGGGCCATCCTTTGGACTTGCCTGCTTGAGGTGTGTATAATTCTGCGTTTTCGATCTTCTGATTGGCTGCTGAAAAGG
>SKOQ01000162.1 GCA_007119985.1 Marinospirillum sp.
CGCTGAGCAAAGAAATCACGGACCGCCGTAGTCAGCTGAGCGCGTTGCTGCAAAACCGCCAGAGTTGCCCCTGACGGCCAAGCGAGAGCCGACTTAGGCACGGCTAACGTATTCGCCGGTGCGCGTGTCGATCTTCAGCAAATCGCCTTCGTTAACAAACAGAGGAACACGCACAACGGCACCCGTTGGGAGCTTGGCTGGCTTGGAGCCGCCTTGTGCTGTGTCGCCTTTGAGGCCAGGATCAGTTTCTTCCACTGGCAGAATGATAAAGTTGGGTGGGGTGACGTTAATCGGCGCACCGTTATACAGAGTGACAGTGTAAACTTCCTGCTCTTTGAGCCACTTGGTGCTCTCGCCCATGGCTTTAGCATCGGCACCGAGCTGTTCAAAAGAGCCGTCAGTTTTCATAAAATGCCAGAACTCGCCATCGCTATAGAGAAACTCCATATCGACTTCCATGACATCCGCACCTTCTACGCTGTCACCGGATTTAAAGGTTTTTTCGCCGACGCGGCCAGACATCAGGTTACGATACTTCACCCGTGTAAAGGCTTGACCCTTACCTGGCTTGATGTGTTCGATATCGATCATCGAGCAAGGATCGCCATCCAGCATCACCTTCAGGCCGCCTTTAAATTCGTTGGTTGCAAAGTTCGCCATAATTTCTTCTCTGTTAATAGATAGGCCACAATCTTGCGGGCAGCAGAGGTGAACGCACCTGACGCCCCGCTAAGACCACAATAGGAATACAGCCGCTTATGATACTCAAAAGCCACGCTCCACTCCACTGGCGTGAACAGCTTAAACAGGCCATTACCCAAGTCGACCAACTGGCTGAGCGCCTTACGCTGGACCCCCAAGCTTTAGCGGCGCAGATCCATCCACAGGCACAAGCAGGGCATTTTGCACTCAAGGTGCCGCTGGCCTTTGTGGAGCGTATGCAGCCGGGGCGCTTGGATGATCCCTTGCTCTTGCAAGTCTTGCCACTGAGTGCCGAGCTAGAGACACCAGAAGGCTATGTGCCAGACCCGCTGCAGGAGCAGGCGTTTAACCCTCTGCCAGGCTTGATTCATAAGTATCGCAGTCGGGTGTTGTTGACGATTACTGGGGCCTGCGCACTCCACTGCCGTTACTGTTTTCGGCGTCACTTTCCTTATAGTGATAACCAGCCAGGTGGTCAGCAGCGCGAGGCGATTGTGGATTATCTGTACGCTCATCCTGAAATCAATGAGGTGATTTTATCTGGCGGCGATCCGCTGAGCAGTCCTGATGCGCACTTGGCGCGTTGGATGGCCACGCTGGATGCGGTGCCCCATATCAAGCGTCTTCGTTTGCATACCCGTTTTCCGGTCGCGATTCCAGAGCGAATCGATGATGATCTGCTGGCCTGGGTGAAGACAACGCGTAGTCAGCTGGTCTTTGTGCTGCATATCAATCACCCGCAAGAGCTCGATGCGCGTTTGATCGAGCGGCTTCAGGGGTTACGTGCAGCGGGTGTGACCCTGCTCAATCAAAGCGTGCTGATGAAAAATATTAATGACTCTGCGCAGGTGCTGGCTGAATTATCGGAAAGACTTTTTGAAGCTGGTGTTCTACCCTATTATCTGCACTTGCTGGACAGAGTGCAGGGTGCTGCGCATTTTGCTCTGTCAGCGGATGAAATCGAAAGCCTCTATCAACAACTGCTTAGTGCCTTACCGGGATTCTTGGTCCCTAAATTGGTGCGTGAGCAGCCTGAACAGCCCAGTAAAACGCCCTTGGGTTGGCCCTTTTCAACGAGATAAAGCATGACTTTGATTCCTGTTGCTCTGCCGCCGCTGCTGTTAACCCAGCTGAGCGAACTTCAGCTGGATTTTTCTGCGTTGCAAACTTGGCTTGCAGAGCAGCCCTTGGCTTATCCACAGGGCGCCGCACCTGCTTTGGTGAGCCTGCTAACGGAGCTCAATCAGCTCCAGCTGGCGGCACCAGAACGGGTGCGCTGGTTAGATGCGTTGCGCCAAACCAGTCAGCAGCTCACCCCCTTGCTGACCAAAGCCAGTGATGCTGTCCTCGCGCAGCAATTAGAACAGGCGCTGTTAACAGGCTATCAGCGTGCGGTGAATGATTTATTGGCGATGCGCCATCAACTGGCAGCACGAGAACTGGCCCAGCAGCTTCTACCCAGCCTCTATCGCTGCCTTGAGCTTCCACGCGCTCTGTTATTGCGCAGCTGTGTGCATTCGCTGCCTTTGAGTGCAAGCTTCTGGCAGGAGCTGCAGGTGTTTTATCAGCTGGCCTGCCAAAGCCGTTTGCAGGGGCATGCGGTGCAAACCAGTGCGCCAGCCTCTTGTGAGGCGGCCTATCTTCACTGCCTTGTGTTGGGTTTGATTCAACCCGAGCAGCTGCGTGCGGATGAGTTATTAGTCGCAGCGACATGGCTGGCGCGGGCCACACCCTTGATCAAAATCACTCAGCCTATTCAGACTGATGCGGTGTTTGTGGCGTTGGCACAAATGGGTTATCGTCCGCAGCGCTGCGTGATGGATCAACCTCAGAAGGGCTATCAAATTCATACCCAAGCTTTGGCTGGATTACTCGCGCGTCATCTCAGTCAAGATGCCGGTGAGGGTGTTTTGTCACCGCGTGTGCAGCAGCATTTGTGCGCCTGCTTGAGTCCGCCCACCGAGCGCAGTGCGGCACGGCTCAGTGCTGAGGGTGAGTTGGAAATCAGCTTGGGCTGGAGAGCGACACACCGCTGGTGGCAACGCCAGGCGCAGCCAAGCGGGTCACTGGCACCACAGGCAGCCAACCCATTTTTGGCGCTGAGTGTTGATCGTGATGATCCCTGGAGCGCGGCGGCCGATGCCAGCCAAGTAGGAGACGCAAGCGGCTCAACTCCACTGGATTGGCCATCGGCTTCACTCTCACCTCAACCCATATCCGCCCCTGCGCTTTATGCAGTGCATAAAAACAATACCAGTGCGACAGGTTATGGCTTGATTTGGCCGGATGCCGAGGCCCCCTCATTACTGCGGAGTGGCGAGTTGATAGGCGTTAAAGAAGAGCAGGCTTGGCAGTTAGGTGTGATCCGCTGGGTCAAGCCACGTGCGCGTCATCAAGAGTTTGGTGTGGAGTTGTTGACCAGCCGTGCTGTGGCTTGCGAAATCAAACCCGCGCGTTCTTTTGATCAGGCGGTGAGCTGGCAACCCGGTTTTTTGATTCCGGCGCTGCCTGTTTTGGGTATCGCGGCCAGTGTGCTGGCACCACGCCTGGGTTTTCATGAGGGCATCCGCATTCAGCTGCAGCAGCCCCAAGGCCAGCAAAAAGCTCAGTTGGCGGAGCTGTTGCGCGCTTATGGTGAATTCAACCAGTTTCGTTTGGATCAGCTGAGCCAACCTAGTGCGCTGCGCTTAGCCTGATGCTGAGCATAAGTTGAGCTGATACTTCTCGGTTGGACTTGTGAGCCTGATGAGGTGAATAACGACTTAATCCAAAGGCTGAACAAAGATCTGGCCTTCTTCTTCCTTCACTGCATAGGTTTCTAAATCTGTGTAGGCAGGTGGTGTGAGCGCCTTTCCGGTGCGTAAACAAAAACGTGCACCATGACGGGGACAAACCAGCAGACCATCACCCTCTACACAGCCGCCTTCAAAACTGCGCCCATCATGCGAGCAGGCATTTTCCACTGCATGGAGATGGCCTTGTACGCGTGTCAGTAATATCTCGTCGCCTTCGCGGGTCTGGCGGATGAGCAGCTGACCCTCTTCAACCTCGGTGGTGGCAGCAACAGCTTCCCAGTTCATGTTTTATCCTCATAGGTCAATGGCGGCTTTCAAATTGGCACAGTTTATGCTGCACCTGCACAGAAGTAACAGCAGTAATAGGTTCGACAAACAGGTTCGACAAGGTGACTTTACTTGTTGAATCAACAAGGTTACTTTTGAAGCACACGAACACTAACCTTATTTTGGTTTTTTAACTGAGCTACCGCAATACTCTTGCTGAAAATTGCAATAGACCATCTGAGAAAGCATTGCAATTTTGAAAGGCCTTGGTTAAGGTTTGTGGGCGAAAGAATTCTGACTCGGTTAACCCTTTGGAAAATAACCGTCAGATGTATCCTTTGGATTCATCCACTCAAATAGGAAGTTAAGTCAATGAAAAAAACGCTGATTGCTGCCTCTATCGCTGCACTGGCTGCTGGTTCTGCACAAGCTGTGACTCTGTATGAGTCTGAAACTGGTTCTTTCTC
>SKOQ01000238.1 GCA_007119985.1 Marinospirillum sp.
AGGGTTAGAACTCAGAAAATGGGGCGTGCAGGGCATTTTCACCGATGCGCCGCAGCTTTTTTTAGACGCTCCTGAATGGCGCAGCCTGCGCTTGCAGGCTTTTGGTGGTTAAAACACACCGAGGATCTATTGAGGCGTGCTAGCGGGCTTAAAGATGGCGCTGATACAGCGAGAGTGAGCAGGTGTACCTGACGCTAGAGTGCCCATGGACTGGGCACTTTTTATGGGAAGACACCTTCAATGGGGAGGGATTAAGGCGCATCTGCCTCAAGTAAGAGTTCGATTAAATCCTGATGGATATCCGGTGTGCTGACCACCCAATCACGTGTATCCAGGTAAAAACTGCGATGTGGATCAGGATAAAGGTGGGCCAGCTTGGCTCCCGCTTCTTCGGCAATCAAGATCGCCGCCGCAAAATCCCATAAACTCAGACTCTCGTAATAGCCATCCAAGCGTCCTTGGGCAACATGGCAAAGATCCAGTGCAGCAGAGCCGCAGCGACGGATATCCTGACATTCAGGGAGCACATAAGCCAAACGGTTGATTAAATGAGAAAGCTGCGATTTCTCATAGGGAAAACCTGTTGCAATTAAGGCGTTGCGAAAATGGGTGAGCCCAGAAACAGCAATAGGCTCACCATTTAAAAAAGCGCCCTGGCCGCGTATGGCAGTGTAGGTCTCTTGCAAAAAGGGAGCATGTACCACGCCGATCAGGGGTTGGCCTCGATGATAAAAACCGATTGATACCGCCACATGCACCTGTCCATGCGCAAAATTCACCGTGCCATCAATCGGGTCCAAAATCCACAAGGCCTCAGCCGCATCAGCTGCTTGTGTATCGGGTGCCAGTTCTTCGCTTAAAATAACATCCTCAGGAAACGCGGCTTGCAAGGCTTGGGTCAAGAAAGCATCAACCTGTTGATCGCAGCTGGTCACCAGTTCGTGGTGGTCTTTAAACTCGGATGAAAATTCGCCACTGCTGCGGGCCGCGATCAGTTGCTCGCCAGCTAAATGAGCCAGTTCGAGTGCTTTCTGATGGCGAGCTAAGAGTTGTTCTTCACTAAAAGGGGTGGACGCCGTGAAGGCGGAGATCAGGTTCACTTAGGCTCCTTCTCTGGTAGACTGAAAAAAAGCGGCACAGGTGCCGTGCAATGAACAGAGTCTAGCACTCTTCAACCTCACTTGCTGAAGCTGGAAATAAATGATGAAGTGGACAGATGGTTTAGGCTGGTTTTTTGGCTGTAGTTTGATTTTGGTTGGCTTTTGGCTGACTGGTTTTTATCTGTTGACAGGCTTGATGCTGGCTTTGGTGGGTTTTTTGTGGTGGCCGCCGAGTCGTCAGGCCATGATGCAGCGCCTGAACCTGCCACCGATGCCATTACTGCATGTTGGTGTCACCCTATGCCTGTTGGTGATCGCCTTGTTTGCTTTTATTGGCCGCCATGGTGAAATCCTAGAACAGCGCGCTCTTGAGGCAGGCTATCCCAGCCTCGAAGCTTGGCAGGAAGCCCAGCGTGCCCCAGCTCGTGAAACACATCTTGTTGAGTGAGAGAGGGCCGCGAATGAGTAAGCAACAAGCACTTTTTCCACTTGAAGAAGGCGAAATCGAGCTGGGCATGAAGCTCCCTTGGACGGTTTTTACCGCGTCTGGGCAGCTGATGATGAAAGAAGGCGCGCTGGTGGATAATCCGCGCAAACTAGACAATCTGCTCAGTCAAGGGCATCGAGAAAGAGATCCGGCCACAGTCAAAGTGCAAGGTGAAGACGCACCACCTATCGACCAGCCCCAACCGGTTCGTTTTCAAGAAGATGTGAATCCTTTTGCTGAGCTGGATGAGCTAGGTTACCAGTTGCAAGCTATTTTTGAACGGATTGAACACCAGTGCGTCAAACCTGGCGAAGTCGAACGTAAGATCTATGATTTGGCCACCAGTATTCAGGGGCTGGTCAAGCTGGATGCCGATGCTGTTCTCGGGGCCGTGCATCTGAATCGTGAACATGCCTATATTATTCAGCACCCTCTGCATGTCACGATTATGGCGGCTTTGATCGCGAAAAAGCTCCAAGTACCGCAAAATATTCAGCTTTCTATGCTGGCCGGTGCCTTAACGCAAAATGTGGGCATGAATGCCTATCAAATGCGTCTGCATGCGCAGCGTGAGCCGCTGACACCACGTCAGTGGGAATTGGTACACCAGCATCCCTTGGAAGGGGTAAAGCTGCTTTCTGCAGCGGGTGTCAAAGATCCACTTTGGCTTCAGGTGGTGTTTCAACATCACGAAAAAAACAATGGCACTGGTTACCCCAAGGGGTTGAAAGGCAACCAGATTCGCCCAGAGGCCAGAATTGTCGCCTTGGGCGATGTGTACTCAGCTTTAGTCAGCGGCCGGCCGCATCGTCCCGGAATGAGCGCTCAGCAAAGTCTGCGTTCCATCTTCCTTGAGCGTGGACAGCAGTTTGATCCCAAGCTGAGTATGGTGTTTTTGAATGAGCTGGGCTTGTATCCTCCTGGTGCTGGCGTGCGTTTGCGCAATGGTGAGCAGGGCATCGTGATACGACGCACCAGTGATCAAAAAGCCCCCTTGGTTACGAGTGTGATGGACGAGCGAGGGGAGTTGTTTATGCGCTTACAGCAAAGAAAAACCAGCGAGTATCAATACAATATTATCGGGCATCTAAACCCGCAGGATTGGCCTCGCTTTAATCCGACCCTCTTGTGGGGGATTAAATTACGGAGGGTCAGCTGATGATGGCAAGGCAGGAACAAGATACTGCGACAAGAAACTCGGCCTGGCCATCTTGGATGCTGCTTCTGGCCGCTGTGCTCTTGTGGGGCTTCACTCAAGCACGGGCTGATGAGCGTGCTGTGCTGGCCGCTGAAGTACAGCAGCGCATTGATGCTTTTGATGAGATCGATCAGCTCTTTCGTGCGTTGCGCTTTAAGGTTGTGAACCAGCGCAGCCAAGATCATCAGGGTGCCTTGGTCTATGCTGATCAGCTTGTCAACTTGGCTTATCAGTTACCTGGTTTGTTTGAAGCAGAAACACCGCGTCAGGTTATTCCTTTTAGTCGAGCACGTCCTGAAATCTGGTCACGCAAGGCACGCTATGATTTCTTAATGGATGAGTTTTTGGATAACCTTGAAGAAATTCAAGCTTTATTACGTCAAGCACGTTTGACGGATGCCGGACATCGCATTGATCGCACTGCACAAAGCTGCCGACGCTGCCATGATCCCTTTCGTTACCGGCGCTAATTGGCGCTTTCCCCCGATTTTTTCTTTAGCGCCGCTCTTGATGGGCGGCGTTTTTCTTCATCGAGGTGGTTATGACAACAGCAGAATATGATTTTGATTTATTGGTGATTGGTGCGGGTTCAGGTGGGGTACGTGCGGCTAGAACAGCTGCGGGGCAGGGCGTGCGCGTTGGGATCATTGAAGATCGCTACTGGGGCGGCACCTGCGTCAATGTAGGCTGTGTGCCCAAGAAGCTGTATAGCTATGCAGCCCATTTTGCGCAGGACTTTGCGGATGCAGCAGGTTATGGATGGCAATTAGAAAAAGCACCCAGTTTCCATTGGCCACAATTGCGTGATGCGCGCGCGGCAGAGATTCAGCGTCTGAATGGGATCTACAACAAGTTGCTCGATCAAAGTGGTGTGCAGCGGATTCATGGGCGTGGCCGTGTGCTTGGGCCGCATCAAGTCGCTGTTGGCGAACAGATTTATCACGCTGAGCGTATTTTGTTGGCCACCGGTGCTTGGCCTTTTATTCCTGATTTTGAAGGGGCTGATCTGTGTATTGATTCGAACCAGATTTTTGATCTGGCTGAGTTTCCGCAACGCTTTCTGGTGTATGGCGGTGGCTATATTGCTGTCGAATTTGCATCGATCTTTCATGGATTGGGCGCTGAAACCACGCTGGTCTACCGAGGTGAGCAGGTTCTACGTGGCTTTGATCAAGAGGTTGCCGCCTTTACGCAAGCGCAGATCGCCCAAACTGGGGTACAGCTGGCACTGAAGGAAGAGATCACCCGCATTGAACGTCAAGCCACTGGCCTGTTGGTCACGCTATCCAGTGGTCGTCAGCTCGAGGTTGATCAGGTGTTGTGTGCCACCGGACGACGTGGGCATACCGAAGGTTTGGGTTTGGAGACAGTCGGAATTGAGGTGAACGCAGCAGGTGAAATCCCCGTCGATGACCACTTTTGCACCTCGGTCCCCAGCATTTATGCGCTGGGTGATGTGACTGGCGGCCCACAGCTCACGCCAGTTGCGCTGGCTGAGGCCATGGTGCTGGTGCATAACCTCTATAGTGGTCAGCCCTCTAGAAGAATGGATTATCACTCGATTCCAACAGCGGTCTTCTGCCATCCCAATATCGGCACTGTGGGCCTGAGTGAAGAAGCTGCGCGTGCTCAATATCCTAGCGTGCGAGTGTTTGTGACTGAGTTTAAGCCCATGCGCAATACCCTTTCAGGCAATCCTGGCCGTTGCATGATGAAGTTGATTGTGGATGCGGCCAGCGATCGTGTTGTTGGTTGTCATGTGGTGGGATCTGATGCGGGTGAAATCGTGCAGGGGATAGGCATTGCGGTCAAAGCTGGACTCACCAAAGCCGATTTTGATGCCACAATTGGGATTCACCCAACTTCGGCTGAAGAGCTGGTCACTTTACGTCAGGTCACGCGTACCTAGTGCGCTGCGGCAGTGATCATAATATTAAATTATGGTTACTGCCTTTATCCATAATAGGAAATTTGATTTCTGATCTCAGTCTGCTAAGATAGATTTATCTTTGGACAGAGACAGAAACCGATGGATGCTTCTCAACTCGTTGTACGTCAACCCACAGCCGATGATGGTTACGCCATCTATCAGCTGATCCAGCGCTGCCCTCCTTTAGATCTGAACTCCGCTTATCTTTATCTTTTGCAGTCCACCCACTTCGCATCAACCTGCCTGCTGGTCGAATACGATGGCCAGGTTGAAGGCTTTGTGTCTGGCTATCTGCATCCGCAACAAGCCGACACCTTTTTTCTTTGGCAGGTGGCGATAGGCGAGAAACTCAGAGGCCAGGGCTATGCACGCCGCTTGATTGAGCAATTGCTCCAGCAGCCAGCGCTGGCCAAAACGCGTTTTTTGGAAACCACCATTACGCCAGATAACGCCGCCTCTTGGGCGCTTTTCCGTGCACTGGCACGCGAGCAGGGTGCCCCTCTAACCGAATCAGTGATGTTTAGTCAGCAGCAGCTCGGTGGTGAGCACTTGGCTGAGCATCTGGTGCGTATTGGCCCATGGGCAGAAAAAACCTAGGCAACATCAGCCAGTCAATAGTGCACTTTTAAGAACAAACTCATTGATAAAAAAGGAAAAATCCGATGACTCACATGACACAGAATACAGAATCTCTTGAACGTTTAGAATCAGAAGTGCGTACCTATAGCCGCTCTTTTCCCACGATTTTTAAGCGAGCAAAAGGTGCCAAGCTCTATGATGAGCAAGATCGCGAATATATCGATTTTCTAGCCGGTGCTGGCACACTGAACTACGGCCATAACAATCCCAAGCTCAAGAAAGTCTTGCTTGACTATATGATGGATGATGGCATCACTCATGGTCTGGATATGTGGACTGCGGCCAAGCGCGAATTCCTGGAAACACTCGAAGAAGTGATCTTCAAGCCACGCGGCTTGGATTACAAAGTCCAGTTTTGTGGTCCAACAGGCACCAATGCGATCGAAGCGGCCCTGCGTATTGTGCGTAATGCCACTGGCCGTACCAATGTGGTCTCTTTTACCAATGCCTTTCATGGTGTGACTTTAGGCGCCTTGGCGACCACAGCGAATAGTAAATTCCGTCACGCTGCAGCCATGCCCACTCAGGGTGTGTCTTTCTTACCCTACTGCGGTTATATGGATGGTGATTCATCCAGCTTGGCCTACCTTGAGAAAACGCTGACCGATAATTCAAGCGGTGTTGATTATCCTGCCGCGATTCTGCTTGAAACTGTGCAGGGCGAGGGCGGCATCAACGTCGCCTCGAAGGTCTGGTTGCAAGGCATCGAAAAGATTTGCCGCAAGCATGGTATCTTGCTGATTGTGGATGATATTCAGTCAGGTTGTGGCCGGACTGGCAAGTACTTCAGCTTTGAAGAAGCGGGTATCAAGCCTGATGTTGTGACAACCTCTAAATCACTTTCTGGCTATGGTTTGCCTTTCGCGGCCGTGTTTATGCGTCGCGATCTCGATCAGTGGAAGCCTGGTGAGTACAACGGCACTTTCCGTGGTAATAACCTTGCCTTCGTGACTTCTGTAGCAGCCATGCGCGAATACTGGACTAATGATCACCTTGAAAAAGAAGTCACGCGCAAGGGTAAGATTGTCGAATATCGCTTTAAGCAAATGGCCCGTGTGTGCCAAGAGGCAGGAATTCAGGCAGAAGAACGCGGACGAGGCCTGATGCGCGGTTTGGATATTATCGATGGCGAGCTGGCAGATGAGATCGTGGCGCAGTGCTTTGAAAAAGGGCTGGTGATTGAAACCTGCGGCCCCAGCGGACAGGTGCTCAAGTGCCTCTGCTCCTTGTTGATTACCGATGATGAACTCAATCAAGGCTTGGATATTCTAGAAAGCTGCCTGCGTGCCGTATTAAGCGAGAAATCCCAAGCGGCTTAATTGTATGAACACCTTTCTTGCTTGATTTTTGATCCTGGTCTCATCTGAGGCCAGGTGATCGCTAGAATGCCTTGTTAAGCAAAAGATTTTAAGGATTAAAAGATGATCGTTCGTAACCTAGAAGAAGCACGTCAAACCGATCGCCTTGTGGTCGCTGAAAGTGGCAACTGGGACAGCACGCGTCTCGTGCTGGCTGATGATGGTATGCATCACTCTTTTCATATCACCCGGATTTATGCGGGCACAGAAACGCCAATTCACTACAAGCATCACCTTGAAACGGTCTACTGTATTTCAGGTGAGGGTGAGGTCGAAACGGTGGCGGATGGCAAGATTTGGCCGATTAAGCCAGGTGATGTCTATGTGCTCGATCAACATGATCAGCATCTGCTGCGCGCGCATGAAACGATGGAGCTGGCTTGTGTCTTTTATCCTGCGATTACAGGAACCGAAAAACACCGTGCTGATGGCTCTTATGCGCCAGCTGATGAGGCCTGACCCAACCAGTCTGCTCTGCTATACCTCGAAGCACCCAATAAAAAACGCGCTTTTTATAGCGCGTTTTTTGATGCTTGAGATCCGCTCAGTCAGCAGGTTTACCTATCCGATAGGTCATCAATGCGATCCCCGCGGAAGATCAGAATGCGATTTCGTCCAGTCCGTTTGGCTTGATACATGGTTTGATCTGCGGTGTTAATCAGGGCTTCTGCATCCTCAAATTTGGCATGGCCTGCCAGAGTATGGAAGGCGATTCCCATCGACGCGGAGATATACAGATCTTGCTGTTGATGGCTGAGTAGTGGTGTTGTTGCGAGGTAGTTTTGCAGGTGTTGCGCAAAGCTGGTCGCAATATCCAGATGGACATTGGGCATCAGTACCAAGAACTCTTCACCACCATAACGGCCTACACTTGCCTCGCTGGGTACTTCCTGTTCCAAAAGGCTGGCAAAGGCTTTCAGGGCACTATCGCCTAATGCATGGCCATACTGGTCATTGAGCGTTTTGAAATAATCCAGGTCAATAAAGATCACGGCTAACGCATGTTCCTTGCCTTGCTCCACCCGCTTAAAGTACTCATTAAGCAGACGATCAATATATTGACGATTAAAAATACCCGTGAGCGGATCACGTTTGAGCTGCTCTTGGAGTTGTTGAGACTGACGGCGCAGGGCATCGAGTTCTTGCTGTTGCTGGGCCACCTTCTGGATCATCCTCAAATTGCGCTCAACGAGGATGCTCTTGGCATCTTGAAGCAGCTGGAAAGTATCCAGTTTTTCAGGTGCTTTGACTTGAAAAAGGCGCGCCAGCTCGGGGAGGGCCTCTTGTAAGCGTAGTAACAGATGGGCAAAGCTTTGTTCATCAAGCTGGAGATAATCTTGGCTCGCTTGAAAGGCGAGCGTCATGGCAATCTCACGGTTAGAGCTCAGCCAAGTATCGGCCAGCAGACCAGATAAAGCCAGTACGCGTAGATTGATGTCTTTGAGGTCAATCTCTTTCGGTAAGGCATGGCTCTGTTCGATTAATCGTGTATAGAGACTAGGTAATCCCCAGCGCGACCCAAGCCAAGCCCCCACCTGAGCGTGCTGCGTTTGAAACTCTCTTTCTTCAAAAGAGGCCAGCTGGCGATGGGATCGTGCGCTATGAAAGATCACGCCATAGATATCGGCATCAATTTCGTTCAGCGCCAGCATACCAATATCCTGCATGACAGCCGCAATATAGACGGTTTCGACATCAAAAGGCTGGTGTAGTGTTTTCTTCAGTTCGCGCACAGCCAAGCCACTCAAAAGCGCACGCTTCCAAAATAGATCGAGATCCATGCCGTTATGGGTAGTGTAGCCCGAGCGCACCAAGCCAAAGCTCAAGGCCAGCGATAGCGCACCCTCAACACCAATCCGGTTCACGGCCTGTAAAATGGACTTAAGCGGATGCCCACCATAAAAGCTGGAGTTGGCGACAGAAAGAATTTTGGCGCACAAAGAAGGGTCTTGGGCCAAGGCATCTGCGAGGTTTTGACTTCCTGTCGAAGGTGTGCGCGCCAGCTCAATCACTTTCAGCACGATGGCAGGCAGTGATGGCAGGCTTGTGCAGTGTTCCAAACGCTGCGCAAGAGTAGAAGGAAGCATCCGCTGAGCAGATAAAGGCATGCAATTTAACCGATAATGAAGGATTTCATGCGCGATTATACATCATTGTTGGCTCAGCTGAATGCTTGCACAGCGCTTGGATAGAGTATTCAGCGCTTTTTGGTAAAAAACATTAAAACTATGTGGAATTAAAGCCCTTGCAGTGCCTCTATATGTCGATGCACTGAGCGCGCAAGGGGCGCCAACTCATAGCCTCCTTCCAGTACTGAAACCAGACGACCACCGCTGTGCGCTTGGGCTTGATCCATCAGCAGCTGGGTAATCCAATAGTAATCATCATCTTCTAGATCGAGTTCACCCATCGGATCTTCACGATGAGCATCAAAACCAGCTGAAACCAGAATCAGTTGTGGTTTGAACTTTTGCAGTGCAGGTAGCCAAGAAGCCTCAATCTGCTTGCGAAAGGCTAAGCTGGCTGTATGGGCATCCAGTGGCGTATTGATGATGTGATCGGCGTTCAGATCAGCATAGCGCCAAGGATAAAAGGGATGCTGAAAGCTGGAGCAGACCAAAACGCGCGGATCATTGCGGAAAATATCGACAGTGCCATTGCCGTGGTGCACATCAAAATCAACAATAGCAACGCGCTCAAGGCCATACACCTCAAGTGCATGCAGCGCACCAACGGCGACATTGTTATAAAAGCAAAAGCCCATGCTTTCGACCTTCTCGGCATGATGCCCAGGAGGACGCACGGCACAGAACACATTATCGGCTTGATTCTTGAAAATCTGATCGACACCCTTAATGACTGCACCGGCAGCAATGGCTGCGGCCTCAAGAGAGCGCGGGGCCAGCAGTGTCTCATCTTCGATCGCGGTAAAGCCTTCTTGTGGCAGGCTCAGTTCCAAAGAGCGCAGGTGAGCGCGTGGATGAACGCGGCAAAGTTGCTCTTCAGTCACCGGCTTGGCTTTATATTGCAGCAGCTGATTCATTAAGCCGCTCAACATCAGTTGATCCACTATGGCATTTAAACGCAGAGGGTTTTCTGGATGCCAAGGTCCCATATCATGCAATGCGCAATCTGGATGCGTAATAAAAGAGGTGATCATCTGCTTTGATCCTAAATAAACTATGGGTGACTCAGGACAAGTCAAGCAAGATCCTAGGTCTTTTGTTGATCAAAAGAACAGCTTAATGAGTGAATATTAGTTTAAACTGGCGATCAATCACTGGATACTGGGCGAACGTCTTAGAGAAACAGGCTGATCGCTAGGCCTGTCATTCTTGATCGGAGGTGTTGGATGAGTACACGTTTTTTACGCTACTTTTTTGAACCCCGCTCCTTAGCGGTCATCGGAGCGTCAGAGAAGAACTTTAGCCTTGGTGGTCAGGTGGTGGTGAATCTGCTTGAAGCCCAGTTTGCTGGTCGCATTTGGGTCGTCAATGCCAAGGATTATGGCGAGGTGCATGGCTGCCCCTGCTATTTATCTGTAGAAGATCTTCCTGAAGTCCCTGATTTAGCGGTGGTGTGTACGCCTGCCAGTGAAGCCCCTGGTGTGGTTGAGGCTTTGGGGCATTTTGGTGTCAAGGCCGCGCTAGTTTTGACATCAGGTCAGGGGCATCGAGCGACCAACTACCGTGAACGCTTGCTTGAGGCGGCGCAAAAATCAGGTATACGCGTCATGGGGCCAGAGTGCATGGGTATTCTGGTGCCTGCGCGTAAGCTCAATGCCAGCTATGCCCCACAAAACATTAAATCAGGCAAGGTTGCTTATATCGGTCAATCCGGCATGCTTGGCAACGCGATCATTGACTGGGCCAATGGCCGTGGTATCGGTTTTTCTCATTTGGTCACATTGGGTAATAGTGTGGATGTCCGGCTGGCCGATGTAATCGATTACATTAACCGTTTTACCGGTGCCCAAGCCATCTTGTTACACCTAGAACATCTACCGGATTGTCGCCATTTTATGACCGCTGTGCGTGAAGCCTCGCGCAATAAGCTGGTGCTGGCCATTAAATCGGGTCGTACGCCCGAGGCGCAGGGCGATCCTTTATTGATCACGCCGGGCTTACCTAATCGCGACCCAGTTTATGATGCCGCCTTTTCACGCGCGGGTATGGTGCGGGTGGATAACAGTGAAGAGCTTTTCGACGCTTTAGAAACACTGACCCGGATGCGTCCAGTGCGAGGAGATCGTCTCGCGATTATCAGCAATGGCCTTGGGCCGAGTATGCTGGCCGTAGACCGTTTGATTCACCAAGGAGGCCAGCTAGCTCAGTTGAATGCAAACACCACCCAGCGTTTGCAAGATTGGCTGCCGACAGACCAGTCGCGCTCTAATCCCTTGGATATTGGTGGTGGTGCGACGCCACAGATGTTTGTTGAAGCCATTCAGATTATCAGTGAAGATCCTGGCGTGGATGCAGTGCTGGTGGTTCATGCGCCGACACGTTTGGCCCCCAGTGAGGCGACGGCGCTGGCACTGATCGCCAACAAAAAAAGCTTTAAGCGCAATCTGCTGACCAGCTGGATGGGGCTGAATCATGCCTTTCCAGCGCGCCATGAGTTTAACCTTGCTGGTATCCCGACCTATCTGTCGCCAGAGAAGGCAGTTCAAGCGTTTATGCATCTGGTGAACTACCAGCGCAATCAGCAGCTCTTGCAGGAAACGCCACCAACCCTGGCCTTTAATACGGCGAAAGAAGCTCGGGCCTCAGCCCAGCAGCTGGTCAGTGAGGTTGCAGCACAAGGGCGGGGCTATCTGACCCATCAAGAAACCAAGCTGGTGCTGGAGGCTTATGGGATCGATGTGGCTCCGACCGCTTATGCTCAAACACCTGAGCAGATTGCTGAACTGGCGGAGGCAATTCCTGGCCCTAAGGCATTGAAGATCAATCACACAACCAACTGCTATCCATTTCATTACCGCAAGCACCCCCATAAGGTCTCTGCGGGCTTATTGCATGATTTAGAAACGGCCGAAGATGTGCGCCTAGGTGCGGTCCGCTTGGCCGATAAGGTGCAAGAGAAATTTCCTGAAAGCCAATTTCATGATTTTGTCTTGCAGCCGATGCAGCGTGGCAAGCACTCGATGCAGCTCAATGTGGGCATTACGCGTGATCCAGTGTTTGGGCCAGTGATTCTGTTCGGTATCGGTGGCTATAAGGTGAATATCCTAATCGACCGTCAGGTGGCCCTGCCACCACTGAATATGACTCTGGCGTTGCACTTGATTCACAGCAGCCATGCCGGTCAGTTGATCTCGGGACACTCTGCCCATGCGGAGCGAGATTTACAACGCTTGGCGGAACTGCTGGTCAAGCTCAGCCAGCTCTGCTCGGATGTACCACTGTTGAAGGGGCTTGAGATCAATCCGCTGCTGCTGAATCGTGATGGTTTGATGGCCATCGATATTCAATGCGATCTTGGTGAACCGGCATATCATGCGATCATGCCTTATCCAGAAGACTTGCGAAAACAAGTCATACTCAAAGATGGGAGGCAGGTCGAGGTGCGGCCAATTCGTGGTGAAGATGCGGTTGCGTTATTGCGCTTTCACAGTCGTTTATCAGAAGAAAGCATACGTTTTCGCTATTTTCATAATAAATCTGATCTCACCAAGCGTGATCTCTCCTTGCTGACCCAGATCAACTATGATCGTCAGATGGCCTTTATTGCCGAAGAAACACTGGCTGATGGCACCCAGGAAATCCTAGGTGTCTCGCGCATCTGGACTGATCCAGACAATATCCGCACCGAGTTTTCAGTGATTATTCGTGATGACTTACAAGGATTGGGACTGGGGTCTTTGCTGATGAACAAGCTGATCAGCTATAGCAAAAGCGTGGGCACATTGGAGATGATCGGCAAGATCATGGTGGAAAATCACCCAATGCGCGGCCTAATGAAGCATCTGGGCTTTCGCTGCACCTATAACCTTGATGAGCAGGTGATTGATGCGGTGTTACCGCTGAATGAGCCAGCGAATGAATGGCAGCGCCATCGCTTGGCCCATCCTGTCGATTAACCTACCGAGGCTGGTTGGCTTTTGTGAATCAAGGCCGCCATTTCAGAGTGGATGGTGGCCTTGTCTTTTCTTAGCGCAGCGGGGCGGCTCTGCTGCCGTGATTAGGGCGCAAGACGCTCGCGCTTCCAGCCATCTTCAGTGCGGATAAAATTCAGCCGATCATGCAAGCGGCTGGGTTGACCTTGCCAGAATTCAACGCGCTGCGCCTCAATGCGATATCCACCCCAGTGTTCAGGCCGCGGCAAAATAGCGCAGTCTTTAAACTGTTCTTCGAGCATGGCTTGGCGTTCAGTCAAAGTGGCCCGCGAAGCAATCACCTGACTTTGCTCAGAAGCCCACGCACCGATCTGGCTTTCACGCGGGCGACTTTGAAAATAAGCCTCAGATTGCGCTGGATCGAGTTGAATCGCTCGGCCTTCAATCCGCACTTGGCGCTGCTGCTGTTCCCACCAAAAAAGCAGGCTGCAGCGCGGATTCGCGGCCAGTTCACGCCCTTTATCACTCAAATAGTTGGTGTAGAAAATCCAACCTTGTTCTGCAGAAAAGCCTTTTAATAACAGGGTTCTGGCCTTGGGTTGGCCCTCAGCGTCCACTGTAGTGACGGTCATCGCGTTGGGGTCCAGCACTTCCCCACTGAGCGCATCTTGCAGCCAGCGGGTAAACAAAGCAAAAGGGCAGTCTCCTGCTTTGTGCTCATCTAGGCTATCCAGATCATAGGTGCGACGTAGTGCCTCGAGGTTTTGATTCATCAGGCTTTCCTCATGCGTTAGAATGTCTGTATTCGTGATTCAAGTATCGATTAATAAAGGAGTAATGTGATGTCTGAACCCCATTCTGCAGCAGATACTGCCCAGAAGGTAGATCAAAAAGTCAAAGTCTGGGATTGGTCGATCCGAGTTTTTCACTGGTCCTTGCCGATCCTGATCTTTGCGCTATGGTACACCCGCATTGATACTGATGTGCATATGATTTTTGCGCAAATATTGATGGGAATGCTGGTGTATCGCCTCATCTGGGGCGTCATCGGCACACCCTATGCGCGCTTTGGTCATTTTTTGTATGGGCCACAGCGTTTTTGGCAGTATCTCACCCATTTCTTTAGTAAAAACAAGCCTGTTTATCTTAGTCATAACCCGATGGGTGGCGTGATGGTGCTGGTTTTGCTGGGGGCGCTGAGCTTTCAGCTGATCACAGGCTTATTCACTAATGATTGGATTTTTCCTGGCCCCTTGTCTCAGTATGTTTCAAGCAGCACCGCACAGTGGATGATGGATTGGCATCATCGCTTTTTTGACTATCTGCTGGTGCTGATCGGTTTGCATTTGACCGCGATTCTAGTGTATCGGATCAAAGGCGAGGGGCTGGTCTGGGCGATGCTTAGTGGTAGCAAGCAGGTGGGTGCAGAAGGTATGGCGGATGCCGCAAAACAGCCAGTCGTCTTCCCTTGGTGGCGCTTTGTGGTGGCCGTTGGCTTGTCTCTTGCCAGTGTTGGTTTGGTTTTTCACTATTTGGCTTAAGAAGCCTCTGATCAACAGCAAGTAGGTCAAGAGATAGGTGTAAAAACTCAAGCTGGAAAAGACTGAGCCTCGAAACAGACTGAGAACAGACCCTGTTTCGAGGCTCACTCTAACTAACAGATGAACCGCGAAGAATTAACGTGCGCGGTAGTCATCATGGCAGCTACGGCAGCCACGCTGAACAGCACCAATCGCTGAACGGGCTTGGCGGACATCAAAACCTTCTTG
>SKOQ01000141.1 GCA_007119985.1 Marinospirillum sp.
GCTGCTGACCGCCAGAAAGCTCTGCTGGCCGACGATCCAGCAAGTCCGCCACCTCAAGCTGTTCGCAGGCGCTGAGCACAGCCTGCCATTGTTCAGCCGTGGGGCGGCTCTGCGCAAAGCCTAGCCGTAGATTGGTGGCCACCGTCAGGTGTTCAAAGAAATTCTGCTGCTGAAACAGATAGCTGATGGGGCGTTTTTGCGCTGGCTGCTGGCTGACATCTACATCGGCTATCCACAAGGCCCCCTGATGGGGAATAAAGCCAGCGATGGCCTCTAATAGCGAGCTTTTGCCACAGCCGCTGGGGCCCATCAGCGCGATCCCTTGACCCGCTGGAATCTGTAGATCGTAACACCAGCGCTGAGCTTCGCGCTGTACAGTGAATTGTTTGAGTTGACATCCTGACATGTGAGACCTGCGTCACAGAGCTCTGGGGCGTTCAAGCCACACCAGACCTAAAAAAGAGAAGCCGAGCAGCAGCAAGGAGGCCAGCGCAGCCTCATTCAAACGATAGCTGCCCGCCAGTTCATAAATCACCCAAGGCAGGGTGGGTAAATCGGCGGAGCCAAAAAGGCTAAATAAGGTCATGTCACCCAGTAGCAGCACCAGCACCAGCCCGGCACTGGGTAAGAGGCAGGGTTTTAAAAAAGGCCAGAGGACATCACGCCAGTGTTGCCAAGGTGTGAGGGCGAGGCTTTGGCTCAGGCGAGCATAGGATTGGTGATACTGAAACATGGCCGGCTGAATTTGGCTGAAGGCATAGGGTAGCGCCACCAAGCTATTGAGCAGAATCAGCGCCAACCATCCCCAATCTTGCCAATAAATCCACGGCAAAAAGAACAGATACACCCCCACGGCCAGCACCATACCGGGTACCACCAGTTGATGCAGTGCGATCAGCCGCGTGAATCTGGCCCAAAGGCCGCCTCGCACGATAGCAAAATGGCTGAGTGACAGTGCCATGCTGAGGCAGAGCAAGGTCGCGGAGGCGGCCAGAAGGAGGCTCCAGCTGCTGGCTTGAAGCAACAGGAGCCAAGGCAGTTGCGCGTTGAGTCCCTGCACTGCACGCGGTAAGAGCACCAGCAGAGGCAGGCTTAAAAAGAGCCAAATCAGCAGATAATAAAGACGCCCAAGGTAGAGGGTGAGGCGGTGCGGGCGAGGTTGCCAGCTGGGGCCAGAATCGGCGACCGCCAGCCAGCTGAGCTTGCCAAAACGCTGGAAGAACCAGAAGAGGCTGCCTGCGAGCAGCAGTTGTGTCCAGGCCAGAAAGAGGGCCTCACCTGGATTGAAATCAAATTTCAGCGCTTGATAAATCGCCACTTCGAGTGTGGAGCTGGCTGGGCCACCGCCAAGGGTGAGCACCACGGCAAAGCTGTTAAAGCACAGCAGGAAGATCAGCCCGAATAAAGGCGCAAGAATCGGGCGCAGCGCAGGCCATTCAACATGATATAACTGCTGCCAGAGGCTGAGTTGAAGCTGGCTCGCTAAACGCCAGCTCTGGCTGGGAATGCTGGCCCATTGCGCGCTCAGCAATCGAATCGCCAAGGGTAGATTCAAAAACACATGGGCGATCAAAATACCTTGCAGGCCGTAAATCTGCCATTCTGGTCCCAGCAAAGGGGCCAGCCAGCCTTGCCGCCCTAACAGCAGAATCAGGCCGGTGATCAATACCAAGCTGGGCAGGACAAAACACAATAGGCACCAGCGCAGAAAAAAGGCTTTCAAGGGCAGTTGCCGATCCAGCACCAGCAGCCGCGCCAGAGGCAAGGCCAGCCCCACCGCCAGCAGACTACTGAGCAGCGCCTGCTTGAAGGTAAAACTCAACAGCTGCCAGAACCAAGGATCGCTGAGCAGGCTATAATCGGGTCCGGTTCCTTGTCCACCAAGCGCCCAAAAGGCACTCAGCGTTACAAAACTACTCAGGGCCAGAAAAAACAGGCTCAGGCGGTGTTGCCACATCAACTAGCGACTCACGGCCGTGCGCCAGATGCGTATCCAGCGGCTGCGTTGCCGATCCAGTTCTTCAGGGGTGATCAATAGCGGCTCAGGCTGAATCAAGGCTTCAAAGGCATCGGGGAGCGCCACGTCATCGATCACGGGCAGCATCCAGTTGCCAAGTGGCAGTTCGGCCTGGGTGCTGGGGCTGAGTAGAAAAGCCAAAAAATCGCGCGCCAAGTCGGGATTCTGGCTCCAGCGACTGATCGCGGCAACTTCGATCTGGCGTGGATGGCCTTCTTCCATCAAGACAGCCTGATAGTTGAAGTCCTGCTCTTCAAGCCAATGATAGGCAGGAGAGGTGGAGTAGCTGAGTACGTAATCGGCCTCACCCGCTAAAAACAGGCTATAGGCATCAGACCAACCAGAGGTGACCGTCACGGTGCGCTCCGCTAAGCGTCGCCATGCCTCAGGCGCTTGATCACCATAGACCTGCTGGATCCAGATCAGCAGTCCCAGACCCGGCGTGCTGGTGCGCGGATCTTGATAAATAATCCGCGCATCGCTATTGAGCAGCGCTTCAAGGCTGGTGACAGGATGGGGGGTACGCTGGCGATGATAGACAAAGGCAAAGTAGCCCTGATCAAAAGGAATAAAGTGCGGGTGATCCCAGGCCAGGTTGTCTTGGAGGCGGAAGGACTCCAATGCCAGTTGATGAGGTTGTGTCAGCCCCAAACGCTCAGCCTCGGGTATCAAGCCTGTATCGAGTCCTAAAATGACATCAGCGCGGGTTCGCTGGCCTTCAAGGCGCAGGCGATTCAGCAGGCTGACACCATCTTCACTGCTGTTATACTCCACTCTGCACTGGCACTCTGCCTCAAAGCGGGCCTTCAAGGCTGGGCCTGGCCCCCAATCGCTGGTCATCGAACCATAGGTGAAGACGCGTAACAGAGGACGCTCATCCGCATGACTGAGCGAAATACTGGTGGACAAGGCCAGCAAGATCAGTCCCAAAAATACACATAACCTGCGTGGCAGGCTTGGCATGACGAAGGTGGTGAACATGTCTTTCTCCTATCCCACTTCCCTACGCTGGCATGATCCAGATCAGGTGGTGCGGGTCTATTTTCTCAGTCTGGTGACACATAACCGGCTGCGTGACCAGACACCCCGATGAGACGCGAGCATTCTAACCTGATCCCGCTGGGGGATTCATCTTCTGGTGCGGCTTTTTCTATTGCTGGCGCTCAGGCGAGCTTGACCCCTCCAAGGCTGAACTTTCCACCCGCCTGGCCTGCACCACAGCAGGCGACTTTTTTAGCTTCTGGATCTGGCTATGATGTGTGGCGTGTGACCTGCCCCCAGGGGCGAGGTATATGGCGTCAGCGCCGCTCTGGGGCCAGCCAGCCAATCCTGCCTCAGGGTGCAGAAGAAGCCCTGTTGCAGCAGCTGGCCGGGCAGCCCTGGATGCCAAAGCTTTGGGCCATCGCGGCACAAGGCCAGCTTTGTGCTGAAGTGCAGGGTGAGCGGGTTGATCCCGCCAGTGTGACACAAGCACAGCGTGATCGGCTGATCCAAACGTTGTTAGCGGTGTGGCGCACACCCACCCCCTCTTTACATCAATGGGATTATCCCATGCTGATCGAGACCTATTGGCAGCAGGCTGGTCGACCTGACGAGTTGGAGGCTTTAAAACACCAGTTACAGCAACAGGCCGCCAGCTGGCCATCACGAGTGTGTTTGATTCATCAGGATCTGCATCTTGAAAATCTATTGCTGGTGGATCAGCGGGACTGGGTGCTGCTGGATTGGGAGTATGGTGGTTTGGGCAACCCCTGGCTGGATGCGGTGGCTGTCGATCGCTGGCTGGGCTGGACGCCTGCCGAGCGTGCGCTGCTGGAAGCGGCCTTAGCAGACTATCATCCTCAGGGTAGCCAAGCCTGGTGCTTGATGAACAAGTGGCTGCACGGGCTGGATCAACTCTGGGCGGCGGCATGTCTGGCTCAGCTGAGTCGCGTTAAGACTGCTCCTGCTTGAAGCAGGGCGATCAAAAACGCGCGAGGGGCAGCCAACACCTTGATAATCCAGTAGACTCGCAACGGCAAAGAGGCGAGAAGCCGGCTTGTGAGTCTCAGGGCAGCAGATCGCGGCCTGAACAAGAGTGTGATCAAGACAAGAGAAGGAAAGAAGGCATGGCGTTACGTTCGAGTGTGGTGAAGGTGCAGCTTCAGTTAGCAGATTTGGAGCGCCACTATTATCAGGATCATAGCCTGA
>SKOQ01000010.1 GCA_007119985.1 Marinospirillum sp.
AAGCATTGTTCGCCGCGATCCCGCCAATCATGCAGGCATTGATCGAGGCCGGATCAGGCCCGATCTTACGGCCTAAACTGGCAAGATAGCGGTTGGCCTGCGCACCAATCACGCCAGGTTGCAGGCGGATCGCCTGGCCCTGATCCAGCAGCTGATGCCCTTTCCAACCATTGCCCAGCTGCATCAGCACTGAATCGGTTACCGCCTGCCCTGAGAGCGACGTCCCCGCCGCGCGAAAGGTGATCGGCAAACCTCGCTCAGCACAGGCCGCCAAAAGCTGCTGCACTTCCTGCTCACTCTCTACCCGCACCACCAGCTCTGGAATCAGGCGATAAAAACTCGCATCGGTGCCATAGGCGAGACGACGCAGTTCATCCCGGATCAGCCGCTCTTCTGGCACAAAAGCCGCCAGGGTGGAATAGAGTTCGGAGTAAGCAGAAGACATGGCCATTACCTTGTAATCAAATAAAGAAAGCAATCAAATCAAGAAAGCAATCCAATCAAAAAAGAACATCTCGCCCTACATCAAACCATCGGTCACACCCAAGCCATACACGGCCAGCATCGCCAGTATGCCGGCAAAAGCCAGATAGTAGAGCGTGGGGATAATGGTCATACGCAGGGTTTTGCCTTCACGGCCTAACAGGCCCACAGTAGCAGAAGCCGCAACCACGTTATGTATCGCGATCATATTGCCCGCCGCTGCACCCACCGCCTGCATCGCCACCAACAGTGCGCTGGACACGCCCAGCAGCTCACCAACACTGAATTGGAACTGCGCCAGCATCAGGTTAGACACAGTGTTCGAGCCAGCAATAAAGGCCCCCAAACCACCAACTATCGGTGCAAAGAAGGGATACACACCGCCTACACTGTCGGCAACCAGCTGCGCCATCGCAATCGGCATCGAGGGCAGATCCGCCGCATTCACACCTGAGTTAATCAGGATGCGCACCATCGGAATGGTAAAGATCAACACAAAGCCGGCCCCCAGCAGCGTTTTTGAAGACTCGCTGAGCGCACTCTTCAATTGCTGGAACTGCATCCGGTGCAGGAAGAAGGTCAGCGCAACCACCATCACCATAATGCCGCCTGGCAGATACAAGGGCTGAATACTGCCGGAGACACCGGCCTCACCCAGAATATTGCTCCAACCAAAGCTCAAGAAGCTGGTAAAGAAGGCTTTGACTTCAGGCACCATACGCGAGATAACCAGTAAGGCCGCCAACAGCAGGTAGGGCAGCCATGCCAGCCAGCCTTGCATCGGTGCTTTGCCCGCCAAGCTATCAAGTTTAATTTCAATCTTGCCCATCCACTCAGCAGGCCAGTCTTTCGGATCAGCAAAATCCCACTGCTTCTTAGGCAGTAAGAAACCGGCTTTGGCCGCAGGCACAACGATTGCCAAGCCGACTAACGCGCCAATCATCGAGGGAAATTCTGGGCCAAGGAAGACGCCAGCAGCCGCATAGGGCAGCACAAAAGCCAGACCCGCAAAAATCGCAAAGGGCGCAACGGCCAAGCCTTCAGTCCAGGATTGGTTTTTGCCAAAAAAGCGCGTCAGCATGGCGCACATAAAGAGCGGCATCAGCACACCAACGATGGCATGGGTGATAGCAACCTGAGAGGTAATCAGTTGATAAAAGACCTCCCAGTTGGAGCCATTGGCCACCAGCTGCTCACTGATACCCGTGCGATCCAGACCCGCAGTCACACCGACCACGATAGGCGTTCCCACCGCACCAAAGGAGACAGGCGTCGATTGGATCATCATCCCGATCATCACCGCACCCAAGGCTGGAAAGCCCAGCGCAACCAGTAATGGCGCGGCCACTGCGGCTGGCGTGCCAAAACCTGAAGCGCCTTCAATAAAGCAGCCAAAAAGCCAAGCCACGATCACAGCCTGAACACGACGATCTGGCGAGATATTGGAAAAGCCGCCCCGAATCGCGGTGATCGCCCCTGAGTGCTTCAAGGTATTCAGCAGCAGGATGGCACCAAAAATAATCCACAGAATACCGCCGGTGAGAATCAAGCCTTGCAGACTCGATGCCACCACGCGCGTCAGCGACATTTCCCAGGCAAAAAGGCCAATCGCGGCCGTCACCAGAAAGACAACCGGCATCGCCAAGCGTGCAGGCCAGTTCAACCCCACCAGCAGCACACCGGCGAGGATTAAAGGCGCGAAGGCCAGTAAGGACAACAGAGTTTCAGACATGAGGGGCTTCCTATCGTTTCTATTATTGTCGTTATTGACAGCAGCCTGCACTCAGCAAAGAGTCCAGGCTTGGGTTGGGGCTTGCGCCCTCTTATTGATTAACTTCTTTATGAATCGGCTTCGATGAGCAACACGATCAGTTCGCGCGGGCCATGCACACCATAGGCCAGGGTTTGTTCGATATCGGCGGTTTTAGAAGGGCCAGAAATCAGCAAGGCATTGGTCGGCAAGCCAGTGCTGACCCACTGCTGCGCACGGATGGCCTCATCAAAAGTAGAATAAATATGCTCTGCTGAAAGCAGCACAAAGTGCACGGGCGGCACCAGACTGAGCAGGCGTGGTTCATGCTGATCTGGCCACAGAATCAGTGACCCTGTTTCAGCAATCGCGCCACGACAGGTGGTGAGCGACGCGCTGACCTGCTCAAACAGCTGCACCTTCCATTCTTCGATGGGGCGATTGTCATGGAGCAGCGACGGCAAATCGGCGTGCCATTGGGCCTTCAAGGTCTGGCCCGGTGCCTTGTGCTCACTGACCCAGAGGTTAGGCAGATTTTTTTCTGCCAAAAGACGCAACAAGGTGGGCACCCAATCGGTGTCTCGAACACGATGGACCTCGGTATGAACGGATTCCATCTTGCGCTGAAAAAGGTCTCGCTTTTCGGCGTCAGACCAATCGCGTGTGCGCACCACAGAAAAATCGCTGGGTGGCACCTCAAAATCAGCGGGACGCCCAGCGCGTAAACGCTGCAAAATCTGGTCACGGGCTTGGCTCATGCTTGAGGCTCCTTGGTGGCGGCTTGAGAACGCGCCTGCATCAACTGATGCAGTGTCTTGGGTGCGGGTTGTGGTGCGATACGATAACGTGTCCACCCCCCCAACCTCTGCGGCAACCAATGGCGCATGCGGCTCATCATCCGCCCCCCAAAACGATAGAGCTGAGGATGGGCATGAGCATAGGCCCAGAGTCGCCAAGCAAGGAGTTCTTTCCAGCGCCGTTTCACACCATGTCCAGCGACCTTGGCTGGGCGGGTTTGATCTCCATCCACCGCTTCTTGGCGCAGGCGTTGGAGCAATTTTGGAATCGGGATTTTGACTGGGCAGACTTCACCACAAGCACCACACAGGGTCGAAGCCGAGGGCAGATCGCGCGTGGCTTCAAGACCCAGCAGATGCGGCATCAGAATCTTGCCAATCGGACCAGGATAGGTTGTGCCATAGGCATGGCCGCCTATCTTGGTGTACACAGGACAGTGATTCATGCAGGCCCCACAGCGAATACAACGCAGCGTATCGAGCAGCTCTTGATCCTGATAGATGCTCGAACGCCCCGAATCGACCAGCACCAGATGCACTTCTTCAGGGCCATCTCGCTCATCCGCCTGACGCGGCGCAGAGATCATATTAAAGTAGGTGGTAATATGCTGGCCGGTGGCAGAGCGGGTCAGCAGCGCCAGCAAAGGCGTGACGTCTTCGAGCTTTTCCAGCACCTTTTCAATGCCCGTAACAGCGATATGACAGGCCGGAGCACTGGTGGTCAGACGACCATTACCTTCGTTTTCCACCAAACACAGGGTGCCGGTTTCAGCAATGGCAAAATTGACACCTGAAATCCCTACATCGGCCTGCATAAACTTCTCACGCAGCTGCTGACGGGCGCTGGCTGTCAGATAATCCACATCATGCGAACGCTGAGTACCTGTTTTGGCATGCATCAGCTCAGAGATCTGATCCGTGTTTTTATGGATCGCAGGCATGATGATGTGGGAGGGGGTTTCTTCTGCCAGTTGAACGATATATTCGCCCAAATCCGACTCCAGGGCTTCGATGCCTGCGGCTTCAAGAAAGTGGTTGAGCTCCATTTCCTCAGACACCATCGATTTGCCCTTGATCACCTTCTTGGCATCACGCGCCTGACAGATATCACGAATGATGGTGCAGGCTTCTTCCCCTGTTTGCGCCCAGTGGACTTGAAT
>SKOQ01000206.1 GCA_007119985.1 Marinospirillum sp.
AGGAGGCGGTTGATCTATTTGAGCCTGAGCTTAAACAGAGTAGTACATATCAAACTCAACTGGGTGAGTTGTCATGTTCAGGCGGTTCACTTCTTCCATCTTCAGATCGATGAAGGCATCGAGCATATCGTCAGTGAAAACGCCGCCACGGGTTAAGAACTCGCGGTCTGCTTTCAGGGCTTCAAGAGCTTCCAGCAGGCTGCTGGCAACTTGTGGTACCTGAGCCGCCTCTTCTGGTGGCAGGTCATAGAGGTTTTTATCCATCGCATCGCCAGGATGAATTTTGTTCTGGATACCATCTAAGCCAGCCATCAGTAGTGCAGCAAAGCACAGGTAGGGGTTGGCACCTGGATCAGGGAAGCGCGTTTCGATACGGCGTGCTTTCGGGCTGCTGACGTAAGGAATACGGATTGAAGCCGAACGGTTTTTCGCTGAGTAGGCCAGCATTACAGGGGCTTCAAAGCCAGGAACCAGACGCTTGTAAGAGTTGGTCAGCGGGTTGGTGATCGCATTCAGCGCCTTAGCGTGCTTGATGATACCGCCAATATAGTAGAGGGCCATTTCCGACAGGCCGCCGTAGCTGTCACCAGAGAAAAGGTTGACGCCATCTTTAGACAGTGACTGGTGAACGTGCATACCTGAGCCGTTATCGCCAACCAGAGGCTTGGGCATAAAGGTAGCGGTTTTACCAAAGGCGTGCGCGACATTGTGGACGCAGTATTTCAAGCGCTGCACTTCGTCAGCTTTTTTGACCAAGGTGTTAAAGGCGACACCGATCTCACACTGGTTAGCAGTCGCGACTTCGTGGTGATGCACCTCGATTTTCAAGCCCATTGCGGTCATGGCATTACACATGGCGCCGCGGATTTCGTGTGAGGAGTCAACAGGTGGTACGGGGAAGTAGCCGCCTTTCACGCGTGGGCGGTGGCCCATGTTGCCGCCTTCGATGGTGGCATCAGAAGACCAAGCTGCTTCTTCGGAGTTGATATGGTAAGAGGCACCAGAGATGTCTTGCTTCCATTTCACATCATCGAAGATAAAGAATTCAGGCTCTGGACCAAAGAAGGCGGTATCTGCAATGCCGGTCGATTTGAGATATTCTTCAGCGCGCTTAGCCAAAGAGCGAGGATCGCGCTCATAGCCTTGCATGGTGGCTGGTTCAATGATGTCGCACTGCAGAATCAGGGTGGCTTCATCGGTAAAAGGATCCAGCACAGCAGAAGAGTCATCTGGGCGCATGATCATGTCTGATTCGTTAATGCCCTTCCAGCCGCCAACAGATGAACCATCGAACATCTGGCCGCTTTCGAAAAACTCTTCGTCAACAGAAGAGGCAGGAATGGTGACATGCTGCTCCTTACCGCGTGCGTCGGTGAAACGCAGATCAATCCACTTGACGTCGTGCTCTTTAATAATAGAAAGACTCTTCTCAGACATAATCGCCTCCATCGTTTGGCGTTGGGTAAAACAAGTGATAGAAACACAAGTTCTGTTATAGCGTGCCCTGTTATGGGGATACGGAAGCAGCTTGCGTTGTTAGACAAGATTAAGCAAGCTCTGTGCCAAAATGGCAGGCTGCTCTTTTTTGCCCCTCTTTTGCGCGTGAAAGCGCCTCAAATCAGGCCGCTTTGCAGGCGCTGAGCTTCAAGATGAAGCAAAAGCCTTTTTTTGCCCCTGTGCGGCGCACCTTTTTAAGGCTTTTCTCTTCTTGTTGCACCAATATAGGGCTTTTATGGCTTCTTGCCAAAAAAATCCAGCGATGGGTTAAAAAACTATTCCTGTCATGCTTGAAGCGTTATACTGTTTCGCCCTTTTTTTTAGGTTGGCCGGGCGCGTTCATATCGGGCAGGCCTCCTTTTCGACTACTTCCGGCTAAGCCGGGGAGCTGCTTGTGATAGAAAAACTTCGTAATATTGCCATTATCGCTCACGTTGACCATGGAAAGACGACTCTGGTTGATAAACTCCTGAAGCAATCAGGTACCTTGGATCGCCGTGAAGCTGAAAATGAGCGCGTCATGGATTCCAACGATCAAGAAAAAGAGCGCGGCATTACTATTTTGGCGAAGAATACCGCCATCAGCTGGAATGACTACCGTATCAACATCATCGACACCCCTGGGCACGCCGACTTCGGTGGTGAGGTGGAGCGAGTACTGTCGATGGTCGATTCAGTGCTGCTGATTGTGGATGCGATGGATGGCCCGATGCCACAAACGCGTTTTGTGACGCAAAAAGCCTTTGCGCGTGGCCTGAAGCCGATCGTGGTTATTAACAAGATTGACCGTCCTGGTGCACGTCCTGATTGGGTTGTGGATCAAGTCTTTGATCTGTTCGCCAACCTAGATGCCACTGAAGAACAGTTGGACTTCCCCATCATCTACGCTTCTGCATTGAATGGTATTGCTGGGGACGACCCAGAAAATATGGCAGAAGATATGACGCCGCTCTTCCAAGCGATTGTGGATCTGGTCCCCCCTCCTGCGGTGGATCCTGAAGGGGCGTTCCAGATGCAGATCTCTGCGTTGGATTACTCTAGCTATGTTGGCGTTATTGGTGTCGGCCGCATCACGCGTGGTCGCGCTCTGCCAAACCAGCAGGTGATCGTGATCGATCGTGAAGGTAAGCAGCGTAAAGCCAAAATTGGTCAGGTGATGACCTATCACGGCTTGCAGCGCAATGAGTCACCAGAAGGTGCTGAAGCCGGTGATATCGTGTGTATCACGGGTGTTGATCCCCTGTATATCTCCGATACCCTGTGCGATCCAGCAACACCTGAAGCCATGCCTGCACTGAGCGTTGATGAGCCAACAGTGACCATGACCTTCCAGGTCAATAACTCGCCTTTTGCTGGTAAAGATGGCAAGTTCGTGACCAGTCGTAATATTAAAGAGCGCCTAGAGAAAGAGCTGGTTCACAACGTTGCACTGCGCGTTGAAGAAACCGACAGCCCTGATCGTTTCCGTGTTTCTGGTCGTGGCGAGCTGCACCTTTCTGTTTTGATCGAAACCATGCGTCGTGAAGGTTTTGAGTTGGGTGTGTCGCGTCCTGAGGTCATCATTCGTGAAATTGATGGCGTCAAGCAAGAGCCCTATGAAGAGCTCATTGTTGATATCGAAGAGCAAAATCAAGGTTCGATCATGGAAGAGCTGGGCAAGCGTAAAGCTCGCTTGACCAACATGAATCCGGATGGCAAGGGGCGTATTCGTCTGGACTTTATCATCCCTTCACGGGGTTTGATCGGCTTCCGTAACCAGTTTATGACGCTGACTTCAGGTACAGGTATTCTGACCAGTATCTTTGATCACTATGGTCCGTTGGCAGAAGGTTCAGTCGACCACCGTGTCAATGGTGTGTTGGTCTCGATGTGTGCCGGCAAGGTCTTGGCTTATGCCTTAACCACCTTACAGGATCGTGGTCGTTTGTTTGTGGGTCCAGGTGTTGAGGTTTATGAAGGGATGATCGTGGGTATTAACTCGCGTGATAACGACATGGTCGTGAATCCCACTAAAGCCAAGAAACTGGATAACATGCGTGCCTCAGGCAACGATGAAACCATTCAGTTGACGCCACCGGTGAAGTTTAGCTTGGAGCAGGCGCTTGAGTTTATCGATGATGATGAACTGGTCGAAGTGACGCCGAACTTTATCCGTATGCGTAAGCGTTTCTTGACTGAAAACGAGCGTAAGCGCGCCAGCAAGAACTGATTGATCCACTGAAGATCAAGAAGACCAAAAGAGCAGCTGCGAAGCTGCTCTTTTTTTATTTGCGGTGGGGCGGGCTGTTGTTAGTCTGGCGATGTGCTTGCTGTTTTCTGGCGGCGTTTCAGAGCGCGCAGAATAAAGCGTGCGGGGTTGAGGTGTTCAAGTAGGCTGGTATCGATCGGCAGCGGATCACCGAGCATTTGGCTGGCTAGGAGCTCTGCAGACAGGGGAATGCTGGCTAGGCCGCGAGAACCATGCCCGGTGTTGATCCATAACCCTGGGTAGTGGTGGGGTTCAGTTAAGCCGCTTCCCAAAGGATCAGCCTGTTGCCATGGCTGTTCTTGGGGGGCTGGACCGACAAGAGGAAGATAGTCTGGCGTACTACAGCGTAAGCCTGCACGACCACGCAGCTGGCCAACATCCATATCACTCATATCCAGCAGATCAGGCAGAGTCGCATCGAGCATGGTGAGATTGGCAAGATGGTCCTCCTCGCGCAAGTCGCAATCGAGTTGGTGTAGATCAAAAGTAGCACCAAAGCTCAGCAGATCATCCAGTGGTGGCGTGATGTAGCCCGTGCCGCAGACCACTGTATTGGGGCTGCTCAGTGGATGGCCTTCTGTCGGCAAGAGTGTCACTTGGCCGCGAATGGGTTTGATGGGCAGCCAGGCGGTTTGCTCTAACTGAGTCATGGCATGACCTGAGGCCAGCACCACCTGATCATAGAAGCTGGCCTTTGTGCCGCTGGTCACCTGCCAGCCTTGGTTAATCGGGTCATACTCAAGCTGCTCAATAGGGTGCTGGGTGAAGACGCGCATCTGATGATCTAACTTGGCGAGCTGCTTACACAAGGCTTGCGGTCGGACCCAGCCAGCGCGAGGGTAAAACAGGCCGGTATGTTCAATGCGGGTTTCAGCCAGATCGCTGGCCTCACGGGCATCAACTGGACGCACTAGCTCTGTCGGCAGATGAAAAGCCTCCAAAAAGCGGGCCTGGCGCTGGGCTTCTTCTGCTGAATGCGCCAGTTGTAGGACGCCACATTGCCGCCACAGGCTTTGGGTGGGGTCTCGCTTTTCTAGCCAGCGCCGTGAGAACTCTAAGCCAGTCAAATAAAAGCGACTGGCGGGAGTGTTACTGGCGGCCAATTTAATATAAAGCACACCTTGGTGGTTGCCTGAGCCACCTGAGGCGACTTCTTCTGCCTCATAGATGTCCACTTGGCAGCCTTTTTTAGTGAGTGCAAAGGCCGTGCTGAGGCCAGCTAAACCCGCACCGATCACTGCAATCTTTTGCGCTGACTGAGGTGCAGGCAGGCTGAAAGCCGCTTGTGAGGTCAGGGGGTGGACTTCCCCCTGATACTGGCCGCAGAGCATTTCTCTTTTGCGCCCGAATCCGGGAACCTTCTGAATACTGAACCCTGCATCGATCAATCCACGCTTGACCAGCCCTGCACTGGTGAAGGTCGCAAAGGTGGTCTGCGCATGGCTGGCGCGTGCGAGGGCGGCGAAAAGATCGGCTGTCCACATTGCTGGATTTTTGCTTGGCGCGAAACCATCTAAACACCAAGCGTCCACGCGTGCGTGAAGTTGTTGCAGGTTGGTGGCGGCATCGCCGAGGAGTAGATCAAGGGTAATGCGGGGGTGAACCTGTAAGCGGTGAAAACCGCTGATCGGTAGCGGGTAGGCATCACGCAGTCTTTTGGCCTCTTCGCAAAGTTGAGGCCAGTGGCTATGAGCCTGTTCTAGATCCGCTGGCGTCAGTGGTAAAAGCTCGGTGCTGACCCAGTGCAAACGGGCTGTTGCTGGGGCGCTCGCCAAGAACTTTTGCTGTGCAAGCAGAAAGTTGAGTCCAGTACCAAAGCCGGTTTCACCCACCACAAAAGCGCGCCGTTCCGACCAGTTGAGCCAGCGCTCAGGTAGGTGATTGTGCGTTAAAAAGACATGCTCTGCCTCTTCAAGACCTTGATCGCGTGTAAAGTACACATCATCAAAGCGGCGTGAGACAGGGGTCGCATTTTGCCATTGCAATGAAGGCGCAGTGAGGTGTTCTGGCCTTAAGCAGCTGGGTGCTGTGGGTGAGCTCATCTGCGGGACTCCAAGAAAACTATTGTGGGAAAACCTTTTTAAAGGGTTTGACGTCAACTGAGTCATAGACGCCAGCCAGCATATAGGGATCAGCTGCGGCCCAAGCCTGCGCCGCTTCGAGGTTTTCAAATTCGGCAACAACAAGGCTACCGGTGAAACCTGCGGAGCCTGGGTTATCGCTGTCGATGGCAGGGTGCGGGCCGGCCAGTAAAAGACGACCTTGATCTTGTAAGGCTTCGAGGCGAGCCAAATGGTCTGGGCGGGCAGCTAAGCGCGCTTCAAGACTGTCAGGGCGGTCGGTACAGATCAGAGCATAAAACATCAGGCGATCTCCAAGTAAAAATGTTAATCTAGAGGCTATTCTTCCTTATTTGACATCATTATATGCCCCTTTTGAACTCCCAGTGTGATTATCACTTTCATTCCACCGCTTCGGATGGTCAGCTGAGTCCGAGTGAAGTGATACAGCTGGCTGCTGAACGTGGTTTAAAAGAAGTCGCACTGACTGATCATGACACCTTTGCTGGCGTAGATGAAGCCCAGCAGCAAGCCCAGCAGCTGGGTATGCATTTGATTCCAGGCATGGAGTTTTCTTGTCTCTGGTCGGGTGTGACCATCCATCTAGTGGCGCTTTGGCCGCAAGGCTTGACGTCCAGTGCGCTCGAAATCGAAACCAGCCAGAATCAAGCGCGCTGGGCTCGAGCAGAGCGAATTATTGAGCGCTTGAATAAGGCGGAGATGCCGATCACCTTGGATCAGGTTTTGTCCTATTCTGCTGGCCATGTTCCAGGTCGCCCGCATTTTGCCGCCTGCCTTGTCGAGCAAGGCTACAGCAAGAATATGGGCCAAGCATTTCGCCGTTGGCTGGGTGCAGGTAAAATAGCCGATGTGAAAAATGCCTGGGTCGAGCTGGATGAAAGTGTGCAGCGTCTAAAAGCAGCGGGGGCGTTGGTCAGTTTGGCGCATCCGCTGCGCTATAAGCTCACACGCAGTAAGCGGCAGCGTTTGATCCATGCCTTTTCCCAAGCGGGAGGGCAGGCGTTGGAGCTGGTGAGCGGGCGTCAAGATAGTCAGCAAACAGCCAGCCTGCTGAAAACAGCCAACGCACTCGGTTTGATCTGTACCTGGGGCAGTGATTTTCATGGGCCGGGCCCTGCCTGTCCAGCACCAGGGATGTATGCCACGTTACCTGAGGCCTGCCAGCCGCTCAGCCAGGCCACTTCTTGTTTATTCAATGCTTGAGTCAAGGTGAATCATGAGCCAATTTTTTGAGATCCATCCGGATAATCCCCAGAAGCGCCTGATTCAGCAGGCGGTCGATATTCTGCGTGCTGGCGGTGTGCTGGCCTACCCCACGGATTCTGCCTATGCGCTGGGCTGCTGTGTGGGCGAAAAGAAAGCCATCGAGCGCATTAAGCGCATTCGGGAGCTAGATGATAAGCACAATTTCACCTTGATCTGTGCGGATCTTTCTGAGCTTTCTGTTTACGCTAAGGTGGATAATCAGGTGTTTCGTATGCTGAAGAACACCACCCCTGGCCCCTATACTTTTATTTTGAATGCAACCAGTGAAGTGCCACGTCTTTTGTTGCATCCTAAGCGGCGCACCATCGGGCTGCGCGTGCCTGATCACGAGATTACCCGCGCGCTGGTCGCGGAGCTGGGCAGTGCGATGATGAGTGTGACCTTAATCATGCCCGGCGACACCCAGCCTTTGCATGATGCTGAAGAGATCCGTGAGCAGCTGGCTAAGCTGGTGGATGGCATTATCGATGGTGGTGCTTGTCCGACCGAACCCACCACGGTGGTGAATTTATGTACTGGTGTGCCAGAGATAACGCGTGAAGGCCGAGGTGATCTGCGCCCGTTTCAGTCCTAGTGTCGACGGCGTAAAAGTGCCTGCTGCCCATGAATGAGCCTGTCATTGAATCAGCGCCAGAGGCGGAGCTCGAGCCTCATCTGCACTCCAAGGTAGCGGGTGAGCCTTACTTGCAGCTGCCTGAAGACCTGTTTATTCCGCCTGAAGCGATGCGGGTTTTTCTGGAGGCCTTTGAAGGGCCGTTGGATTTATTGCTCTATCTAATTCGTAAGCACAATCTCGATATTCTGACCATCAATGTGGCCGAAATTACGCGCCAGTACATGCATTATTTAGACCTGATGCAGGTGCTACAGCTGGAGTTGGCTGGTGAGTACCTGGTGATGGCGGCCCTCTTGGCTGAGATCAAATCTCGTAGCCTCTTGCCGCGCCACCATGAGGCAGAAGAGGATGAAGCAGAAGAAGATCCGCGCGCCGAGCTGATCCGCCGCTTGTTAGAGTATGAGCGCTATAAAACGGCCGCTGAGCGGTTGGATCAATTACCACGACACGAAAGAGATCTTTTTCCTGTCCAGCCGGAGCGCCCTGATTTGGCGCAGCGGACTGTGCACCCTGATGTTGATCTGCGTGAGCTACTATTGGTGTTTGGGCAGCTGCTCAAGAGCTCGGCTTTGCAAGCCCATCATCAGATTAGCCGCGAGCCGCTTTCGACCCGGGCGCGTATGAGCTTGATTCTGGAGCGTTTAGAGACAGCTGAAGGCTATCTTGAAATCGTCGCTTTTTTTGATCCTGAAGAAGGTCGTGCTGGCTTGGTGGTTGCCTTTATGGCGCTATTAGAATTGATCAAAGAGCAGCTGGTTGAGCTGGTGCAGGTGGAGAGCTTCGCCCCCATCCATGCCCGTCTCAAAAAAGAGGCGAGGCATCTTGTGCTTGCTGAGGAGAACCTGCAATGAATGAGCACCCTTCTCCGCGCCAACCCGATGATGCGGCCAGAGTGATGGATCTTGGGTTAGAGCGCATTATTGAAGCCGTTTTGCTGGCAGCGCGCGGCCCCTTGAACCTAGATCAACTGCAAGCGTTGTTTGATCCAGAAGAGCGTCCAGAGCGTCGCGACATCAAGCAGGCTCTTGAGACCTTGCAGCAAGCGGCAAAAGGGAGCAGTCAAGAATTAAAAGAAGTCGCGGGTGGCTATCGTTATCAAATTAAAGCCGACTACGCTCCTTGGGTCAGCCGTCTGTGGGAGAGCAAACCCCCGCGCTACTCGCGTGCATTGCTTGAAACCCTGGCCTTGATTGCCTATCGCCAGCCAGTCACGCGTGGTGAAATCGAAGAAGTGCGCGGTGTGAGTGTGAGCTCGCAAATTATTCGTACCCTTGAAGAGCGTGACTGGATACGCGTGATCGGTCACAGAGAAGTGCCGGGTCGCCCTGCTTTATATGCGACAACACGTCACTTTCTCGACTACTTTAATTTAAGCAGTTTAACGGAGCTGCCTGAGCTGGATGAACTTCGTGCTCTGGCTGAACTCGAAACCGAACAATGGCAAGACGAACTCGATCTCCCTCCTGTGAGTCCTTTGCTGCTTGAAGAAGAACCCGATGCCGCAGCGCCAGTGGAAGGTGTGGAACCTGCCGACGCCGTCACTGAAGCATCTGAAACCGTTGCAGCAAAGAGCAGCACTGAGCTGACCTTTGCTGATTTAGCGGCCCGTTTGTCTGATTCCTCAACCTCAGGTTGAAGATTTTATTGATCCCTAACCGTGTGTGAACACCTATGACGAAAAAAACACCAGTGCAGCATCCACGCTCTTCTTCGCCTTCGGCGCCGCAGAGCCCTTCTTCAACCACGAGTGATAGTGAAAAACTGCAAAAGGTTCTGGCGCGCTCGGGCCTTGGCTCGCGCCGTGAAATGGAAGGCTATATCGATGCTGGCCTTGTGACAGTGAATGGCCGTGTCGCTCAGCTCGGAGATCGCATTACATCGCGTGATCAAGTGACGTTCAAAGGCCGTCCCGTTCCCCTGAAGGCCGAAGAGGATCTGCCGCGTCGTGTGATTATGTATAGCAAGCCAGAAGGCGAGCTGGTCACGCGTAAAGACCCAGAGGGTCGCCGTACCGTCTTCGATCACCTCCCGCGCTTGCGTGGCGAGCGCTGGATCGCAATTGGTCGCTTAGATATCAACACCAGTGGTTTGTTGTTATTGACCAACGATGGTGAGCTGGCCAATCGATTGATGCACCCTTCGCATCAGGTCGAACGTGAATACGCCGTGCGTGTGATGGGTGAAGTCACCGAAGAGATGCTTAAAGCCATGCAAGAAGGTGTGATGCTTGAGGATGGATTGGCGACCTTCAGTGATATTCAGCTGGTCGGCGGTGAAGGCATCAACACCTGGTATCATGTGGTCATTAAAGAAGGTCGAAATCGTGAAGTGCGCCGTTTGTGGGAGTCTCAGGGCGTGACGGTGAGTCGCTTGAAGCGTGTCCGTTATGGTTCGATCTGCTTGGATAAGCGCACTAAAATGGGCGAATGGATCGAACTCACTCAAGCTGAAGTGGATGATTTATCGCGCCTTGCCGGGTTGGAAAACAAAACTGTGGCCGATCTGCAAACTTCGCGATCCGCGCAAAAAAACCGCTCTAGTGCCCGCAAGCCGGTGCATGCTATCGGTCGGCGTCAGCGTTAAATTCTTGTGATGTATCAGCAATAAAAAGGTTTTTTTGGTTTTTTTTATGCCAAGGGGGTTGCAAGAAGGCAAAAAAAGGCTATTATATGCGCCGCGCTAAGGGGTCGTTAGCTCAGTGGTAGAGCAGTTGGCTTTTAACCAATTGGTCGAAGGTTCGAATCCTTCACGACCCACCAAGCGCGCAAAAAAACCTGATTAGGGTCGTTAGCTCAGTGGTAGAGCAGTTGGCTTTTAACCAATTGGTCGAAGGTTCGAATCCTTCACGACCCACCAGAATTCTAAAAGAACCGTCCTTAATGGGCGGTTTTTTTTATGTCTCAATGCCGCTTTTTTGATCATTCAGCACGGCCGATCTCGACTTTATGCTATGATCCCTTTCTTTCCCGATCACTGCAAAAGTAAGCTCATCGACCATGACTAGTGTTTATGATCAGCTCCTTGTACGCGAGCATCTTGCTAAGGCCCAGCCTGAGCCAGAACTTTCCCCCGACCAGCAGCAGTTTTGGATCGAGCAGATTAAAAAAGATCTGCAAGCGCGCAATGCGGTTTTGATCGCGCACTACTACACCCCCGCGGTGATCCAAACGCTGGCTGAACAGACGGGTGGCTTTATTGGCGACTCATTGGAGATGGCCCGCTTTGGTGCCCAGCATTCAGCGCAAACCTTGATTGTCGCTGGGGTGCGCTTTATGGGTGAAACTGCCAAGATCCTCTCGCCAGAAAAAAAGGTGTTGATGCCCACTTTGGAAGCCACCTGTTCCTTAGATATTGGCTGTGATGCCGAGGAGTTTGCCGCCTTTTGTGCTGAGCACCCCGATCGAGAAATCGTGGTGTATGCCAATACATCGGCCGCAGTGAAGGCGAAGGCCGACTGGGTGGTAACTTCGAGCATCGCATTGAAGGTGGTCTCCCATCTGCGTGAGCAGGGCAAGAAGATCATCTGGGCACCGGATCAACATTTGGGGCAGTATATTCAGCGCTCTACGGGAGCCGATATGATTCTTTGGGATGGCGCTTGTATCGTCCATGAAGAATTCAAAGCCAAGGGCATAGTGGATTTGAAAAAAATCCATCCAACTGCCGCCGTGTTGGTGCATCCAGAGTCGCCGCAGAGTGTGGTCGAAGTGGCGGACGTTGTTGGCTCAACAAGTCAGCTTCTTAAAGCAGCATCGACGCTGCCTAACGAGGTTTTTATCGTTGCGACAGATCGCGGCATCTTCTACAAGATGCAGCAGCAGAATCCAACCAAGCGCTTTTTAGAAGCCCCAACAGCCGGCCAGGGCGCGACTTGCCGTAGTTGTGCGCATTGCCCTTGGATGGCGATGAACAGCCTTGAGCGCTTAGCGGCGACCTTAAGTAGTGAGGCTGAAGAGATTCATGTTTCGCCGCAATTGATTGAGCAGGCACTGATCCCTCTTAAGCGGATGCTGAGCTTTCAGGCCGAGTAGCCTCAGATGCACTTTTAAACCCAGCTTCGGCTGGGTTTTTTAATGGGGCTTTTTTATCGGGTTGATCTTGTTAAACTGAGGGAGGTGAGCCAGCTTGATAAAAGCGGTTTCCTTCATCAAGAATAAAAAGGAGAGAAGGCAATGAGTCAGCATCCAAGTGCAGTTGTACTACCAATTGATGGGTCAGAAGGGGCTTTACGTGCGGTTGAGGCGGCAGGTGTGCTGGCGCAGCAGTTTGGTGTTGAGCTTCAGCTCGTGTATGTCTTTTCCCATGAGGCGGTTGATTCTTTTGGGTTGAATGCGCTGGGTCAAACTGGCAAGAGCGCTGATTTTATCGATCCAGACATGCTCGCTCAGATCCAAGAAGAAAAAGCCACAGCGGTCTTTAGACAGGCAGAGGCGCGTCTTGAAGATATCAGTGGTCTTGCGGTCGTTGAAGTTACTTTGAAAGGCGATCCGGCGACCCAGCTGCTAGATTATCTAGCTCAGCAAGCATCGCCTTGGGTCGTGATGGGGCGTCAGGGTAAATCGACGCTGAAAGAAATCTTTATCGGCAGTGTCAGTCAAAAGCTGATCCATCGTGCAGGCTGTCCGGTGACGCTGATTAACTAATCTCTCTTGTCCGCTTTTTAGACCCACCAGTGAACGAGGCAGCTGAGCGGCATCACTGGTGGGCTGAGAGGCTCAGAAGCCCGCTGCAGCGAGTTGCTGTGCGAGCTGGTCCAGTTGAGCTACCCCTTGTATATCGGTTTCCATCAAGGGCAGTCGTGGGCGAGGCAGGGCGGCAAACTGCTGATCGATTTCAGCCAGATACAAGGCCTCTTGTGCGCGTCGAGCTTGCAAAAACTGTCCATCGGCTGCTGCAGGTAACACGCGATTGACCAATACGGCTGCGACAGGAATCTGCGCCTCTTGCAATGAAGTGATCGCACGGCGCGTCTCCAGCAAGGGGAGCTTTTCTGGCGTCATGACAAACAAAAAGGCATTCAGCTCTGGATCTTGAATGCTACGCCGCGCCTGATAAAACAAGCGGCGTCTTTCCAATAGCACCTGCGCTACCTGCTGCGTCTTTTCTTCTAAATGGCTGAGTGATTCGCCGTCATCGAGTGGGCTGGTGAGGTTTTGTCCGCTGCGCGGGGTCAGATGCTCAAGTACCTTACCCAGTTCCGATGATTTTTTATTATGGGCCAGTAGGCCGTCTGTCCACGCGGCCATCGCTTCTGGCAGGGCCAGTAGGCGCAGGGTGTGGCCTGTCGGTGCCGTATCAAAAATCACCAAATCATACTGATCGGCTGTGCTGGTCATGATCTTGGCAATGCGTTCGAGCAGCGCAGCTTCTTGCGTGCCTGGTGAAAGGCGTGTGAGCTGCATTTGTCGTTTTAGCTCCTTGAGCATGGCGGGTGCAGCAAAATGCTGCATTTGGGCGACGACCCGCTCAAGATGCGCTTCTACCTCTTGATCAGGATCGATCTCGATGGCTTCTAAGCCAGGTTGAATTGCTTGAGGCTGATCGCTCAGCGCCTGATCATAGGCATCCCCAAGGCTGTGTGCAGGATCAGTCGAAACCACGAGACAGCGCTGGCCTCTTTGAGCTGCCAGTAAGCCTAGGGCGGCAGCGGTGGTGGTTTTGCCAACGCCGCCTTTGCCACCGACCCATAAAAAACGTCCTTTTAAGAGAGAGGACATGCATGTTCTCCAGGCCAGGTGCAAGCATCTGGCGTTAGGTTGATGGGCGTGTTAGCAGCAGCGGAAGTGATCGAGCGGAGATTGCTCCAACCCTTGGCGGCAATGCCAGTCATGAAAGCGTTCCAGCAAGAGCGGCTGGAGCTCTAAGGTGTAATAAGAGGCAGGATTCTGTATGCCCATCATCTCTGAGAACACCAGCAGCATAAACAGATCATCCTCATCCCTGCGGGCGCGAGCTAAGGCGCCACGGTAGCGCGAGGAATAGGCTTCTTCGGCAAAAAAACGGGCCTGACTGAGCCAAGCCCGTATTTTTTCTGCCCGAGAAGGTAAGGCATTTTCTCGGGTCATAGGTTTAATCTCCTGAGGCAGCTTGGGCTGTTTCTTGGCGCAGACGCTTCAAGGTTGCCAGACACTCCATAATCACCAGCAATGCCGCGCCGAGCACCACGATATCGAGTCCTAGCAGGAAGTAGTTGCCCTGCTCATAGAAGGTGCGCAGCTGGGTCAGCAGTGCCAGCACGGTCATCACCAGCAGGAAGACCAGCGGCAACAGGGTATAGATGGCTGGGCGCTTCTGGCGCACCAGAATCACGGTGATCACCAGTAGCGTCAGGCCCGCCAGCAGTTGGTTGGTGGTGCCAAATAAAGGCCAGATGATCAGGCCGCCGGTACCACTGGCACCGCCAGCGCCAAAAGCCAGTAAGAGACAGCTGGCCACAGAGAGACCAGTGGCCCAAGAGGGTTTTTTCATCCATTCCTGCTGATAAATACTCCCCCACTCTTGGAAGATATAGCGCTGCAAGCGCAGACCTGTATCCATGGTGGTACCAGCAAAGAGCGCGGCCATGACTGTCAGCAGCGTTGCGGCAGTGGTCATATCCAAGCCAAGGCCGTTATGGATGATATAGGCACCACCATCAACAAAGGCACCCACGCCGCCTTGGCCGAAGGCAGTGTAAACTTGCTGCCAGTCAGTCAGTGAGGCAAAACCGGCTGTCGCGGCCAGAATCGC
>SKOQ01000059.1 GCA_007119985.1 Marinospirillum sp.
ACATCTGTTGAATACCCGCTTGGCGCAAGCGATCCATCACCTCGACCAAGCGCCCTGAGCGAGCATTCTGATCGGCTTGTATCACCACACCCGCTTGAGGCCTTTCGGCTTGCAGGCGCATCACGCTTGGCCCTAAAGCAGCCAGAGAAACTGCCTCACGATCAACCCAGATCTCTCCTTCAGGTGAAATAGCGATCAGAATACTGGCCTGAGATTGCGGCTGCGCCGTTGCTGCCTGTGGGGGATCGACTTCAATGCCACTTTCGCGCACAAAGGAGGTGGTTACGATAAAAAAGATCAGCAGGATAAAGACTACATCGATCATCGGCGTCAGATTGATTTCTGAATCCTCTTGATCCTGACTGAGTAGGCGAGAGCGGCGCATCATCGACTCCGGCTAGAAGCTTTTTTGAAGACTGCGGCGCACTTGGCGTTGCCACAGAGTCACAAAGAAAAGACCCACCACCACCACCGCCATGCTGGCAAAGGTGGGCAGGATGGCGCGGGCGATGCCTGAAGCCAGTTGCCGTGGATCAGCTGCTGACCCCAGGCTGAGCCCGTCAAACACCAGCATCATGCCGGTTACCGTTCCGGTTAAGCCCAGCAAAGGCGCAATCACCACCAGGGCTTTTAATAAACTCAGCCCCCGCTCCATGCGATTCAGGGCACGCAGGTATTCCGCTTTGACTACCAACGAAGAGCGCTCGCCAGGAGCAGGCTGTCGCCGTGGCGGCCAATCACCCCAGGTGAGCCAGCGCTGGAGCGCCAAGAAAAGGATCAGCAGGGCGACCACAAACAGCAGCCATAACAGCACGCCACCTTGAGTCATCAGAGCGTCTAGTGCGCGCCACCAGGACCAGGGCAACCAGCCAGCTAACCAGCTCATTTTATTCCTTAACGCTCACAGGCTGAGCTAAACAAGTCGCCAGCCACCCCGACGTCTCCGCTTCCAGGGTGCGCGCCAAATAACGCGAACGCCCTTGCAACAGCAGATGCGCCAACAGCAGGGGCACTGCAGTGACCAGCCCCAATACGGTAGTGACCAGCGCTTGTGAAATCCCGCCTGCCATCATACCTGGGTCGCCTGTACCAAACAGCGTAATCGCTTGGAAGGTCACGATCATCCCTGTCACTGTGCCCAAAAGCCCGAGCAAGGGAGCGATAGCAGCTAGCAGTTTGACCCAGGAAAGCCCGCGTTCTAAAGCCGCTGCTTCTCTTAGCAAGAGTTCATCCATACGCGCTTCCAGACCTTCGGGATGAGTCGAGGCACTGACGGTTTCCCGATGCAACCCCAGCAGGACTCGGCCCAGTGCATTGTTATCAATAGGTTTGTCTAATTCCAGTAGCTGTCTGCGCACCCGTCGCCCTTCGGCCAGCAGACGCACGGACTGAACCCCTGCGATGACTAGCCCTAGTGCTCCGAGGAACAAAATCAAATAGGCCACCTGCCCACCCTGTTGAATCCGCTCCAATACACTGGGTTGGTGGCTTAGCAAGCGCAGAGTCAACCCCCGAGCCGGATCAAAGGTGAGGCTATCCTGCTCGCCTGCTAAAAAGCTTGTGACTTGCCGCTCGATACCCGAGGGCTGACGTGACCAGAGTTGAGGCAACTGCCCTGCTTTGAACTGCAGCAAACCCTGCTGATTCATCAACTGCAGATCCCCGAGGCGGAGTAGCTGGCTGTCTTGCTGGTGACCCGCGGGGTCTACCCAGCTGCCACTAAAGCGAACCGCCTGGGCACTGGCAATCCAGGCTTGCTGCAAACCCTGCCATAGCTTTTCTAAAGCCTCGATATCCGGCACCGCTTCGCCCGATTGAGGACGAAAAGCCGAGCGCAGCTCTGGCTGCTGCTGAGTGACTAAGGCATCAGCCAGCAGACCGTAGAAGTTGCCCTTTTCTTCGGTGTAAACCGCAAACACCTCTCCCAAGGAGGCCGAGCGGCGTTGTAATACTTCTTGCAGCTCACTGAGCTGGCTTTCTAATGCCTGCTGCTCAGCATTCAGGCGCTGCTGTTCTTGTTCAGCCGCAGCCAGGTCATGCTCGGCCTGGTGCAAAGCTTGCGCCTGAGTCGTTGCTGCTTGTTGCTGCAGTTGCAAACGAGCTTCTTCGACCAGCTGCCGCTCCAAAGCAGCGGCGCGCGTATCCAATAGCAGAGATTGCCAATAGTCTTCGGGCGTTTGCGCAGCCAGCTGGGGCGCCATCAAGATGAAAAAGAAGAGCACAAGCAGGCTCAATTGGCTAGAACAACGTAGGGTGGCGTTCATCCTTGGCCTCCTTCAGCCTGACGAAGGGGCACGGACAAGGGCAGGTTGAGTAGTTCGGGCAGCCCTCGTTCATCGGCCAGCTCCAAACCCTTGGCAACCTGAGCCCGTTGACGATTGTTCAGCGGCTGCCAGCTTTGGGTTTCTGCCTTCCATACCCCCGCGCGCTGCTGATCTTCGCTCAGGTAATAGAGGCCAATGCGCCCCACGCGCAGCAGTTGTAGGCGCTCAGGGGCTTGATTAGCTTCGAGCTGAATAAACTCGCGACTAGTGGCCAAAGTCCGGCCTTCAGCCACTTCATGGCGATAGCGATTCAAGAGCTGCCGCAGTTTCTCGGCCTGGCTGACATCCACGCGTGTGAGCAGAACCTGTAAGGCTTGAGCGCGCTCCAGTCGCTCCTTTTGCTGAAAGGGCAGATCGTGATGGATAAAGGCTTCTAAGCGCTCTGCCATCTCTTCCATGAGGGGGTCGAGCTGCTCGCGGGTGGCATCCAGACTGGCGAGCTGCCGTTCCAGGCGTTGAATTTGCTGGCTTAGGTTACGATTCCACTCCTGTAAGCGGCGGTTGTGGGCTTCCAGCAGTAGGGTTTCACGGCGCACCTGGCGCCAACGTTCAAAGTCCTCACGGCGCTGTTGATCGAGTTTTTCAACCTCGACCTGAATGGATTGAGCCGCCGCTTGAGTCGCTTGCTCCTGGGCTCGAACCTGCTCACTGGCTGCCCCCATCGCAGGGGCAGCCAGTGTAGTTAGCAGAACGCCCGCCAAAAGCCCGCAGGCATTTTTCTTCATGGTATTCTCTTTGGTTAAATCAGGCCTGCACGACGCAGTAGACGTAGCGTCCCTTCCAGATCATCCAACTGGTCCAGATCGATCTGCGGACTCGCTTGCAGGGCCTGCTCGTAAGGCTCAACCAGCTCATTCTGGCTAATGCCTTCAATCACAGGGTATTCATTGGTTTGATGCGCAAAGTATTCCTGAGCTTCAGCTGAAATCAAGAAGCGCACCAGTTGTTGAGCTGCTTCCTGGTTGCGGCTTGCTTTGACGACAGCCACACCAGCCACATTCATCAGATTCCCGATATCGCCATCGACAAAGAAGGCTTGTGCGACAGGGAAGTTGGCATCAGTGCGGGTAAAGCGAGGCAAATAATAGTTGTTCACCAAACCATAGTCGATATCGCCATCGGCTATCCCTTCCAGCTGAGTGGTGTTGTTGCGGAAGGTTTTAGCGCCATTGGCTTTCATTCCCTCTAGCCACTGCAAGGTTTTGTCATCGCCATATTGAACGCGCATCGCGGTAATAAAGGATTGAAACGAACCATTGGTGGGTGCCCAGCCTACGCGTCCACGAAAGCGTTCATCCGTCAGATCAAACACACTCTGCGGATGCTCGTCCGCTTGCGTACGATCTGGTGAATAGATAAACAGGCGCGCACGACCACTGGTAGCCACCCAGTTACCCTGAACACTCTTGTAAATGCCAGGCAGGTCTTTATAAATATCTGCAGGCAGCTCAGCTAACAAGCCGGCTTTACTCACTGCACCCATAGCACCCGCATCCTGCCCCCAATAAACATCCGCTGGGCTGCGGCGCCCTTCTTCCTGCAGTAACACAGCCAACTGAGCTGTCCCACCATAGCGGACATTGACACTAATGCCCGTTTCCCGCTCAAAAGTTTCCAAAATTGGGCGCACCATAGATTCGCCGCGTCCAGAATAGAGCGTTAAGGTGGCCGCTGAAACCACCGGCGCTAACAACATGCTTGTCATAAGCACCAAAGGTACACTGAGTTTTTTCAACATGGCTAAGATCTCTCTTGGTTGAAGTTAATCATCGCTATACAGGCAGACTATCAAAGCGAGTCGCGCTTGTAAATGATAATAACAATCAACAATACT
>SKOQ01000172.1 GCA_007119985.1 Marinospirillum sp.
CTGATCTATGGCATGAGCGCGTTTGGTCTGGCGAAACAGCTGCATATCGAACGCCAACAAGCTCAGGTTTATATCGAAAGGTATTTTGAGCGCTACCCTGGTGTTAAACGCTATATGGAACAGACCCGTGCTCAGGCCGCAGAACAAGGCTATGTTGAGACCTTACTCGGACGCCGCCTCTATCTACCTGATATTCAGGCACGCCAAGCTCAGGTGCGTCAGGCAGCAGAGCGCACAGCGATCAATGCCCCCATGCAAGGCACTGCCGCCGATATTATTAAGAAAGCCATGCTTGATGTCAGCGCTTGGCTAGCCACCAGCCAGCTGGATGCACGCATGATCATGCAGGTTCACGATGAGCTTGTTTTTGAGGTGCAGGAGGAACAGGTAGAAGCACTCATTGAAGGGGTGCGTAACGCCATGGAAAACGCCATCACGCTGGATGTTCCACTTCTTGTTGAAGCAGCAAGTGGCATGAATTGGGATGAAGCACACTAGTACTACAGTCTTCTTGATGCCGACCCAAACCAAAAGGGGCCACTATGGCCCCTTTTGCGTATAGATCATCAATCTGCTTTTTTAACCCACTTGTACGGCGTCAAAAGCCACTTCCGTCGCCACATCAGCTTCATAGTCAACATCCTCGCGGCCAAAGCCAAACAGCTTGAAGAAATCGTGCTTGTAGCTAGCGTAGTCAGTCAGCTCAAACAGAGTCTCATTATTCACTTGGGCCCAAAGCGCTTTGCACGCCTCCTGCACATCATCGCGCAGCTCCCAGTCGTCTAGGCGGATGCGGTTGGCTTCATCCAAAACGACAGCCTCACCTGCAGCAGGATACAGCTGACTGAGGAAGAGGCGATTCAGTTGCTCAATCGTGCCTTCATGCAGGCCCTTGTCTTTCATCACTTTATAGACCAAAGAAATGTAAAGAGGCATGACTGGAATCGCGGCAGAGGCTTGGGTCACAACAGACTTCAGCACGGCAACATGCGCGGCACCTTGGTATTTTTCTAACAGCTGCTGGTTGAGTGCGGCAGCGGCACGATCGAGATCTTCTTTGGCCTTACCCAAAGCGCCATGCCAGTAAATCGGCCAAGTGATTTCAGTCCCGATGTAACTAAAGGCGGTTGTTTTTGCGCCCTGGGCAAGCACACCGGCCTGATCTAGCGCTTGTATCCACAGCTCCCAATCTTCACCACCCATCACACGAATGGTATCGGCAATCTCTTCTTCCGTCGCAGGCTCAACCTCGGCTTCAATAATCTGATCTTTATTGGTATCGATAGCGGTAGAACGGTACACCTCACCTATGGGTTTTAAAGCAGAGCGCTTCACTTCACCCGTCTCTGGCAGCTTGCGTACAGGAGAGGCCAAGGAGTAGATGACTAAGTCAACTTCACCTAGGTCTGCTTTAATCATTTCAATCGCTTTTGCACGCACTTCGTCTGAGAAGGCATCGCCATTAATCGATTTGGCATAAAGGCCGGCTTTTTTGGCTTCTTCTTCAAAGGCCCAAGAGTTATACCAGCCCGCGGTACCTGGCTTACGCTCGGTGCCTGGCTTTTCAAAAAAAACACCGAGGGTCGATGCCTGATAACCAAAAGCAGCGGTGATGCGTGCCGCTAAACCATAACCACTTGAGGCGCCTATCACTAAGACTTTTTTAGGTTGCGCTTGATTGGGCTGCTGAGAAAAAACCTGCTGAGTCGTGTGGATCTGCTCAACAACATTTTGATAACACCCCTGGGGATGGGTGGTCGTACAAATAAATCCACGGTACTTGGGTTTAATAATCATGCCTTGCTCACTTATATTCATTTTTAGATTCGTGACGAAGGGCTTTTAAAGGAGCCCACACCTCTGCGCCGCCATTATAAACGCCTCTGGGCAGAGACTGACAACTTGCACAGGATAAATTGCTGTTCTTTTATCCAGCAAAGTTGATAGAATACTGTTTTATAAGATATTTTCTATCTGGATGAATCATGGCAAACTTTGCTACACATGTCGGCGTTGCTGTCGGGGTCGGTGCCAGTCTGGCAACAGGCCTGACGACTCTAGGCTATATTTCTTGGGACGTCGGCTTCAATCTCTTTCTCTTTTTTGTCTTCGGCACACTCTTGCCTGATATTGATGTGGATAATGCGAAACCTGTCCGCTGGGTATTTAACCTCTTTGCCTTATTTGCGGCCTTGCTGACCTTCTCTGCGCTGACCCCAGCGCCAAGCACAGGCCTTTGGTTCAGTCGGCCTGCACAACCTGGCTGGACTGCTTTTATTGGTGCTTTAGCGATCTGGCTCATCATTCGTTATCCCCTTGCCAAACTCTTCCAAAAGTTCACCCGCCACCGCGGTTTAGCGCATAGCTTGATTGTTGGTTTACTCTGGGCCTTAGCTTGGCTCCACTTTGCGCACTGGCAATTGAGCGGCGATAGCCTGATCTTTTGGCTGCAATCCATTGCCCTTTTTGGAGGTTTTCTACTGCATCTCGCACTGGATGAGATTTATAGTGTCGATATAGAGGGGATCAGAATCAAACGCTCTTTTGGCAGCGCGATGAAACTCCTTGACCGACGCTTTATGTCAGGCTCAATAGCTGTCATTATCCTGAATCTGATCATGATTCTAGCGCTACCCAACCCTGAGGCATTGTTGCTATGGCTAAAACTCTTCTAAGACCTTGGCTGTGTGTCTTGGCTTTTGCTTGGACCAGCAGTGTGTTGGCAGACTTTCCTGCTGATTTTATTCGCCTAGAGACCCAGCAGCGCTATTTGGGACAGCTAGGTGACGATGAGCCGCAAAGATTTTATTTTGTACTGGATCAACCAGCGCAGATCACTCTGGAAAGCAGCACCCTTTCAAGAATCAATAACGTCCATCCAGAAGCAACACTTTTTGATGCAGACGGCCGACGCATTACCAGTGATAGGATGAGTGGTGAAGGGCGCAACTTCCGTATTCAGCGCCGGCTTGAGGCAGGCACCTATGTCTTACGTGTAGACAACGGACGCCGCTGCGGCTCTTTGTATGGCTGTCCTAATGTCAATCGCGACTATCAGGTGCTGCTGGAGATTCAAGAGCCCGGGCGTTTTTAAACAAGAAGCCTTCGATGTAATAGCGTGACGCATTCACAACACCCCATCATCGAAGGCACATCGATCAAGGCTTAAAACTCATTGCTGAGTGCTTTATAGCCCTTCACCAATTCAATATTGGCCGAGACGACAGATTCAGAAAACTCAGAGACAGAAGCCTGCACACGCGGTACATCATCCAGATTCGATTCAGGACCGAGCTGCATTGTTGAAGGCACATAAAATCCTGGCGGCAAATTACAGCCATCGACCACCGCATTGTGGCGTACAGCGCAACCATCACCGATCTCACAGTTAAAGACCACACTGTTAAACCCAATAAAAACACGACTACCAATCTTGCAAGGGCCGTGAATAATAGAGCGGTGCGCAATGGAGGTTGATTCTCCAATTTCGACCAAGCCACCCGCCTTAGAATGAATCACCACACCATCCTGGATGTTTGAATTCGCACGAATGATGATCGGGTCCATATCCCCTTCTTCATTCGTCTCATCAGCTCGGATCACGGCATAAGGACCCACAAAGACATTTTGCTCAATAATGACCTTACCGCAGATGATGGCTGTATTATCGACATAGGCATCTGGATGGATTTGCGGTCTGTCACCGTTCGGATTACGTCTGATCATTTTGCTTCCTTATTATGTATTCTGATCATAAGAAAAGGAGTCGGCGTTTAAAAAACGCCTCCCTTTTTTCAGTCATGCTCTGGAGACTTCTTCCGACTTAACGACGCGCTAAGCCTTTATGTTGTAAATAAGCCAGCATATGAGGGCGTGATTCTTTGCTCAATTTATCAATCATCTGCGCTGACCAGTTTGCCTGCTTTTGTCCACCTGCACGCTGCGCATAATAGACTTCCATCCGCTGATCATATTCTTCGATCTGCTGCGGTGTGGCAGGCTGATACGCATTAGTATGCATAATCACTTCAGGGGAAAGGCGAGGCTTCAGATCAGGCTGTTGATCTGGGTGGCCCAGGCACAAGCCAAAAAGAACCGCTGTGTTGCGCGGTAACTTCAGCAGTTGATCAACCTCATACGC
>SKOQ01000065.1 GCA_007119985.1 Marinospirillum sp.
CCATTAGAATCACCTGCTGCAGTCCAGGCTTTTTGCTGACCTCGAACAATACGCGCTGCTCCACTTCCTGAGCATTGGCAAACATCAGGCTTTCATCAATGCGCAGAGAGAGCAAACGCGGGTCAACTTCGACCTGGTAGCGATTGACATTGCGATAGTGCTCAGTGCCCGGAACCCGACCCACCACAGCCATATGCGGACGACTATTCTTGGCTAGCCAAGCAGCCAAGGACACCAGCACACCCAAGAAGAGACCCAGCTCTAAACCCAACACCAAAACACCGATAAAGGTCGCCAGCCATGCCCAGGCATCACTACGACTGTAATGCCAAAGATAGGGCAGCTGCTTCCAATCCACCAATGACATGACCGCTACAAAAATAACTGCGGACAACATGGCTTGAGGTAGGTAATAGAGCCAACCCGTGAAGAACAACAGCACCAAAATCATGCCGAGCCCTGTCAAAAGACTCGCCATGGGCGTCACCGCACCGGCATCCTTATTGACCACCGTCCGCGACAACCCCCCAGTGACCGGAAAGGCACTGCTTAAACCCGAAGCCAAGTTCGCCAAACCCAGCCCCAGCAATTCACGATTAGAATTAACCTGCTGTCTCCGCCGTGCGGCAAAGGTTCGCGCAATGGCGACTGACTCAGCAAAGCCAATCAAACTAATCATCAGTGCCATGGGTAGAAGTGCCCACAGGGTTTCATGACTTAACACAGGCAGCTGGAGTTCGGGCAAGCCGACCGGAAGCTCACCCACAATTTGAACACCTTGCCGATCCAACCCAGTCAAGGTCATCATCAGCGTGGCTAGGACCAACAGCATTAAAGGTGCCATGCGCGCCAACAAGGCGGCTGTAGAAGCAGCAACACCCAACCTCACCAACCAAGGGCTCAGCCACCAACGCGCCACCATTAAAAAAGCAACAAAACCCAGACCGAGTAGCAGCGTTAGCAGATGCGCTTCACCCAGTTGAGTCACAAAGCGACTCAAGGAGACAAAGAGGTTACCGCTTTCAAAAGCCACCCCAGTGAGCCCGCGCAACTGACTAACTAAAATCAGCAAAGCGGCTGCGCTCACAAAAGCAGACATCACCGGATGACTCAAAAAGTTGGCTAAGAACCCCATTCGTAGCAAGCCCATCAGCAGCAGGCACACCCCAGACATCAGGGCGAGGGCGATGGCTAGTGTCAGGTATTCAGAGCTGCCCGGAGGGGCAAGCGGGGCAAGAGCGCTGTAAGTCAGTAAGGAGGTAATCGCAACCGGACCCACAGCTAAAACGCCACTGGTGCCAACTAAGGCATAGGCAATGGCTGGCAAGATACTGGCATAGAGCCCTGCTTGCAGTGGCAAGCCAGCCAAAAGGGCATAAGCAAGACTTTGTGGAATCAGCAGCAGCGTGACGATCAAAGCAGCCAGGCTGTCTTGGCGCATCAAAGACCAGCTGTATTGACCACGGCCCAGCAGTCCTAGAAGGCCCTGCTGCATAGCGCCCCCCTGAAGTGCTGCTGGAAAGGGAGGCGCTTGTTGTTTCGTTTTACTGTTGCTGTTAGCGTCTTGCATTCACGCGATCAGGCTGTCAGGCGCTTAAAAAAGTCGGGAAGATCATAGCCAGCGGATTTCAGGCTGTTGACCAGCTCTTCACCGGCCACCTCATTCTTTTTGCTGAGTGCCCAGAGACAGCCACAGCGCGCACCTGTCCGGCAAAAAGCCACGACCGGCTTAGGGGCTTTAGCATAAATCTGCCCAAACTCAACGCCCTGCTCATCCGTCACCTGACCCGAAATCACTGGCTGATGAAACCACTGAATGCCTACTGCCTCAGCGGCTTGCTTAAGCTCTGCAGTGGCTGGCTGATCCTCACCTTCTTGGTCAGGGCGATTAAAAATCAGGGTCTTCACACCCTGCTCGGCTAGTGCCTTGATTTGTTCAGCGGTCAGCTGGCTAGTTGCTTGCAAATCAGCTTCTAGCTGACGCATTTCAGGTAATTGGGCCATTGGAATCTCCTATCAAAATTGGTTGAGGGGCAGTTTGAGATAGCTTACACCATTGTCTTCTGCCGGGGGCAGCTGACCCGCACGCATATTCACCTGTACCGAAGGCAGGATCAAACGCGGCATTTCCAGAGTGGCATCTCTTTCGGTGCGCATACGCACAAAATCCTCTTCGCTTTTACCTAGCCCAACATGGATATTATGGGCCTTCTCGTCAGCCACCGTAGTTTCATAAGCAAATTCATCTCGCCCCGGTGCCTTATAGTCATGGCACATAAACAGCCGTGTTGAATCCGGTAGCGCAAAAATTTTCTGGATGGACTGATAGAGGGTGCGCGCATCCCCACCAGGGAAGTCACAACGGGCGGTACCAAAGTCCGGCATAAACAGGGTATCCCCGACAAAACCAGCATCCCCAATCACATAGGTCAGGCAGGCAGGTGTGTGCCCAGGCGTATGCAACACTCGACCTTCCAACTCGCCAATGCTGAAGCGATCTCCGTCTTCGAACAGGTGATCAAACTGGCTGCCGTCCCGAGCAAATTCAGTGCCTTCGTTAAACACCTTACCAAACACCTGTTGTACGGTTTTGATTTCAGCTCCGATACCCAGCTTGCCGCCCAGTTCCTTCTGCAGGTAGGGCGCAGCAGACAAGTGATCTGCATGCACATGGGTTTCTAGTATCCACTCAACCTCAAGACCCTGGTCTCGCACGGCTGCAATCAACTCATCAGCGCTTTCGGTCGTAGTGGTGCCAGAAGCCGGATCGAAGTTGAGTACCGAGTCAATCAAGGCACAGCGCTGACTAGCAGGATCTTTCACCAAATAAGAATAGGTGAAGGTATATTCATCGAAGAATGCAGTGACTTGCGGCTTTTGCATAAACACCTCCTGGACGTTTCTAGCAGTCTACCTGAGACCCGCTCCTATTTAAATAGCTCAATAGAATATTCTTATAGCATATGGAAATATAGTTAAAAAAAACCCCGCCGTAGCGGGGCTTATAAGCAACTTACTTAGGCTTTGCTCGTGCGCAGGAAACAAATCGGATGGAACACCAGCCAGGCATAAACACCCAGACCGACCGAAGCACCGATCAGATTCAGCCAATCAACCCAGGTGCTGACATAGCCAATGCTGGATTGAGTGTGAATCGGTAGTAAAAACAGCGACAGAATAAATACTACTGGCGGCAAGAATTTAGCACCCATGCCCCAGCTAGCACTAAACTGATAGCCTTTCATACGCGCCATCACCTGAGGCACCAAGAACAGGATCACCATCAGCGCAATCAACCACAGCCAAGGTAAGGCTGAATACCAAACAACGGTCATTGTACCCATAAAAGTCATTATTCTTCTCCTTATACCCGGCCTTCGAGCATGGCATAGTAAGCGGGACGCAACATGCGCTCTTTCATTACCCAAACAGTCCAAGACTCTTTCTTGGGATCAATAAAGGAGAAAGAAGGCAGCAGCTCACCACCCCAGCCGAACTCAACCAGCATGGCTTTGCCAATACCGGTAATCAGCGGGCAAGAGGTGTAACCATTGTGGCGCGCAGGCATCGGACGACCCTGCAAGTGAGCCAGGAAGTTTTGCTCAAGCACGCTGGCCTGCATTTTTACGCTGGCCGCAGTCTTGTTAATCGGCATACCACCTACATCACCAATCGCCCAGACATTGTCATAGTCAGGGTTTTGCAAGGTTTCACGATCCACTTTCATCCAGGTCGCGAAGGACTCCCCGTCTGGAATCGCCAAGGGGCTATTCAGAATAGAATCCGGTGCCGTCATCGGGGGTACAACATGGATAAAGTCATAGTCTTTGACCTGATCTTCACCATCACGTACTGAGTAGTAGGCTTTCTTGGCATCGGCATCAATGCCTTTCAGTGTCCAACCGTCATTGCGCGTCACGCCCTGCTCTTCGTAGCGAGCCTTAACGAAGTCGTTGTAGAAGTCCACACCGAATAAACGACCAGAAGGCGTCATGAACTCAACATTATAGTTGTCACGACGACCTGATCTTTCCAGCTTAGATAGCGTCGTAAAAGTCATTTTCAGCGGCGCACCTGCACACTTCAGTGCTGTAGGTGGCAGGTTGAAGAGACCTGTTCCACGACC
>SKOQ01000045.1 GCA_007119985.1 Marinospirillum sp.
CCCAATCCAGCAGCAAGTTTTGGCTTGTTGGTTGGTTTGCACTGCTGCTGCTTGGCACTGCGCTGAGCTGGCGTTATTTCTGGCCTGCCACACGGCCCTTACCGGAACTCAACGCCACAGCTGAGCGATCTCAGCCACCTCAACGCCGAACGAGATAAACCCCCGCTTCGATATGATCGGTATAAGGGAACTGGTCAAAAAAGGCACAGCGCTCTAAGCGGTGCGTCTTGGTCAGCTCGGCGAGATTGTCAGCCAACGTATGGGGGTTGCACGAGATATACACAATGCGCTCATAGCCCTGCACCTGTGCCAGCGTCGCTGCATCCAGCCCAGCCCGTGGGGGGTCCACCAACACGGTCGAGAAATCATAATCGGCCACTGCCAAACGTGCTGCCAAGGAAGAATCAGGATCGGCGAGAGCGGCGGCCAGTTCTTCAGCCGATGCCCGTGCCACCAGCACGTTATCTATCTGATTCGCAGCGATATTCACCTGCGCCGCACCAACAGAGGTACGGCTGATCTCTGTCCCTAAAACGCGGCGAAACTGCCCCGCCAGCGCCAGCGTAAAGTTGCCATTGCCACAATAGAGTTCAAGCAGATCACGCTCTTGGCTGCCTTGTGTAACTTGCAAGGCCCACTCCAGCATGGATTGACAGATCGCTGGATTCGGTTGGGTAAAACTGCCTTCGATCTGCTGATAAATCAGCTCACGACCGGCCACATGCAGGCGCTCCATCACATGGTCACGCACCAGCACCTTCTTTTGCTTGCGCGCACGACCAATGATCTCGATCTGTAACTCTTGCTGTAACGCTCGGGCCGCGACCTCCCAAGCCTCATCGAGCTGGCGATGATAGATCAAGGTCACCAGCATCTCACCAGACAGGGTGTTTAAAAACTCAACCTGAAACAAGCGGTGGCGCAGCACAGGCTGATCCTTAATCGCGGCCAGCAGGCGCGGCATCAGCGCATTAATCGCTTCACTGGCAATCGGGTAGCTGTCCATGCGGACGATACGTCGATCCTTTTTAGGATCTTCACCTACCTCAAACATCGCATAGAAAAGATCATCACCCTCATGCCAAATACGAAACTCGGTACGATAGCGGTAATGGCTCACTGGCGAAGGAAAGAGATCAAGCGACGGTGCTGTCTCCTGAAACGGGGCCAGCAAATCCGTCAAACGCTGCGCCTTGGCAGCAAAAAGTGACGCGTAAAGCTCAGGCTGCACCTGAGGAAGACTAGAAGACATGCATCTTTATCCTTCGCAAGAAAACAGAGAAACAGGCGGCACAGGTGCCACCAAAGAGTGAGAGAGAGGAGCCGCCTCGAGCGGCCTGATTAACTGAGGATCAGGCTGTAAACCCCGCCGTGCGAGCGAAACAGGCAGACGACTGTTTGGCGCTAAGGGCGCGGTCATCCAGGTAGGGATCACAGACTGCGGCACAGCAGTACTCTGGCACGCCAGAGGCTCCAGCAAATGCAAGACTCGGCGGGCGATGGCCGCACCGGAATCGATCCATTGCCATTCACGCCCGACCTGCCGCGCCACCTGATCCAGCTCAGGCTGGAGCAAGGGAAAGTGCGTACAGCCCAGCACCAGTGTATCCAAGCGCGGATAGGCCAATAGCGGCGAGAGCACCGCCAGCAGATCAGCCTTTGCAACGGGTTGACCGGCCAGCTGCTGCTCGGCCAGCTCAACCAGCGCCGAAGCCCCCACCTTGATCACTTCACAATCAGCAGCGAATTGATCGATCAGCTGCTGCGTATAGGGGCGCTCGATTGTGCCTTGTGTCGCCAAGAGGCCGATCACCCCCGTACGCGTCATCGCCGCGGCTGGCTTAATCGCTGGCACCACACCCACCACTGGAAAAGGATAACGCTGTCGCAGCTGATCAAGCACCAGCGTGCTGGCCGTGTTGCAGGCGATCACCAGCAGAGCCGGTTGCACCTGCTCCACTAGGGGGGCGATCACGGCCAGTATCCGCTCAGTCAGCCACTGCGAATCCTTGGTACCATAAGGAAAGGCCGCGTTATCACAGGCGTAGACCAATCCCTGATCCGGCAGGCGCTCGCGCAGGGCTTGAATAATCGACAAGCCCCCGACACCAGAATCAAAAACCAGAACAGGCTGGGCGCAATGCATTAGTCAGCCTCAACAAACAAGGCATCCACCTTCTGGAAACCGCGCGGCAGCTTTGTACCACGACGACCTCGCTCTCCCAGATAGTGCTCTAGATCTGTCGGCTTAAGCGTCAGCACCCGCTGACCACAACGGACCTTCAACGGCTGATCTGCGGCCAGCACCACCAAGGATTTGACAAACTCTTCACGGTTGGTGGCCCGACGTGTTGGGATATCGAGCATCTTATTGCCCTTGCCCTTACTCAACTGGGGCAGTTCCATGACGGGGAAGAGCAGCAGTCGGCCTTCATTCGAGACCAGGGCCACCTTCAGCTGTTCTAAAGGTAACTCAGGCAGTAGCACAGGAGCCAACACCTCCGTCCCTGCCGGTAGCGTGAGTAGACCCTTACCGGCTTTGTTTTTACTCTGCATCTCGGCCAGCGAGGTGATAAAACCATAGCCCGCATCTGAGGCCACCAGCGCCAGCTGCTGCTCTGATCCCATCAACAAACCACGGAACTCAGCCCCAGCTGGCGGTTGTAAACGACTGGTCAAGGGCTCGCCTTGCCCACGCGCGGAAGGCAGAGTATGGGCGGCAAGGCTATAGCTGCGGCCTTGATCATCCATCAACACCAGCTGCTGATTGGTTTTGCCACGCGCAGCCAGTAAAAAGCCATCGCCACTTTTATAGCTCAACCCCTCAGGGTCGATATCATGGCCCTTGGCCGCACGAATCCAGCCTTTTTGTGAGACGACAACGGTCACTGGATCCGCGCCCAGCAGTTCGATTTCGCTCAGTGCCTTGGCTTCAGGCGCTTGAGTGACTAAGGTCGAGCGCCGCGCATCTCCAAAAGCGGCGGCCGCTTCACGCAACTCATCTCCGATCAAGGCATCCAGTGCATCAGGACGCTCCAGCCATTGGATCAACTGATCACGCTCCTGCCCCAGCTGGTTTTGCTCGGCACGCAGTTTTTCTTCTTCCAAGCGTGCCAATTGGCGCAGTTTTAAATCCAGCACGGCATTAGCTTGGCGCTCAGATAAACCCAGCTGGCGCATCAACACCTGCTGTGGATGATCTTCTTCGCGGATGATGCGGATCACTTCGTCGATCTGAAGGTAGGCCAGCAAAAAACCCGCCAGCAGATGCAGGCGCTCTTCGACTTTATTCAGACGATGCTCGATACGCCGCGTCACGGTATGGCGACGAAACTTCAGCCACTCACCCAGCATCTGGTGCAGAGGTTTGACCTGAGGACGACCATCCAAACCGATCACATTCATATTGATGCGATGGTTCTTTTCAAGATCTGTGGTGGCAAACAAATGCGCCATCAAAGGCTCAACATCAATACGCTGCGAGCGCGGCACCAAAACCAGACGCACGGGGTTTTCATGGTCAGACTCATCACGCAGATCCGCCAACCAAGGGAGTTTTTTGGCCTGCATTTGCGCCGCGATCTGTTCCAGCACCTTACTGGGCGAGACTTGATAGGGCAGCGCCTGAATCACGATCTCGCCTTCTTCAAGCTGGTAAACCGCACGGCTTTTCACACTGCCACGGCCGGTACGATACATTTGGCGCATCTCGGCTGCTGGAGTGATGATCTGGGCGCCAGTGGGGAAATCTGGCCCTTGCACAAAACGTAGAAGATCATCCGTCGTGGCCTCAGGATGATAAAGAAGATGAAGAGTCGCTTGTACGATCTCGTGCACATTATGCGGCGGAATATCCGTCGCCATACCCACTGCAATCCCACTGCCTCCGTTGAGCAGTACATGCGGCAAGCGCGCTGGCAGCACCTTGGGCTCCATCAGCGAGCCATCAAAGTTAGCCACCCAATCCACCGTACCCTGCCCCAACTCTTTCAGCAGCAGCTCAGAAAAACGCGCCAAGCGGGATTCGGTGTAACGCATGGCTGCAAAGGATTTAGGATCATCTGGGCTACCCCAGTTGCCCTGTCCATCGACTAAGGGATAACGATAGCTAAATGGCTGGGCCATCAACACCATGGCTTCATAGCAGGCTGAATCGCCATGAGGATGAAACTTACCCAGTACATCCCCCACCGTCCGAGCCGATTTTTTATACTTGGCTTGGGCCGATAAACCTAGCTCGCTCATCGCATAGACAATGCGTCTTTGCACTGGCTTCATACCATCGCCAATATGGGGTAAGGCACGATCTAAAATCACATACATCGAGTAATCGAGGTAGGCTTTTTCGGTGTACTGGCTCAAGCTTTGGCGTTCGAACTGATCGTCAAGGCGATCAATCACATCTGTCATGAAAAACCATCCTTTCAATGGATCTTGAATCAGAGGCTAGTGTAACGTGAAGCCCCTGCCGGATAAACTTTGTTTCGCTGTGTCAATGCCGCTATACCTGCCCTGATGCGCTGGTTATAATCCGAGGCTATCAAGGGAGAGCAGCGATGATTTTAAAAGACTACATCCACCGGCCTGACGCCGATCCTCGCTCAGAAGAAACCTGTGCTGAGGCCGCGACCCGCCTACGCAACGCCTTCAAAAACAATGAAGATGTGCTGGTATTGAACGATATTCGCTTGCCGATGGATGAAGAACGCACGCTGAATATTGATCACATCGTCATTCACAGCTATGGCATTACATTGATCAACAGCCGCACCATTTATGGCAAGATCGAAGTCAACTATCGTGGCGAATGGAGCCGGAATGTCAAAGGCCGTGAGATCGCCATGCAGAACCCGATCGAAATGTTCAAATATGTCAGCCGCAACCTGCGCGAAATGCTGACCGAGCAGATCGATGCTCTGCTCACTCGCGCCAAAGGCAGTCAAAAAACCTTTGAAAATATGCCGATCGATGTGCTGTTTATTCAAGCCATCAAAAGCAGCATCATCGGTACCGGGATCAATCAATCCAACATCATCTTTGTGGAAGCACTGACACAAAGCATCAACCGTACCTTCAGTGCTTATAAAAAGCGCGAGTTCCAGATGTATGGCGGCTTGGATACGTTTAAGATCTCCAGCTCGGATATGTATGCCATCGCGGACTGCATTCAAGGCAATGAGATCGATCGCAGCAGCTACCCGAATATGGATGAAGTGGCTAAACCCGGAGTGGAAACCGCGCCTGTTGCAACAGGACGCCGCGGAATAGTGCGCGCTCATAGCACCCTGCCAGTCAAGATCATTAAAGCGCGAGATATCCAACCCAGCCGCTCGAAAACATCAGCACAAGTCCCAGACGCCAGTCACGACTAGGACGATCCGCTCAGCCACCCACAGGAGGTGGCTGGAAAGATCAAGCAGGGATTTGCGCCAAATTGCCTTTAGTTTCTAGCCACTGCTTGCGATCACCCGCTCTCTTTTTTGCTAAGAGCATGTCAAGAATCTGCATCGCCTGATCCTCTTCTTCACGTACCAGCTGTACCAAACGGCGTGTATCGGGTGCCATGGTGGTTTCGCGTAGCTGGATGGGGTTCATCTCACCCAAGCCTTTAAAACGCTGTACATTGATCTTGCCTGAGCGCTGCGAGAGGCGATCGAGTACGGCTTCTTTTTCCTGATCGTCCAAGGCGTAGAAGACTTCTTTGCCGCAATCAATGCGATACAAGGGGGGCATGGCCACGTACACATGACCACCTTCCACCAAGGCGGGGAAGTGGCGCAAAAAGAGCGCACACAACAAGGTGGCAATATGCAGGCCATCAGAGTCCGCATCGGCCAAAATACAGACCTTGCCATAACGCAGGCCGCTCAGATCCTCGCTGCCTGGATCGATACCCAGAGCAACGGCGATATCATGCACTTCCTGCGAGGCGAGAATCTCGCTCGAATCCACTTCCCAAGTATTTAAAATCTTGCCACGCAAGGGCATGATGGCTTGAAAGGTACGATCCCGCGCCTGCTTAGCCGAACCACCAGCCGAGTCACCTTCAACCAGAAACAGCTCACTCTGGGCAATCTCTGCACCCGAACAGTCAGCGAGCTTGCCCGGCAAGGCGGGGCCTTGGGTGATCTTTTTACGCACCACTTTTTTGGCCGCCTTCAGACGCCGGTTGGCTCGGCTCAACACCAATTCGGCTAAGGCTTCGGCTTCGAGCGTGTGCTGGTTGAGCCATAATGAAAAGGCATCTTTCAGCACGCCACTGATAAAAGTGGCACTTTGACGCGATGACAGGCGTTCTTTAGTCTGGCCGGCAAACTGTGGGTCCTGCATCTTCAGTGACAGCACAAAAGCACAATCCTGCCAGAGGTCTTCGGCCGTGAGCTTGACGCCACGCGGCAACAGGTTGCGGTATTCACAAAAATCGCGCAGCGCATCCAAAAGTCCGGTACGCAAGCCGTTCACATGGGTGCCACCTTGTGGCGTGGGAATCAGGTTGACGTAGCTTTCTTGCAGCAGCTCACCACCCTCGGGTAGCCAGAGCACGGCCCAATCCACGGCTTCTTTTTCGCCTTTAAAAGCACCAGCAAAAGCCGCTTCAGGCAAGGTGGTGTATTCGGTACAAGCCTGATGCAGATAGTCCGTCAGCCCAGCTTCATAGCACCAGACTTCTTCAGTGGCCTCCTGCTCCTGCACAAAGACGACTCGCAATCCGGGGCAGAGCACGGCCTTGGCGCGCAGCAGATGCTTGAGGCGCGGCAAGGAATAACGCGGGGAATCAAAATACTGAGGATCAATCCAAAAGCGCAGCCATGTCCCAGTGTCTTTTTTGGCGCAGCGGCCAATCACTTCAAGTTCGCTGGCCTTTTCGCCATCAGCAAAGGTCATCTTGCTGATCTGGCCTTCGCGCTTCACTTCCACTTCTAGCTTCTGTGAGAGGGCGTTCACAACTGACACACCGACCCCGTGCAAACCACCCGAAAACTCATAATTCTGATTGGAGAACTTCCCGCCGGCATGGAGTCGAGTCAGGATCAGCTCTACACCTGGCACGCCCTGCTCTGGATGGATATCCGTCGGCATCCCACGCCCGTTATCCTGTACGCTCAAGCTGTGATCGGCGTGCAGCGTGACGCGAATTTCGCTGGCATGACCAGCGAGGGCTTCGTCCACACTGTTATCAATCACCTCTTGCGCTAGATGGTTCGGGCGGCTGGTGTCGGTATACATTCCGGGGCGTTTACGCACTGGATCAAGGCCAGTGAGGACTTCAATCGCGCGGGCATCGTACTGGGTCATCGGGCTTTTATCCTACCGAGGCGAATTGCCCGCAGGACAGGCAACTCACATCACTGGTTATTTAATCAGTTAAGGGGCGCTAGTGTGCCTCGACAAAGCGCTTTTGTCGAGGGCTGAAGCGCAAGGATACCTTAAACGAACCCTTGATCTGGCAGCAGCCAATGCTGACTCAAGCGCTGAATATCTGGTGCTAAGGGTCGATCGTCTTCTAAGGGCGCGCTGATCGCGCGGACACGGCGATGCAGGGCTTGTGCTGAGCACGAAAAACCCGCTTCTGGGCCGCCTCGCAGCTCAATGGCTTGCGCCAAGGCAAAGGACTCAATCGCCAGCACTTCGCTCAAGCGTTCGAGACTAGTAGCACAGCGCCGCGCGGCCAAGGTGCCCAAGGTCACCACATCCTGATTATTGGCATTGGTCGGAATAGATTGAATACTGGCTGGATGTGCCTGAGTGCGCATTTCAGCGACCAGTGCGGTGGCGGTGACCTGCGCGCCCATCATGCCGCTATGCAGGCCATTTTCATTGCCACGTAAGAAGGGAGGCAAGCCCTGATTCAAAGTCACATCAGTCAAGCGTGCGAGGCGGCGTTCACTATGCACCGCCAGCGTGATCAGCGCATTATTCAGTGCATCGGCGGCAAAAGCGATCTGCTGTCCAAAGAAGTTCCCACCGTGCAGCACTTCGCCTGTCTCGGGCAAAAAGAGCGGATTATCCGTGACTGACCACAGCTCGGTGGCGACACACTCTTGGTGAAAATCGACACTGGCTTTCACTGCGCCCAAATGTTGTGGCGCACAACGAAAAGTATAGGCATCTTGCGGCAGTGGCTGCTGGTGGCGGGCACTGCCGCTGGGCAGATCTTCAGGCAGGCGAGGCGGCGGCTGAGTGACGGGCTGTAATCGCTGACTATCACTACAGATTTTTAATAGCTGCTGCTGGGCCCAGATCTGGCCTGCATGTGGGCGCAGGTTCGCCAAACCCGGCTGCAAGGCTTCAAGATGACCGTTTAAGACTTCACCATAAGCGCCAGTCAGTACCAAGGATAAATCCAGTAAGCGCTCGGCTTGGCACGCATTTAATGCGGCAATCCCCGTCATCGCCGCCGTGCCATTCACCAGCGCCAGCGCATCCTTCCCCTCTGGATGCAAGGGAGTCAGCCCGCAAGCCGCCAGCGCCTCATGCGCCGGCATCACCTGCTCGTTGAGCCACACCTGCCCCTGCCCCATCAAAGCCAAGGTGATATGCGCCAGCGGCGTCAGATCACCACTGGCCCCCACTGTACCAATGGCGGGGACCTGCGGAATCAGCTGATGCGCTAAGCAATCCAGCACCAGCTGTAACGCCTCAGGACGAATCGCAGAATGGCCGCGGGCCAGAGTTGCCACCCGTGCACCCATAATGGCGCGCGTCTGGATGGGGCTGAGTAAAGGCCCTGTCCCACTACTGAGATGAAAAACCAAGCCCTGCTGCAAGGCTGCTGAAGCGTCAGGATCAACATAGGTGTTCGCAAGCGGCCCATAGCCTGTCGTCACACCATAGATGCGGCGCTTATCCTGAATCAACTGCTGCAAAAAATCACGGCAACGCGCAATCGCCTGCCAGTGGCCCGCGCTGAGTTGCAGTGGCGCCCCTAGAGCAATGGCCTCTAATTCAGCAGGACTTAATGGCTGATCAACAGCCAGGGAGATTGAAGGCATAGAACCACTCACTTGATGATTAGTTGGGCAAGCATGTACGAGATCAGCGGCCTGCTCATGGCCAGCCATATTTACGGCCAATCACTGAGTTTTCCCATGGCATTCACAGGCAGGGATGGACCGAAAGAAAAAGTCACGGGGCGCTCAGGGTGACGCAGATGCGCAGCGCACCAAGCTTGTAGTGAGTTCAGAACCTCGGCTTGCTGCTCAGGCTGCTCTAGGACAACAAAAGCCTTCAAGCGCTCTCCTTCCTCAGGTCGCATCAGGCGAACCTGCGCCTCTTTCACGCCTGTTAGCGCAACAAGCTGACGGGCGATCTCAGATGGATAAACATTGACACCAGCCACCTGCACTGCCTGATCTAAGCGCCCTTGGGGATAAAAGTGGCGCTCGCCCTGCCAAGCGAGCTGATCACTTAAGCTCTGCTGCTGTTGGCGCTGGACATCCCAGAGCTGATGCGACTGAGAACTGGCCTCCCAGCGAGGTAAAAGCTGAAACGGCTGATCGAACTGATCACGCCAACCGACGCCAGCGGTTTCACTTGAGCCATAGATTTCAATCATGCTCCCCAAACCCTGCCCGAGCAGCTGCTGGATCAACAGCGGATCACAGGGCGAGGTTGAAGTCAGGCCAAGCACACCGGCTGGAAACGCTTGCTGATTGCGCGCCAAGTGCCTCCATACCAGTGGGTAGCCGACGATGACATCGCCTGCTTGCACTCGCCGCCCCTGCACAGCAAAAAAGGCCGCTTGACCTCTGATCACAGGCACCTGCCAGTGGGCAGCCAACAACACACTGAATAAGAAGCCATAGATATGGTGACAAGGGCTCAGCGCCACAAGACGCTGGGGCGTTGAGCCAAGCCGACGCTCCAACTCAACCGCGAAAAAAGCGATTTCATCGACCAGTTGCGACCAACCATGATCACAAGCCTTGGGTTCGCCACCGCTGCCCGAAGTCAGAAAGCGCAGATCTAGACTGCCACGCTTGCGGGCTTCCATCACCAGCTCGGCCCATTGACCGAAAGTATTCCAGCGCAACAGATAATCTTCTAACCCACTGCTGGCCAATTGAAAGAAGTCAGCCACAGCGGTGACGAGTGCCATACGTTCTATCGAATCAATATGCAGGCATTGCGCCGGTGGTGTATCCGGCCGGAGCTGAAGCTGAGTCTCTGCCGACCAGTCTTCAGCGAATATTTGACTCGCTTGCTGCGGACGCAGCGATTTGAGTTCAGCCGCCACCAAAGACTGAATCACGTCCACAATGAGGGGCTGCGTCAGCAGCAGGTTTGTGTTCGATGCATCTTGCGAAACCATGGCTCACATCACCTAAATTGTCTTGACTCTAAAATCGCTGCACAGCCCCATCATCTAGGAAAAAAAACACCAGAAGCATGCTACAAGCGCTTAACAAAAACCCAGTAGCTATCGCCTGCGAGGGCTTTTTTCATGTGCACCTTCACTTTGGTTGGTTTCATTTCATAGTCAAAGGTGTACTCAAACATGACATTTAAGTTGCCTGATTGCACCCCCTCATCAAATCGACCTTTAAATTCAGGACGGTTCGTGCAAGGAGCCACCTCACGGAAAAAGCTTTTACCGATCACCTGACTCGGATTGCGCCCAGTGATGTCCCCTTCAGCTGCGTTGTACTGCAAGATCTTGCCCTGCGCATCCAACTGAATCGCACCAAAAGCCACGTCGTCCAGCTGCTTGGTTGACATCTGGGCTAGGCTGTTCTCGATATTGTCTGCACCAAAAGATAAAACTTCCATAAATCACTCCCATTGATTCCAACGAAACGGATGTTTAACGCCCCTGCACAATGCCATTTGTACAAGTATTGGTCAAGCATCTGTACAAGTCTTTACAAAGCCTTCTTGTACAGCAAAAGCCTTATCCAACACAAATAGGAGATTGAAAAACCGCACAAAAAAACCGCCGAACAAGTCGGCGGTTTTAGAAAGCAGCGGATCAATTGAATCCGTGGCTTAAGCCTGCAGATCAGGACCTGCTTTGATAATGGCGTCATCCACACCAGAGAACTTACGGAAGTTCTCGATAAACATCGAAGCCAACTCTTGCGCCTGACGATCATAGGCATCTTGATCAGCCCAGGTTTCACGTGGGTTGAGCAGGCTAGAATCCACACCAGGAACACTGACCGGTACTTCCATATTCAGCACACCCAGCTTTTGTGTTTCGACTTCAGCCAGCGCACCGTTTTGTACCGCATTGACGATCGCGCGCGTGGTCGGAATACTGAAGCGGCTGCCACCCTGACCATAGGCACCACCTGTCCAACCTGTGTTGACCAGATAAACACGCGAGCCAAAAGCTTCAATGCGCTTCATCAACAGGTCAGCATAAACACGCGCTGGACGTGGGAAGAAAGGAGCGCCAAAGCAGGTTGAGAAGGTGGCTTCTAAGCCTGAGGTTGATCCCATTTCAGTGGAGCCCACCTTCGCGGTGTAACCCGACAAGAAGTGATAGGCCGCCGCTTCTTTAGACAGAATCGCCACGGGCGGCAGAACGCCACTCATATCACAAGTCAGGAAGATGATCGCATTCGGCTCGCCTGCGCGGTTTTCTTCCACACGCTTGGCCACATGCTCCAAAGGATAAGCCGCACGCGAGTTTTGCGTCAGGCTATCATCCGCATAGTTTGGCTCACGACGATCATTCAGCACCACGTTTTCGAGCACGGCACCAAAGCGAATCGCATCCCAGATAATGGGCTCATTCTTCTGCGACAGGTCAATACACTTGGCATAGCAGCCGCCTTCAATATTAAATACCGTGCCCACACCCCAGCCATGCTCGTCATCACCAATCAGGAAGCGAGATGGATCAGCAGAAAGGGTGGTCTTACCCGTGCCAGAGAGACCAAAGAAGAGCGTGGTTTCGCCATCTTCACCTACGTTGGCAGAGCAGTGCATCGGCAGCACATCGGCTTCTGGCAGCAGGAAGTTCTGCACAGAGAACATGGCTTTTTTCATCTCACCGGCATAGCGCATACCCGCAATCAGCACTTTACGCTCAGCAAAGTTGATGATCACACAGCCATCGGAGTTGGTGCCATCGCGGGTTGGATCACACTCAAAATGCGCTGCGTTGATGATAGTCCACTCAGTTTTACTGCTGGGATTATAGACGTCAGGACGAATAAAAAGCGTACGACCAAAGAGGTTGTGCCACGCGGTTTCTGTATTCACGCGCACAGGCAGATAGTGAGCAGGATCAGAACCCACATGCAGCTCAGAGACAAAATGCTCTTTCTCTTGCAGGTAGGCTTCAACACGTGTCCACAGGGCCGCAAATTTTTCAGCGCTGAAAGGACGGTTGATCTGCCCCCATTCGATCTGCGCAGAGGTGGAAGGCTCATCAACAATAAAGCGATCCAGAGGAGAACGCCCAGTGCGCTGTCCTGTATTTACGACTAGGGCACCATTGGTAGCGAGATGTCCTTCACCCCGTTGGATGGCCAGTTCAATCAGTTGAGCATTACTAAGATTGGTATGATTTTTCACAGCGTTCTCGTTTAAGTTCGTCGTTATTGTGGGACGGTTTCACTGAACTGCGCCCGAAAAGTGAGCGCGATTATGCCAAAAAAAACAGGGTGGGCGAAGTGGCCGCTCAGATAAAAAACGTGACCAAAATCTTTTGTAAAACCATTACAAACATAAAAGGCTTGTAAATCAAAAGATTCAGCGGATATTCCGCTTAAAATCACGCCTTTGGTCATTTTTCACTCATCGGCCACTACATAATAATCCCTTATCTAAAATTGATCTGCATCATTAAAAATGATGACCCATCTCAAATCAATGAAGTTTCTGCCCCAACTCAGGCCAATCTGCCGCAGTAAAATGATATTCAGTATTGCAGAAATGGCACTGGGTCGTCAGCGGTGACTGCTCTTCCAGCAGGGTCAATAAATCTTGTGGACCGAGTGCAATCAAAGCATTCGCCAAACGCTCACGCGAGCAGGTGCAGCCAAAAGCCAGCGGCTTAGGATCAAACACGCGCAGCTGCTCTTCATGATAAAGACGATGCAAAAGCTCTAACTGTCCTAGCTCCAGTAGCTCTTCTTCCTTCACCGTGGAAGCCAGCTGAATGCTGCGCTCCCAAGCATCAGGATCAAGATTCTGCGCATCATCAGGCAGCTTTTGCAGTAGTAGCCCACCCGCAGCTTGACCATTGGAAGCTAACCACAAATGCGTTGGCAGCTGCTCTGAGGCGGCAAAGTAATTTTCTAAACTGGCCGCTAAGCTGGGTTGATCTAAACCCACGATACCCTGATAGCGCTGCCCATCTTTGGGGTCCAGCGTGATCACTAGCTGGCCACCCGCGGTCAGCTGGTTCCAAGTTTCGCCCTGCAAGCCAGCATCAAAACGCGCAATGGCACGCAGCTGATCTCCACCTTGAGCCCCTGTATTACATTCCGCCATTAACAGCTTCAACTCGCCTGAGCCGCGCACTTCCATTGTCAGCGTGCCTTCTAGCTTCACCGTCGCCGTCAACAAAGCTGCAGCAGCCAGCATTTCACCCAAATAGCGCTCGATCACGGGAGGATAGTCATGCCGCTTGAGCACTTCTTGATAGCTAGCATGAAGTTGCACCAGTTCACCGCGCACCGCGGCTTGATCAAATAAAAAACGCTGCACCTGATCTGGCAGGGCAGAAGGCAGGATAGGACTGGTCATGGAGATCACATTTAGTTAGAGAATAAAGATGTCAGGGCGAACCCTAGAGATGGATGAAACCATTTTAACTGACTTGCAAGCTAAGCTGTAGTCTTGCAAGGTGATTTTGATTGGCGGCCAAAATGAGACCCGCGTTAGGAGGTTTCCTGGCGCTTAAAGCGATGAATTTGGCGGCGCGATTTTTTATCAGGGCGCTGCTCAGGTGCACTCAAGCCCGTGGCTTGTAAACGCCGCTGCTCTGCTACAGCGGCGCGCTTGGTTTGACTGGCCGCTGTTTCTTGATACAACTGCTGGGCAACACTGGCTGGCCCACGCTGGCTGGAAAGCCCCAGCACCTCGACTTCTTTTTGATCCCAGCCTTGGGTGATCACCAAGTGAACCCCCACTTCGACCTCACGGCTCACCTTAGGCCGCTGCCCTTGATAGAGCACCTGCCCCTTTTCGATCGCTGTTTTAGCCAGTGAACGGGTTTTATAGAAGCGAGCGGCCCATAACCATTTATCAAGGCGCACGGTGGAGGCAGGCGTGGAGGACATC
>SKOQ01000144.1 GCA_007119985.1 Marinospirillum sp.
AGGTAGACCTCGGTTTTACCGCTGCCAGTCACACCTTGAATCAAATGAACATGAAAACGCTGTAGCTGGGGCAAGATCGCTTGCACCACTTGCTTTTGCTCTGCGGTGAGATTCAGCGGTACATCGGCCAGCACACTGCGACCTGGTGCTGGGGCCAGTTGGGGCAGGCTCGTCTTGGGTAAGGTGAAGGGCGCAATCCAGCCCTTCTCAGCCAGTGCTTTGATGACGGCAGTGGAAAAACCGGCAGCTTGCAAGGCTTTTTGCGTCATCGGATGGGAGGCGGCACGAAGCTGCTCGATCAAGGCTTTTTGCTGCTGGGCACGCCCTAGAGCCGCCAGCTCTTCCTGCTGACCGAGGGGTGTCAGCTGCCAACGTGGATCTTGCGCTGGATGCACACCCTGCCCTTGGCGTAACAAAGCAGGCAGGGCGAGCTGGACTACCTCACCCAAGGGATGATGATAATAGCGTGCTACCCAATGTAATAAACGCAGATCCGCTGACTGAAAAAGTGGCGCGGTGTCTAAATAGCTCAACGCAGCCTTTAGCTTCGCAGGCTCAATATCGCTCTGGTCGGTCGAACCCATCACCACACCGACAAGCTGACGGCGGCCAAAGGGCACCAACACACGTACACCAGGCTGTGGCCAAGGCTGACCAGCCACCGGCCAATAATCAAAAAGACGTCTTAAAGGTGTCGGTAAAGCGACCTGAATCAGGGGCATGAGCAGTGCATTTAGAGGTTGGTAGTTAGAATAAGCTCTGCTAGAATACGCCACCTTTCATTCCATTGACACCCTGTGCGGTGCTTGACATCAGATCAAGTGGCGGCACAGCGCTAGCGAGGCTTAACATGAAACAAGGCATTCACCCAGAATACAAAACTGTTGCAGCCACCTGCACTTGCGGCAACACTTTTGAAATTCAATCTACACTCGGCGAAAGCACGATCGCGCTGGACGTTTGCTCTAACTGCCACCCTTTCTACACTGGTAAGCAGAAGCAAGCCACCACTGGTGGTCGTGTTGAGCGCTTCTCTAAGCGTTTTGGCAACCGCAGCACCAAGTAATTCCACCTTCGTCGGTGAGATCCAAACCAGAAGCCTTTGCTTCTGGTTTTTTTTGGTTCTTTATCTGTCCTTGGGATTCTTCACTCCACCAAAAAGAACAGAGAAGAAAGAAGCCTCTTGCTGGCGACACTTCGCCGCTTGTGGGCCAGTGCATTTTTATATATGCTCATTAGACCTTAGTTAAACCTCTGTTCAGCATCGCCACAAGCCCACTGGATGGCAGGTTCAAACCTCTCTTTTTTTAAAACTTTTTATATAGTGAATAACTTCATGTCTCAAGATAAGAAACAAGCTGCGTTGGATTATCATGCTCTGCCCATCCCCGGTAAACTCAGCGTTGAACTGACCAAACCCACGGCAACCGCTAAAGACCTCGCTCTAGCCTATAGCCCAGGTGTTGCTGAGCCTGTGCGTGAAATCGCCAAAGATCCAGAACTGGCTTATAAGTACACTGGCAAGGGTAACCTGGTCGCTGTGATCTCTGATGGCACCGCAATTCTCGGCTTAGGTAATCTTGGCCCACTGGCTTCAAAGCCAGTTATGGAAGGCAAGGGCGTACTGTTCAAGTGCTTTGCTGGCATTAACTCGGTGGATGTTGAAGTCAACGCAGAAAGCCCACAAGCCTTTATTGATACCGTCGCGCGTATTGCTGACACCTATGGCGGCATCAACCTCGAAGACATCAAGGCACCTGAGTGCTTTGAAATTGAACGCACACTGATCGAGCAGTGCAACATTCCCGTCTTCCACGATGACCAGCATGGTACGGCGATCGTGACTGCTGCGGGCATGATCAACGCGCTTGAACTGGCGAACAAAAAGATCGAAGAAGCCAAGATTGTGTGCCTCGGCGCGGGTGCGGCTGCCATTGCTTGTATGAAGCTGCTGGTCGCTTGCGGTATGAAGCGTGAAAACATCTATATGCTGGATCGCAAGGGCGTCATTCACTCTGGCCGTGATGATCTCAATCAATACAAAGCCATGTTCGCGAATGACACCGACAAGCGTACTCTCGATGATGCGATTGATGGCGCGGATGTCTTTGTTGGTCTGTCTGGCCCTGATCTGCTCAGCGCGGAACAGCTCAAGAAGATGGCCGCCAACCCCATCGTCTTTGCTTGCTCCAACCCTGATCCAGAAATTTCACCTGAGCTGGCCCACGCCACGCGCGATGACGTAATGATGGCAACTGGCCGCTCTGACTATCCAAACCAGGTCAACAACGTACTGGGCTTCCCCTTCATCTTCCGTGGTGCTTTAGATGTCCGCGCTTCAGCCATCAATGAAGAGATGAAAGTCGCTGCCGTCAATGCACTGAAAGATCTGGCCAAAGAGCCTGTTCCTCAGGAAGTATTGGATGCCTATGAGCTGGAGTCCTTAAGCTTTGGCCCAGACTACATTATTCCTAAGCCCATGGATGCACGTCTGTTAGGTGCGGTATCAAGCGCTGTTGCTAAGGCTGCTGTTGATAGCGGCGTAGCACGCCTACCCTACCCAGCGCATTATCCGCTAAAAACCATTCAGGACGTCTACGGCAACTAGGTTTTCATGCCCTAGGCCTTCTGGCAGTAAAAAAAGAGACCTTCGGGTCTCTTTTTTATTGCTGGTTTTTATTGCTGACTGATACCTGCCTTGCCCTTTTAGTGAGGCATCCCTGCTCTGGCATCAGCACAAAGCTCAACCCCAGAGCAAGATGCTGGGGTTGAGTCTTGAGTTAAAACAAGGCTTCCGGTGCAGAGAAGATGGCCTCAGCCGGTGTTTCATGGCCAGGCTGAGATGGGCGCACAGGCTCACTGGCTAAGGGGGCAGGAGCCCGCTCTTGATAAAAGACCTCAAACACGCTGCCAGCTGTTCCTGGGCGCGCACGCTCTCCGGTAGCCGGATCAATCCTGACCGTAACCAAGCCTGCTGGGCGCTCCATTTCTCGCTCTGGCTGGCCCTCGAGCGCCACACGCATAAAATTGATCCACATCGGCAACGCAAGGTTCGCGCCATACTCACCGGTTGAAGAAGGCTGATCGAAACCAGCCCACACCGTCACGGCCAAATCACGATTAAAACCTGAGAACCAGGTATCACGCAGATCATTGGTCGTTCCGGTTTTCCCACGCAAATCATTTCGCTCCAAAACTTGCGCGCGCCGTCCCGTTCCATCATCGATGACATCACGTAAAATAGAGTGCATCGTAAACACCGCGCGTTCATCTGCGATGCGTTCGGCAACAGGATAATCACGCCCGTTGAGACGCAAGGTGGTTTGGTCTGCACTGCAATTACGGCACACACGCGGTTGAATCGGCTGAAAAAGGATCTCGCCATCACTATCTTCAATCCGAGTGATCAGATGCGAATGCACCGCATACCCCCCATTAGCTAAGGCAGCATAGGCCTGATTCATCTGTTCAGGCGTCACCACAGCACTACCTAGGGCCAGAGAAAGATCGCGCGCAAAGTTCTCTGTCTCAAAGCCGAAGCGCGACAAATACTGAAGAGCAGGGCGAATACCCACATACTCCAGCACACGAATCGACACCAGATTGCGCGAGCGGAATAATCCTTCTCTCAGCGTGGTCGGACCATAGAAGGTGCCGCTGGAGTTACGGGGCCGCCAAGCTTCTTCTAACTGAGCATCTTCAAAAACGATCGGCGCATCATTGATAATCGTCGCAGGGGTATAGCCTCGCTCTAAAGCCGCAAGATAAATAAAGGGCTTAAAGACTGAGCCTGCCTGACGATCGGCCTGCTGGGCACGATTAAAACGGCTTTGATTAAAATCAAATCCACCTACCATCGCGGTAATCTGCCCCGTCGCGGTGTCATGCGCGATCAGCGCTGCTTCCAATCGAGGCAGCTGGGCCAAAACCCAGGGTAAATCAGGATCATCATTCGGACGCAAGCGGATCAAATCACCACGACTGGCTAAACGATGGCCCGGCAAGGCATTACGATCCTTCCAAAAAGGAGAATGATAGCGACCGGCCCAGCTAAAAGCGGCACTCGGTAGCGTAACCAGCTGCCCTCCTCGCGCC
>SKOQ01000103.1 GCA_007119985.1 Marinospirillum sp.
AGGCGCAGGTTAGCAATTAAAGCGCTCTGCTGATAATCATGTACATCATCAACAATCCCCAGCTGTTGCTTGATGCCTGAACGCCCACCATCAGCGAGGATCACCAAGCGGGCGCCCAGCGTAAAGCGGCCTTCTGGCCCTTGGGCTTCCAACTCTGCCTGTTCGGCACTGGGGAAGCGGAGTTGCTGCAATTCACAGGGGGTGTAAAGATCCACTTCGCTGGCTTGCAAGGCACACCATAAATGCTGGCCCAGCCAAGTATTGGGCACCACATAGCCCAAAGCCTCGACCTGCTGTTCTGCGGCGGTCAGATGACTTGTCCCCAAGCGGCCACGCTCAGAAACCTCAATATGGCGAATCGGGTAAGCATGGGGGGCGATGGCTTCCCACAGGCCCAGGCGCTGATAAAGCTGACGCGTCCCCCAAGCCAGAGCGGAAGAGCGCGCATCAAAGCTCGGTTGCCAGCGATGCGCAACGGCTGCATCGGGTACGGCATCCAGCTCTGGTGGCTGAGCCTCTAAGACAGCAACCTTGAGTTTCAAGGGACGCAGGGCGAGCGCTAAGCTGGCGCCAACCAAGCCGCCACCGATCACCACCACATCATAAGTAAGCCTATTCTGCACAGGTTTCTCCTCTAAGAAGCCGCTTGCCACCGCTAAGAGCGGGCATCAACGCGGTCCGAAACAAGCTGATCTCAGTTCAGGCTGAGAGACATCCATCTGAGATGGCCTAGCATGCCTGATGGCGACCCTCTTTAGCCTTGCTCCGTGTCATCATCAAGGCTTCTATGGCCTCTGGATCTTTAGGAACGGCCTCGGTCAGCACTTCGCACCCTGTTGGAGTGACCAGTACATCATCTTCAATACGAATCCCGATACCGCGCCATTGAGGTGGCACCTCAGCCGCATCAGGAGCGATATAAAGACCCGGCTCAATGGTCAACACCATTCCAGGTTGTAAAGGCACGGGCTGTCCCTGCTGACGATAGGCACCGACATCATGCACATCTAGCCCCAACCAATGACTGGTGCCATGCATATAAAAAGCCTTATAGGTTTCCTGCTCAATGGCCTGCTCTAATGGCCCAGCCAACAGGCCCAACTCAATCAAGCCTTCCGTCAGGCAGTGAATCACCCGCTGATGGATGGCTTCGAGATCGGCACCAGGGCGCACCAAGCTGATCGCCAGTGCGTTAGCCTTCAACACCAAACGGTATAAGGCCAGCTGCGGCTCGCTAAACTGTCCGCTCACTGGAAAGGTGCGCGTGATATCGCCAGCATAGCCTTGATACTCAGCGCCGGCATCAATCAGTACCAGATCACCCGCCTGCAAGGGCGCGTTGTTCTCAACATAATGCAAGATACAAGCGTTCGCGCCTGAGCCCACAATGCTGCCATAGGCAGGACCCGCCGCACCTTGCATTTTAAAACTGTATTCCAGTTCAGCCTGGAGTTGATACTCATAACCGCCAGGCGCACAAGCCTGCATGGCCGCCAGATGTCCTGTCGCGGAGATGGCTGCAGCACGACGCATCAATTGGATTTCTTCTTCGCTCTTGATCTGACGCAGCGCGGCCAGCTCGGGCTGAAGATCGTGCAGCTGCGCCACCACCTGCGCATTGCGGCGTCCTCGCTGTAAGGCTTGTTGTCGCCATGCGAGTAGGCGCTGAGTCAGGGCGGTATCATTCAGCGTCAAAAAGACCTGTTCGACTTGATTCAGCCAGCCTAGCATCGCGCTATCCAGCTCGTGCAGAGGGGCTGCCTGATCGACGGCCAGAGTCGCGACCGCTCTTTCTGGGCCCAACCGATAACCTGTCCAGGTTTCTTGAGCAGGATCGCGCGGCAAGCAAAAAAGATGGCTCTTGACTGGCCCCTCAGCAGGCTTGACCAACACTAAAAAAGCCTGAGGTTCAGCAAAGCCTGTCAGATACCAGAAATCGCTATTTTGCCGAAAAGGATACTCGGTATCACGACTCCGTACCGCCAACTCAGCGGCGGGGATCAAAGCCATGCTGGAGGATGGCAAACGTGCAGCAAGCGCAGCACGACGTGCTTGAAAACTGGCTATAGGCAGAGCAGTCACTCTTCTTCTCCTTCACAAAAAACGCACTGGCAGTCAGATGCAGAACAGGCTTTCTTTCACCTGCCTCTCATTAACAACTTGGCGGGGTGGTGGCCTCATTGATCAGAGGTATCTTAGTGAATCCGCCCATCACCTGCAGGCGATGCACTGCCTGTTGGGGTCATCACTTGAGGGGCTTCAGGGTGGAGTTCGGTAAACAGCATCAAGGCCAGCAAGCGGACAAATTCAACCAGCTCCATCATGTCTTTTTCATTGTCTTCGCCATCGAAGACCTGCTCACCTGCAGCCGCCAGAATACGCTGCAAATCTTCTAAACCTTCTTGAGCTTCTTGGCTCAGCTGCTTGGCCTCCACCTTCGCGGCTTGAAAAGCCTTGGTAAAACCCTGAATCCATTTGATCAGCGCACTAAAACGCTCTTCTAATTCATAGAGATCATCTGGCAACAGAGGTTCAAAATCCAATTGGCTACTCCCCAGCTGATCTTGGGTAGCATCTAACCATTCCAGCGCCAGCTGTTGATCTTGTGCTGACATGGCAGCCACTTCTGTTCCCAGAAGCTGGCTCAACAAAGCCACCCAGTGAGTCCGTAGCGGGGACTGAGAGGCACAAAGCTGTGCTGTCAGCACACCATGAAATAAAGAGGGGGATTGAAAGCATCCGTAGCGCAAACAAAGATCAGCAAGCTGATCAAAAGTCGGGCCGGAAACTTCAACAGGAGTGGCTTGCATAACGACTTCTCACTTATGACAGAAACATTTGGACGATTGACCCGTGCTTGGCCCCGAACTATAGTTAGCACTTGCTTTTTAGGCGTTGGAGCCACAAGTGCATGAGCAGCGACAAGAATACCACTGAAATCACGATCCTGGATCGAAAATACCTGATCGCCTGCCCAAAAGAGGAGCAGGCTGCTTTGTTGCGCTCAGCCAGCTACTTAAACCAGAAAATGCAAGAAATTAAGCGCACGGGCAAGGTGCTCAGTTTAGAACGCCTCGCGATTATGGCGGCGCTCAATATCACCCACGAGATGCTCGGCCGCAATGAAAGCGAGCAGAATAACAGCGCGCAACTGCAAAGGTTGGATCGCCAGCTCGACCAAGCACTCGAAAAATTCGATCATCTGGTTGAAGCCAGAAAACTCTCTTAATCAGCAACCCACTTAAACAGCAACCCACCTGGCGCTGATCGATGCCCACTCAAAGGCAAGATCAGTTGCGCGGTCGAGCCAGCGCGATCACCAGTAGGAGATGCCTTTAATCTACGGGTAATGCTTCCATCGTGATCCTGAAATTTGCTACACTGGCTTCAACCCTGGAGTGTTAGCCAGTTGTCTCAGTCCTCGAGCCTATGATGTACTTTAAGGACGCTGTCTGAGTTGACCCGTGCGCAAACCCACCTCGAGTGGGGAGCCTTAGGTCTTTCGTCAGCCTCCACCTTGAACCCCAGGGTTCAAGGGCGACGACAGCAGCGGCACTCTGGGGTCTTTTATTGCCTGCGTTGACGCATGGCCAACCACCCTCTGCTCCAGCCTGACGCCTGTTTGAGATCTAAGCTTGTGGATCATCTCCTTGAACGCCGCCAATTGCGTACGCATCTTCGCCAGCAGCGGCGTCAACTCACCGCCAGAGAACAGCAGCACGCCAGCCTCGCCATTGCGCACCAGCTGCGCCAACAGCCTTTTTTTCTCTATGCACGGCATATTGCGATCTATCTCGCTCAGGATGGTGAACCCAGCTTGCACGCCTGCCATCATCCGCAGGCCAGCTTCTATCTGCCACGCCTTGCCCCTCTGCGCAGCGGCCGCTTGCTGTTTGTGCGCTATGATCAGCACACGCTTTTAGAGAAGAATCGTTTTGGTATTGATGAACCACGCTGGCCAAGCACAGATCGACGTGATCAACGACCTGCCGCGACGCTGGATTTGGTGCTCTTACCCTTGGTGGGGTTTGATCTGCATGGAGGCCGTTTAGGCATGGGAGGCGG
>SKOQ01000110.1 GCA_007119985.1 Marinospirillum sp.
CCAATCGTCACTTCTTCTCCGATCTCCAGAGGATAGCCATCGGGATTAAAATCACTGGCATGGGTAATATGCAGCACCGCGCCGTCTTGAACGCTAGTACGCGCACCGATACGAATACGATGCATATCACCTCGGATCACGGCCAGCGGCCATACCGAAGCATCGTCGCCGAGTACAACATCACCGAGCACAATGGCGCTCGGATCAACAAAAACACGCGCGCCAAGATCAGGTTGATGCTGCTGGTAGGTTCTGATGGTCATAATACGCCCCAAAATGTCAGCACAGAAGTCAATAATAATAAGCCAGTTAAAGGAATCGCCAGCTTGGCCGTCATCCGCCGCCACAGCAGGTAAAAGGTTTCAGACCCACCGATCGCGGCACGAATATCGGCCACAGGCACAATATAAACGGCAAAGATGGCGATCAGTAAACCACCCAAAGGCAAGAAGATATCGGTTGGGATGCTGGTCAACAAACCAAAGAGGTTCTTCTCTGCAAAAACACCCCCTAAAAAGCCGAGCGGGTAGACTTCAGCCATCACGTTAAAGGACAAGGCCGCAAGGCTACCTAAAATCCAGACCCCTAATCCGATGACCGCCGTACCACGCAAGCGTGACCAGCCGCGATCCTTCAACATCGCAACCAGCGGCTCGGCCAGGTTAATCGAACTGGTCCAGGTTGCCAGTAAAAGCAGCAGGAAGAAGCCGAGGCTCAGCACATGGCTGAAAGGCAATTCACTAAAAGCGATCGGCAGGGTAATAAACATCAAGCCTGGCCCACTGGTGGGCTCGAGTTGGTGGCTAAAAACCAAAGCAAAAATCGCGATGCCTGCCAGAAGGGCCACACCAACATCTAAGAGCGCCACCACCACCGCCGCCCTGGGTAGACTTTGGTCTTCTGGCATATAGGCACCATAGGCCATCAAGGCACAAGCGCCGACGGCCAGAGTGAAAAAGGCCTGCCCCATCGCATCCAGTACCACCTTCCAACTCACGGCATTAAAATCAGGCAAAAACAAATAGCGCATCGCTTCAGCAAAACCTGGCGTGGTGACGGCATAGGCCGCCAAAAGCAAAAGCAGCAGATATAAGAGGGGCATCAAATAGGTGTTCAGACGCTCCAGCCCTTGGTTGACACCTGCCGCGACGACACCGAGGGTCAGCAGTAGGAAGAGGGTGTGACACAGCAGCATCAGGACAGGGTTACTCATCAGCTGGCCAAAAGCACCGGCAATCACTTCAGGGCTTTGCTGAGCCAAACTGCCATCCACGCTTTTGACCAGATAAGCCAAAGACCAGCCAGATACCATGCTGTAAAAAGAAAGGATTAAAAAAAGAGTCAAGCCACCAAAAACAGCCAGGTAGCGCCAGCGAAGACTCGCCCCAGCACCCTGCGCCAAACGCATCAGCGCCTGCATAGGTCCAGCCCGTCCAGCGCGGCCAAGGCCAATCTCAGCGATCATGATCGGCAGACCAATCACCAGCATAAAAAACAGGTACAGCAGTAGAAAAACACTCCCGCCATTTTCCCCTGTCAGATAGGGAAAACGCCAGATATTACCCAGTCCGACAGCGGCACCGGTGACGGCAAAGATAAAGGCTCGGTTCGAGCTCCACGCTTCTAATACTGGGTGATTCATAGTCAACCTACTGGATCAGTCAAGGAGTAAAGACAAAAAAAGGCCTGACAGGATCAGGCCGGAACTCTTGGCTAGCTTAACCTGTCTGAGTTTTTTTGTCAGTGTTTACAAGGCCTATTCTCTATCCCTAATTTGCAATTCTGATCGACTGCCCCCATTCATCTATAACACCTTGGTGCGCTCTGCATGCATCCAGCACATAGCTCAATAAGCCACTCACCCCCTGACCTAATGGAGTGTATTGATGTCCAGCCCACAACCGCTGATTCAACTCACTGAGTTTCCCGATTTTACCCGTATCACCCCTGAGCAGATTGAACCCGCTGTTGATCACTGGCTGGCGGCAGCACGCGATCAAGTGGAACAAGTGATCCAGCAGGCACACCCCAGCTGGGAAAGTGCTATTCAGCCGCTACAAGAAAGCGCCGACCAACTCAGTCGCGCCTGGTCAGTCGTCAGCCATCTGAATAGCGTGTGCAATACACCTGAGCTGCGCGCAGCCTACCAAGCCTGTTTGCCTAAGCTCTCCGCCTATTCAACCTGGTTTAATCAGCATCCTGAGCTCTATCGCCTCTATCAGCAGGTTGCGCAGCAGGCCGATCTCCATCCAGATCAACAGCAAGCCTTGCGCCTGAACTTACGCGATTTCCAACTCAGCGGGATCGATCTACCACCGAAGCAACAAACTCGCTTTGCCGACATCCAGCAACGCTTGTCAGAACTGAGCAACCAGTTTTCCAATCAGGTTCTGGATGCAACCCAAGCTTGGCAAAAACACATTACGGATGAAACCCTGTTAGCCGGCCTACCTGAATCTGCCCGCCAATCAGCCGCAGCTGCAGCGCAGGCCAAGGGATTAGAAGGCTGGCTATTGACGCTCGACTTCCCCAGTTTTTATCCGGTCATGACCTATGCTGATCATCGCCCCTTGCGTGAAGAGGTCTACACTGCCTATGTCACGCGGGCCTCAGATCAAGGCCCAGATGCGGGTCGTTGGGATAACGCACCTTTGATCGAAGAAATTCTGGCCTTGCGCCAAGAAAAGGCTGAACTACTGGGCTTTAAAAACTATGCCGATTACTCGATTGCTCGCAAGATGGCCCCCACGAGCGAGGCGGTGATCGATTTTCTGCAACAGCTGGCCCAGCAAGCGCGACCTCAAGCCCTGCAGGATATGGCTGAGCTGCAAGCCTTTGCACAACAGCAGGGACAGGATCAACTCCAAGCTTGGGATGTGGGCTACTTTGCTGAGAAACTCCGCCAACAGCGCTATGCCCTCAATCAGGAAGAACTCAAGCCCTGGTTTGCCGCGCCCCAGGTGGTGCAAGGCCTGCTACGGATCAGCAGTCGTTTATTTGGCATCACCTTCAGCCCCGCCACTGAAATGCCAGTCTGGCATCCTGATGTGCAGGCTTTTCATATTGAACGTGAAGGTGAACGCATCGCGAGCTTTTATCTGGATCTCTATGCACGCGAAGGCAAGCGCGGTGGGGCCTGGATGGCGGACCTCGCCACTCGCCGTGAACGCGCCGATGGCAGCGTACAAAAGCCGATCGCTTTTTTAACCTGTAACTTCACCCCCCCGATTGGCGATCAAGTGAGCCTTTTGACCCATCAGGAGGTCACCACCTTGTTTCACGAGTTTGGGCATGGCTTACACCACCTGCTCACCCAGGTCACCGTACCGGATGTAGCGGGCATCAATGGCGTGGCCTGGGATGCGGTAGAGCTGCCGAGCCAATTTATGGAAAACTTCTGCTGGGAACGTGAAGGGCTGGATGAAATCGCCGCGCATCAAGAAACCGGGGCCCCGCTGCCGCAGGACTTATTTGATAAGCTTCTGGCAGCGAAGAACTTTCAATCAGCCATGCAGATGATGCGCCAGCTGGAGTTTTCTCTATTTGACTTTCGTCTGCACCAGCAGCAGCCTGCGCCAGATCGCCATCAGGTTCAGGCTCTGCTCGATCAGATTCGTGCAACGGTCAGCGTCGTGCCCGCAACGCCTTTTAATCGCTTCCAAAACAGCTTTAGTCATATCTTTGCTGGTGGCTATGCCGCAGGCTATTACAGCTACAAGTGGGCTGAAGTCCTCTCGGCCGATGCCTTTAGTGCTTTTGAAGAAGAAGGGATATTGAATTCGGCTACGGGGCAGCGCTTTATGGAGTCGATCCTTGAACGCGGCGGCGCAGAGGAGGCGATGACGCTTTTTGTGCGCTTTCGTGGTCGTGAACCTCAGATAGAGGCTTTATTGCGCCACAATGGGATACAGGCTGCGACTGAACTCAGCAGATAAGGCCTGACGAACCTCTTGTTGAAAAAGACAAATCGCTGAAAAAGATAAGTCGCTGCAAAAGACAAGGGCGTCATCGACGCCCTTTTTGATGCTGCAAGAAGCCCTGTCTTGCTTAG
>SKOQ01000221.1 GCA_007119985.1 Marinospirillum sp.
CAAGAAATCGCCAATGTGAAGTTCGCCTACTTCCCTGCGGACCGATAAGTTCCGTGATCTGAAGATCAGTCTGGCTGATCTCTGTGCTCAGTCAGATCATAAGAAGTGATAAAGAGTCCTAAGCTTTTGGCTTGGGACTCTTTTTTTTGTGTTTGAGATCAACTCGACCCCTTAGTAGTGTAGCCATGTTAGAGGCAGATCTTTATAATGAGGCCTATTTAGGAAAGCTATGCCTGCGTCAAATTGACGCGCTAAAGAGGCTTTCTTGTAGCATGAATTGAGTCTCTGTTGATCAGGGGGATGGACCAGCAGAGCAGTAGCATTTTTAGATGTAACCTTAGCAAGCTATCAACTTGTGTCTTTTAATTTGGTGATTGGGCGAGACCTATGATTAAAATCAAGCAAGGCCTTGATCTACCCATCGCCGGCGCACCCAGCCAAACCATCTCTGATGGTAAGGCCGTGCGTTCAGTCGCTGTACTGGGACCTGACTATGTTGGCATGAAGCCAACTATGGCAGTTGCCGTCGGTGACGAGGTGAAATTGGGCCAGATCCTTTTTACAGATAAGAAAAACCCCGGTGTGCAATATACGGCTCCGGCAGCAGGTAAGGTGAGCGCGATTCATCGTGGCGAGCGTCGAGCCTTGCAGTCGGTCGTGATTGATGTCAGCGAGCAAGAAGAAGCTGTGCAGTTTACAGCCTATCCTGAAGCGCAGCTGGATCAACTCAGCCGTGAGCAAGTCCAAAATCAGCTGGTGGAATCCGGTTTATGGACTGCACTGCGCACTCGGCCTTTTAGCCGTGTTCCTGCCTTAGATGCTCAGCCGAGCTCCATCTTTGTCACCGCGATTGATACACACCCCTTGGCAGCCGATCCAAGCATCGTGATCGCCGAGCAAAAAGAAGCTTTTCTGGCTGGTTTGAAGGTGGTGAGTCGCCTGACCGAAGGCAAGGTTTTTATTTGCAAACAAGCTGGTGCCAATATCCCTGTGATTTCTGGCGGCCAGTTTGAAGTGGCAGAATTTGGTGGTGTGCATCCTGCTGGCTTAGTCGGCACGCATATTCATTTCCTCGATCCTGTCAGCGCCAAGAAGCAGGTCTGGCACCTTGGCTATCAAGAAGTGATTGCCTTTGGCCACCTTTTCTTGAACGGCCAGTTAAACCCTCAGCGTGTGATCGCGCTCGGTGGCCCACTGGTGCAAGAACCTCGCTTGGTGCGCACGCGCTTGGGTGCAGATTTGAATGCTCTGCTGGCTGGCGAGGTGAATAGCCAGCTGCCAGCTCAGGTGATTTCAGGTTCTGTCTTCAGCGGCTTTAAAGCGGATGGCCCTCTGGCCTATCTGGGACGCTACCATAATCAGGTGTCTGTGCTGCAAGAAGGCAGTCAGCGTCACTTTATTGGTTGGCTCTCTCCAGGTTTACCCGGCAGCAACCGCCATTCGGTGATGGGGATTTATCTCTCTAGCTTCTTCGGTCTGGGCAAGCGCTTTGCACCCACCACTTCAACCAATGGCTCTGAGCGTGCGATGGTCCCCGTTGGGAACTATGAGCGCATCATGCCTCTAGACATCCTGCCGACTCAGCTGCTGCGCTCTTTGATCGTCGGCGATGTAGAAGTGTCGATTCAGCTGGGTTGTTTAGAGCTGGATGAAGAAGACTTGGCGCTGTGCACCTATGTGTGTCCAGGTAAATATGAATACGGTCCGATCTTGCGTGATATGTTGACGCTGATCGAGAAAGAGGGCTAAAAAAATGAGTATCCGTAAACTCCTGGATTCCATGGAGCCTCACTTTCATAAAGGCGGTAAATATGAAAAGTGGTACGCGCTCTATGAAGCCGTCGATACGATTTTCTATACGCCACCGAGTGTCGCTAAAACCTCTGCCTTCATCCGCGATGGTGTAGATCTTAAACGCATCATGATCACCGTGTGGATGTGTACCTTCCCCGCGATGTTCTTTGGGATGTGGAATGCGGGCTACCATGCCAATAGCGCGATTGATACTGGCTTTGGCTCTTTGGGCGGCCTGCGTGAAAGCTTTGTTGTGCTGCTCGGGGCCGGTAACTATGACCCCACCAGCGTCTGGGATAACCTGATCCACGGGGCGACCTACTTTATTCCTATCTATGCCGTGACTTTTATTGTCGGCGGCTTCTGGGAAGTGTTGTTTGCGATGCGTCGCGGCCATGAAGTCAATGAAGGCTTCTTCGTCACTTCTGTGCTCTTTGCCTTGATTTTGCCGGCCACCATTCCTTTATGGCAGGTGGCGCTGGGGATTACCTTCGGTGTGGTCATTGGTAAGGAAATCTTTGGTGGGACAGGTAAGAACTTCCTCAACCCTGCGCTGACCGGGCGTGCCTTCCTCTACTTTGCTTACCCAGCTGAAATCTCGGGTGATGCGGTGTGGGTTGCTGCTGATGGTTACACTGGTGCAACTGCCCTGTCTGTGGCCTATCAAAGCGGCATGACCGAGTTGCAACAGCAGCTGAGCTGGTGGGATGCCTTTGTTGGTATTATGCCTGGCTCAGTTGGGGAGACCTCCACGCTGGCGATCTTTATCGGTGGTGCTGTGCTCTTGCTGACCCGCGTGGCCTCGTGGCGCATTATGGCTGGTGTCATGCTGGGGATGGTGGCAACGTCAACCCTGTTCAACCTGATCGGTTCTGAAACCAACGCGATGTTTGCGATGCCTTGGTACTGGCACTTGGTGATCGGTGGCTTTGCCTTCGGTATGGTCTTTATGGCAACCGACCCTGTCTCTGCCTCAATGACCAACCAAGGTAAGCTGGTCTTTGGTGCGTTGATTGGCATCATGACGGTCTTGATTCGGGTGATCAACCCAGCCTTCCCAGAAGGGATTATGCTGGCGATCCTCTTTGCTAACCTCTTTGCCCCGCTGATTGATACGATGGTGGTTAAGGCGAATATCAAGCGGAGGGTTTTACGTCATGTCTAAAAGTAATGACTCCATGAAGAAAACACTGACAGTGGCCTTTTTGCTCTGTCTGGTGTGTTCGATCATTGTTTCTGGTGCTGCTGTGGCGCTTAAACCGCTGCAAGAGCGTAACCAAGAGCACGATCGTCGCTCCAATATTCTGGTGGCGGCTGGTTTGATTCAGCCCCGCGAAGCGACTTTCGAGCGTGTTGATGAGCTGTTCAGCCAGATGCATATTCGTGTTGTTGATCTGCGTACAGGTCAGTACACGGATGCTGTTTCTCCTGAGCAGTTTGATCAGTTGCGTGCTGCCAGCGATCCGCAGATGTCTTCTGCCCTAGCGCAAGACCCTGCTGGTATTCGTCGTCTGGAGCACTATGGTCTAGTGTATCTGGTGGGAGATGCAGATCATCCTGAGCGGATTATCCTGCCTGTGCGGGGTTCGGGTCTGTGGTCAACACTGCATGGCTTCTTGGCTCTTGAAGGGGACGGCAACACCATCGCGGGTCTGGGTTTTTATCAGCATGCTGAAACGCCTGGTCTCGGTGGTGAGGTGGATAACCCCAACTGGAAGGCCCAGTGGCCTGGCAAGCAGGTTTTTGCTTCTGGCACCTTAGAGCCGCGCCTTGGTTTGGCGTCTAACCCGAACCCTGATTATGAAGTCGATACCCTCGCCGGTGCTACCTTAACGGCGCGTGGTGTGACCAATCTGCTGCGTTTCTGGGTTGGTGAGCAGGGCTACGGTCCTTTCCTGGCTCAATTCCAGTAGGGAGAAAACACAATGGCAACTGAAACACCAAAAACAGTTCTGATTAACCCAGTGTTTAAGAATAACCCTATAGCCTTACAGGTTTTGGGTGTGTGTTCTGCACTGGCGGTCACCACCAGCATGAATGTGGCGGTGGTGATGACCTTGGCGGTGATCTTTGTGACCGCCTTTTCTAACCTTTTTGTTTCGCTGATCCGTAACCATATCCCCAACAGCATTCGTATCATCGTGCAGATGACGATCATTGCCTCGTTGGTGATCTTGGTTGATCAGGTACTGAAGGCCTATGCTTATGATATCAGTCGTCAGCTCTCGGTTTTCGTGGGCTTGATCATCACCAACTGTATCGTCATGGGTCGTGCTGAAGCCTATGCGATGAAAAACGGCCCACGCATGAGCTTTATTGACGGTATCGGTAATGGTATCGGCTATGGCGTGGTACTGCTGATTGTGGGCTTCTTCCGTGAACTCTTTGGCGCAGGCAGTCTATTTGGCTTCCAGATCCTTGAGCTGGCGAAAGATGGTGGCTGGTATGTCGCGAACGGCATGATGCTGTTGCCTCCTTCTGCCTTCTTTATCATTGGTCTGCTGATCTGGGCGATTCGTTCTTGGTATCCTGAGCAGAACGAAGATCCTGAGTTCAAGATCACGCACAACACTAAGCCTGAAGGAGCGATGTAAGCCATGTTTGAACACTATCTATCGCTGTTTATCTCAGCTGTGTTCGTTGAGAACATGGCACTGGCCTTCTTCTTGGGAATGTGTACCTTCCTCGCGGTGTCGAAGAAGGTTGACGCGGCCTTTGGTTTAGGGATCGCTGTTGTGGTGGTGCTGACCATCACCGTGCCGGTCAATAACCTGATTTATAACGGCCTGCTGCGTGAAGGTGCACTGGCTTGGACTGGCATTGCTGGTGCTGAAAATATCGATCTGTCTTTCCTCGGTCTGCTGAGCTATATCGGCGTGATCGCGGCAATGGTCCAGATTCTGGAAATGTTCCTCGATAAATATGTGCCTGCGCTGTACAACGCTTTGGGTGTTTTCCTGCCATTAATTACCGTGAACTGTGCCATCTTAGGTGCGTCCTTATTCATGGTCGAGCGGGACTACAACTTTGGCGAGTCCGTTGTCTATGGTGCCGGTGCGGGCGTTGGCTGGGCCTTAGCGATTGTGGCCTTGGCAGGTATCCGTGAAAAGCTCAAGTACAGTGATGTGCCCGCAGGTCTGCAAGGTCTGGGGATCACCTTTATTGTGGTGGGACTGATGTCTCTGGGCTTTATGTCTTTCTCTGGCGTGCAGCTGTAAGCCGCCGATGAATAGCTGAGGAAAAATACTATGGTTGACTCAACAATCATTCTGTTGGGCGTGGTCATGTTTACCGTCATCGTGGTGAGTTTGGTGATGGTGATTTTGGCTGCCCGCAGTAAGCTCGTGAGCTCAGGTGATGTCACCATTGAAATCAATGGTGATCCTGAACATACGATCACAACCGCAGCCGGCGGTAAGCTGCTGACCACGCTGGCAGCCAATGGCATCTTCTTGTCCTCTGCCTGTGGTGGCGGTGGTTCTTGCGCTCAGTGTACTTGTAAGGTGTTGGAAGGTGGTGGCTCGATTCTGCCGACTGAAGAATCCGCCTTCACCATGCGTGAGAAGAAAGAAGGCTGGCGTTTATCCTGCCAGGTGCCTGTGAAGCAGGATATGAAGATCGAAGTAGATGAAGAAGTCTTTGGTGTGAAAAAGTGGGCCTGCGAAGTGGTCTCTAACCCCAACGTGGCGACCTTCATTAAAGAGCTGACGCTGAAGCTGCCAGAAGGCGAGAATGTTGAATTCCGCGCTGGTGGTTATGTACAGCTGGAATGCCCGCCGCATGAGGTTCACTACAAGGATTTTGATATTCAAGAAGAATATCATCCTGACTGGGATAAGTTTAATATCTGGAAATATGTGTCTAAGGTGACTGAGCCGACGATTCGTGCTTATTCTATGGCCAACTATCCAGAAGAGCGTGGCTTGGTGAAGTTCAATATTCGTATTGCGACACCACCTCCTGGGCGTGATGATCTGCCACCTGGCATCATGTCGTCGTATGTTTTTAGTCTCAAGCCTGGCGATAAGATCGACGTTTATGGGCCTTTCGGTGAGTTCTTCGCCAAGGAAACCGATAACGAGATGGTCTTTGTTGGCGGTGGTGCAGGTATGGCACCGATGCGTTCGCATATCTTTGATCAGCTCAAGCGTTTGAAATCAACGCGCAAGATCAGCTTCTGGTATGGTGCACGCTCTTTGCGTGAAGCCTTCTATGTTGAAGAGTTTGATCAGCTGGCTAAAGAGAACCCCAACTTCACTTGGCACTTGGCGCTATCGGACCCTCTACCTGAAGACAATTGGACGGGGCCAACTGGGTTTATTCACAATGTTCTTTACGAGAACTACCTGAAAGACCATGCAGCACCAGAAGATTGTGAGTTCTATATGTGTGGTCCCCCCATGATGAACGCGGCGGTGGTGAAGCTGCTGCAAGATATGGGTGTGGAGCCTGAAAATATCCTGCTTGATGACTTCGGTGGCTAAGTCTCTTGTGGTGATCTTTTTAGTGCCATGCTCGGTTTTAGAGCGAGAACTCTAAGCCATGAAGGGTTGTCTCACAAAGAGGCAGCCCTTCTTTGTTTCAGCGCTTGCGGAACGGGCTTACACAAGGCAAGCTCTTTGTGAAAAAGAGAGAAAGTCGGAGAAGACAATGCAAACTTTTATACTTACCCTCGCCGTATTGGCGACCTTCATCATTATCATGTCGGTTGGCGTTCTGATGGGGCGCAAGCCAATAGCGGGTTCTTGTGGTGGCATGAGTGCGCTGGGTATGGATACTGAGTGCGATATTTGTGGCGGTAATCAAGATATCTGTGAAACAGAGCAGCAAAAACAGCGTGCCGAGTTAGCTGAACCGCTGGCCTACGATGCCACTAAAAAATAGAGCACAGCCGAATTTATTACTGCACCACTTATTGCTGCACCAAAGCCTTATTGCTTTTTGGTGACTGGGCAGTCAAGCTGCCAGAAAATAGATCTGCAAGAATCAGTTTTATAAGCATCAAGTCTGCAAGAATCGGGTATGCGAGAATAAAGATCAAAAGGGGAAGTCTGCATGGCAGTATATAACTATGATGTCATTGTAATTGGAACGGGTCCTGCCGGTGAAGGCGCAGCGATGAATGCAGCGAAGCACGGTAAGCGCGTGGCCGTGGTCGAAGAGCAGCCGTTGGTGGGTGGGAACTGCACCCATAAGGGAACGATTCCGTCAAAAGCCTTGCGTCATGCGGTGAAGCAAATTATCCAGTTCAATACCAACCGAATGTTTCGCGATATTGGCGAGCCGCGTTTTTTCTCTTTTCCGAAGGTATTAGAGCGCTCTAAGCGGGTCATTGAAAAGCAGGTGGCTCTACGCACTGGCTTTTATGCGCGCAATCGTACGGATGTATTTTTTGGTAAGGCTCGCTTTGTTGATCCACACACTGTTGAAGTCCGTGATCAGCATAACGGCATCGAATTTCTCAAAGCGCAGAAGATCATTATCGCCACGGGTTCGCGCCCTTACCGCCCGGCGGACATCAACTTTGATCATCCTCGTATCTACTGCTCTGATTCCATTTTGCAACTCTCCCATACGCCGCGCTCCATTATTATCTATGGTGCTGGAGTGATCGGTTGTGAATACGCTTCCATTTTTAGTGGCTTGGGCGTGAAGGTGGATTTGATCGATAATCGCGATCGTCTGTTATCCTTCCTCGATGATGAGATTTCTGATGGTCTGAGTTATCACCTGCGTAACAATGGTGTGCTGATTCGCCACAATGAAGATTACGATAAGGTTGAGGTCGTTGATCAGGGCGTCGTGCTGCATTTAAAAAGTGGCAAGAAGCTCAAAGCGGATGCCTTTATGTGGTGTAACGGTCGCTCAGGCAACACTGAAGATTTGGCGCTTGAGAATATTGGTCTCGAAGTCAATTCCCGTGGTCAGCTCCAAGTCGATGATCACTATCGTACGAGCATCCCGCATATTTATGCAGCGGGTGATGTGATTGGCTGGCCAAGCCTGGCTTCAGCTTCCTATGACCAGGGCCGTTCGGCCGCAGCTGACTTCTTGGAGGAGCCAGATTTTCGTTTTATCGATGATGTGCCTACCGGTATTTATACCATTCCTGAGATCAGCTCTTTGGGTAAAACTGAGCGTGAGCTGACCGAAGAATGTGTTCCTTATGAAGTGGGTCAAGCCTTCTTCCGCACTCTGGCGCGCGCGCAGATTACGGGCGAAACGGTTGGCATGCTGAAAATTCTCTTCCACCGTGAGACGTTAGAAATCTTAGGCATTCATTGCTTTGGCGACCAGGCTTCTGAGATCGTCCATATCGGTCAGGCAGTGATGGCACAAAAGGGTGAGGCCAATACGCTGCGCTACTTTATCAATACCACCTTTAACTATCCCACGATGGCCGAAGCCTATCGTGTTGCCGCCATCAACGGCTTAAATCGCGTTTTCTAATCGGCTTTAAGGCTCACCCTGCGATCTTGCAGGGCGGCTCAATCGCCTCTTCTCCAGCCAACTTGAGCAATCAGGTTGGTTTTTTTATTTGGGGCGGCTGTAGCGGTAAACGCGCAGGCTGGGCAGGAAGGGCTCGTCTTCGAGGCGATTGTCAGAGCGACGCGCACGGGTTCGCTGCGCGGGTGGTTCGGTAGGGGGCAGGTTGAAAGTGGGTAGGCGTCCATCTTCACTGAGCAAAAATAGCGGTAGAGCGACATTCATTGCTTGACGCTCAGCCGCTGCCCCAGGCTCTGTCTTGAAAAACAGATTTGCGCGCATCAAGGGCGCCTGTTTTTGGACTTGGGCGAGCGGCTCATCTGGCGGCAGGTGGGCCAGCTTTTTCAGCTGGATCTGGATATGGGCTGCATCGGTATTCATTTCTTGCAGTCGATACTCAGCTTCTTTGAGCGTGATCTTGCGAATGCTGCGCCCGCTTGAGTACCAACTAAAGCGCACCTGTTGTAGCGGGCGCTCACATCCAGGGAGTTGTCGCCAGGCCTGCTTAAGATGCAGGCGTGCCAACCCCTCTTGACTCAGGTGCTGGTGCAGGCTGGTATGACGCTGGGCGAGTTGCTGTCGAGCCTCACTCAGCTCTTGCGGCGCTTCTTTGCGTAGCTGTTCGATCATCCATGAGAAGGCCAATTTCGCCTGATTCACCTGCCCGACATCCTCCCAGAGGCGTGCTGAACAAGCGACAAGGCCAGGATAGCTGCGCGTGGCACGGCCATCTTGCCCATCCAGATACCAAAGATCAGTTAAACAAAAGTGAACCTGTTCAAGTGCTTGGTGATCAGAGACACCGTGCATCCAGCAGCGCGGTTGTTCTTCTAAGAGACTCTGCTGGAGCTGATGGAGTGTTTCTATCAGCGCGTCAAAACGGGCATCAAGCTGTTGGAGAAGGCGATAGTGTGTCGTCATGCTTTACCTTACAATACCCCACCATCTTCTGGACGAGGAAAGAGTGAATGGCATCTTTACCCCTCATGATAGGGCTGCGTTATACGCGCGCCAAGCGACGTAATCATTTTATTTCATTTATTTCGATGACTTCCATGCTGGGCATGGCTTTGGGCGTCGCGGTGTTGATCCTGGTGCTTTCAGTGATGAATGGTTTTGAGCGTGAGTTGCGCGATCGTATTTTAGGTATGGTGCCCCATCTGGCCATCAAGAATTATCAGGATTTCAGCCAGTGGCGGAGCACCGCTGAGACCTTGCGTGCTGTGCCAGGCGTCGAGGGGGTGGCCCCTTTTGTCCAAACTCAGGGCATGCTGATTCAAAGTGGTCAGCATCGCGGTAGCTTGGTCGCGGGGATTCTGCCAGAGCTGGAGCCAGAGGTGTCGATTATTGCTGAGCATCTGCAGCAGGGGATCACGCTGGATGCACTCCAGCCTGGTGAATTCGGCATGATTATGGGCGAGCGTTTGGCACGTTTTCTGCGTTTGCAGGTTGGTGATCAGGTGACGCTGCTCCTCCCTGAGGCTTCGATTACGCCGGCCGGTATTTTTCCTCGCCTGAAGCGTTTTACGCTGGTCGGCACCTTTGCTGTTGGCGCGGAACTGGATAGCCAGTTGGCTTATGTGCATCTTGAAGATATGCAAAGACTGATGCGTTTGGGCGACAGTGTCGAAGGTCTGCGTTTGCGTTTAGATGATTTGTTCCAAGCGCCGAGAATGACGCGTGAGTTAGTCAATCAATTAGGTTATCCCTATCGCGGGCAGGATTGGACGCAAACGCAGGGTAACCTCTTTCAAGCGATTCAGATGGAAAAACGCATGATTAGCCTGTTGCTGCTGGTGATCGTGGCGGTTGCGGCTTTTAATATCGTGGCGACCTTGGTGATGGTGGTGACCGATAAACAGGCGGATATCGCCATTTTGCGTACGCTCGGTGCGAGCCCCGCGACCATCATGCAGATTTTTATGGTGCAGGGTTTGACGATTGGCGTGCTGGGTACCTTTGTGGGTGTAGGGTTGGGCATACTGCTGGCGCTGAATGTCAGTGATCTGGTGTTATGGCTTGAAGGTTTGTTGGGGATCCAGTTTCTGGATGCCAATGTCTACTTTATCAGCTATCTCCCATCTGATTTACGCTGGGCCGATGTGCGTTTTATTGCGCTTTGTGCTTTGAGCTTAAGCCTGCTGTCAACGCTTTATCCGGCGTGGCGTGCAGCAAGAACCCAGCCGGCGGAGGCCTTACGTTATGAGTCCTAACAGTCTAGAGCAGCAACCTATCTTAGAGTGCCGCGGTTTGAGCAAAACCTACACCGAAGGTCCGCAGCAGGTGCAGGTGCTGCAATCCATTGACTTACAGGTTTTTCCCGGTGATCGCTTGGCCATTATTGGCAGCTCTGGTTCAGGCAAAACGACGCTGCTGAACCTGTTGGCGGGATTGGATGTGGCCAGCGAGGGCCAGGTGCTGCTAGCAGGGCAGGATTTAGCGCAAATGAAGCAAAAGCCGCGCGGCCTGTGGCGCAATCAACATCTGGGTTTTGTCTATCAGTTTCACCATCTGCTGGCAGAGCTGAGCGCGCTGGAGAATGTCATGCTGCCTTTGCTGATCCGTGGTCAGTCTAAAGCCCAAGCACAGGCCGCTGCTCAGCCACTGTTAGCGCGTGTGGGCTTGGCGGCGCGTGCCGATCATAAGCCAGCAGAGCTTTCAGGTGGTGAGCGTCAGCGTGTGGCGCTGGCCCGAGCCTTGGTCGGTCAGCCTTCTTGTGTGCTGATGGATGAGCCCACTGGGAATCTGGATCAACAGACGGCGGCCGAAGTCCAAAGTCTGATCCAAGAGCTGGCCGAGCAATCTCGGATCGCGTTTGTGTTGGTGACCCATGATTTGCAGCTGGCCGCACAGCAACACCAGATTTATCAACTTAACCAAGGCTGCCTTGCTGCGCAAAGTCGGCCATAACTGCCTCTGTTGAACGAAGCGCTGAGTAAGGTTCATGGCAAGGTTCGAGGAGAACTCCTAGCCTGATGCTGGTGGATCTTGCTCGGCCTTGGGCTTGGCGGCTGGCGTGGCCTCGGTTGATGCCGATGGCTTGGATTGGGGGCGGTGGGTGGGTTCCAGTTCTGGATGGGTCAGCGCAAAAGTCTCTGGCGAGGGAAGACGTTTGAGGTTGCGTCGCTTTGACCAGCTATTGGCGACATGCCAACGCCACATCAGGCGCACTGCCAGATGTGAAATCAGCGCGGCCAGCCCGCCAAAAATCACCGAGCCCAAAAGCAGCGGTTGCCAGATATGGCTAAAACGCTCGTGTATCCATTCCCACATATTGTCTGTTGGCGCATGGGCCGGTAAATCAAGCAGCCAACTGCCAAACAGATAGCTGGCATAGAGCATCGGGGGCATGGTGAGCGGATTGCTGACCCAGACCAGGCCGACGGCAATCGGGAGGTTCACGCGAAAGAAGGTGGCCAAAAGCGCTGCCGGAATCATTTGAAAAGGCATCGGCATAAAAGCAAAAAATAAGCCGATGCTGAAGGCCCCAGCCACACTGCGACGCGTGAGCGTCCACAAGCCAGGGTCAGCCAGTTGCTTGGATAAAAAACCAAGAGATTTTTCTTTTAACAGCCGCTCTGGGCGCGGCATATAGCGCTTAAAAAATTTACGCGGCATAAGAAGGATTCAGCTCACATTCGCCAAGAGGGCGTATTATGCCTAGACTCAGCTGGACTACCAAGACGTGAAGTAACTTTTCTTGCTTCTTGTGTCCTGTCTTGTATTGGGCGCCTTGTGTTGCGGTGCTTCAGCTTATTTTTCTATTGCGGTGTCAAGGATGACGAACCTCCCTCGATTATGGCGCTGGTCGCTGGGGATGCTGCTGGGTGTGCAGCTCACCTTTTATCTGGATACATGGCTGCCTGCACTCCTGCTTTTGGTAATGCTCCTGCTGAGTCTGCGCCTGCTGATGGCGAATGCAGCGGCTTGTTCAGGGCTACTTCTTGGGCCTTGTATCGTGAGCCTGCATCTAATTCTGCTTCAGGCTTCTCTTCCTTCTTCCTTTGATCTTGCACAGCCTGTTCAGCTGGAAGGACAGGTTGTTGCCGTGACTCAAGGGGCGCGTCCTCGAGTGCGGCTTAAGTTGACCCAATGCTGGCGGCCTGCTGATCAACAGCCTTGCGATCTAGGATCTCCACTGCGCAGTGACATCAGGCTGACTTGGGTCGATCAGCAAACACTGCCTCACACTGGAGAGCGCTGGCAGTTGACTCTGCGTCTGCGCCCCATTTCTAGCCTCCACACTTGGGGTCAAGGACGAAGCTTAGAATGGCACTATGCCCAGCGTGTCGTGGCACGCGGATTTGTGGATGAATCCACCGTTAAGCAGCGTCTGGCCCCCGCGCAGGGATGGCTGGCTTGGCGTGATCAGCGTCTTATCGCGGCCAGTGCCACTACCGAACCCAGCCGGGGCCAGCGCTTTTATCTGGCCTTAGCGCTGGGTGAACAGGCGGCCCTGACTCCCGAAGATTGGCAGCTATTACAAGCCACTGGCACGGTGCATCTCTGGGTGGTCTCCGGTCTGCATCTGGGCTTGCTGGCCGGATTCGCGCTGCTGGGCGTGCGCTGGCGCTGGTGGTCAAGAGGTGTTGGGGTTGCGCTGGCGGCTGGATTGGTGATCTTCTATGCCGCTTTATCGGGTTGGGGCGTCGCGGCGCAGCGCGCCAGTTTGATGCTGGTGATGGGGCTGTTGATATTCAGTGGCTGGCGGCGTCTTAGCCCATGGACGCCCTATTTTATGGCACTGAGTTTGCTGCTCATCATCAATCCTTGGTGGGTCTTTCTGCGTGGTTTTTGGTTGTCTTTTGCGGCGGTGGCGATTTTGATTCTGGCTCTGCGAGGCTTGCCGCAGTCGCCTCTGGTGTGGCAGTGGTGGCGGGTGCAATGGGTCTTGCTGCTGGCTTTCACGCCGGTGTTAATCTGGCAAGGCGGCTATTGGAGTGTCTGGGCACTTGGAGTGAACTGGGTGCTGGTGCCGTTGATGGGTCTGTTGCTGTTGCCGATGGCGTTATTGAGCCTGATCGAAATCTGGATGTTTGGTAGCGGCTGGAGCGCCCAATGGGTGGTGATCTGTCTAGACTCCATTGCTCTGGCCCTTGAACAGGTGAGCCAATGGCCGCGCTTGACGCTAGAACGTCCTAGCTGGTTGTGGCTGGGCTTGTTAGCACTCTTGCCACCGGGGTTTTTTGGCCGTCATTGGGCATTGCTGGGATTGATGCTGGCCTGCTGGCCCGCTCCTGTGACGATGCCTGATCCAGGTTGGCGAGTTTGGGTGCTCGATGTTGGGCAGGGGACGGCGATCTTGGTCGAAAGTCAGGGTGAATGGCTGCTTTACGATACTGGCCCAGGTTGGCAGGAGACTTGGGCACCATTGCTCCCTGCTTTAGAAGGCGTGCGCGGAGGTGTCACGCTAGGCTGGACACCTTGGGTGCTCGATTGGGTGGTGCTCAGCCATGATGATCAGGACCATCGCGGCGGTTTTGCGGCGCTGTTGCGCCACCATCAGCTGCGACATCTGGTCACACCAGCTGAGCAGGCACCGCTTGCGGCTCTGACGGCTCAGCCCAGTGTGCCAAGTTATCATGCTTGTTTTGCAGGGCAGCGTTGGCAGCTGGGTGCAGTGGATATACTGGCCTTGTGGCCGCCTCAGCCGGTCAGTGGTAGGGTAGACAACGCGCATTCTTGTGTTATGTTGCTGCGCGGAGCAGGGCACAGCCTGCTGCTGACTGGCGATGCGGGCTGGCCAGAGGAGGCTTTTTTTTCTCAGGCTCTGCCCGATCTG
>SKOQ01000099.1 GCA_007119985.1 Marinospirillum sp.
CATAAAAAACCCCAAGGCGAGCTTGGGGTTGATCGGTACTGAGTAGTTGTTGCTTGCTCTGATTAGAGCAGCATGCGACGGATATCCGCCAGCACCTGAGACAGGAAGCTGGTGAAGCGCGCCGCATCCGCACCGTTAATCGCGCGGTGATCATAAGACAGAGACAGCGGTAGCATCAGGCGAGGCTGGAAAGCCTTGCCATCCCAAACAGGCTGGATGCTGGCCTTGGATACGCCCAGAATCGCGACTTCAGGCGCATTGACGATCGGCGTGAAGGCCGTTCCCCCAATGGAACCTAGAGAAGAAATGGTAAAGCAGCTGCCTTTCATATCTTCGCCTTTGAGCTGCTTTTTCTGTGCGCGAGCGCCTAGATCGGCCGTTTCGCGTGCGAGCTGGTAGACGCTCTTTTTATTGGCATCCTTGACCACTGCTACCAGCAGGCCATCGGGTGTATCAACGGCAAAGCCGATATTGATGTACTTCTTCCAGATCAGCGTATCGCCTTCTGCACCCAGTGAAACGTTGAACTGCGGGAAGGTTTCCAGTGCCAGAGCGCAGGCTTTGATGATAAAGGGCAGCGGCGTGATCTTCGCGCCTTGCTTCTCAGCTTCTGCTTTGATGCTCTTACGGAAGTCTTCTAGCTCAGTGATATCGGCTTGATCAAACTGGGTGACGTGAGGCACGTTCAGCCACGAGCGATGCAGGTTCACGGCACCAGCCTTGAGCAGGCGTCCCATGGGCTTCTCTTCGATCTCGCCAAATTGGCTGAAATCCTGTACGGGAACAGGTGGAATGCCCGCGCCGCTACTGGCTGCCGCGCTTGGTGCGCTGGCACGAGGCTGCTGCAGAATGGCCTTCACATAGTTCTGAACGTCTTCTTTGAGGATGCGTCCTCGTGGGCCGGTTGCTGGCACGAGACCAAGATCCACGCCAAATTCACGCGCAAGCAAGCGAACTGCTGGACCAGCATGGACCTTGCCTGAGCTGGCAGGCTGGCTTGCCTTTGGAGCCGCCGGACTACTGGCAGTAGGCGCGGCGATGGGTGCACTGGCTTGTGGCGCACTGGTTTGCGCTGCACTGGATTGAGAGGCACTGGCCGCGACTGGCGCTGGATTGGCGCTGGGTTGCGTGCGCAGGATGGCGATCAGATCACCTTCAGAGACCTTGTCACCGACCTTCACTTTTAGCTCAAGCAGCTCACCTGCAAAGGGTGCAGGAATGTCCATGGTTGCTTTATCGGTTTCCAGTGTGATCAGCGGGGCTTCTTCAGTCAGTTGAGCGCCAACTTGTGCGGCCAACTCAATCACTTCAACCTGACTGTGGCCACCCAAGTCAGGCACACGCACTTCTTGCTCATGCGGGGCGCTGGCGATAGGTGCCGCTGGTGCACTGGGGGCGGCCTCAGCTGGCGCTGGTGCACTGCTTGGGGCGGTGGTCGCAGGGGCTGTGCTGTCAGCCGTGAGGAGATAAGCAACCAGATCGCCTTCTGAAACTTTATCACCTTCTTTCACCAGCAGTTCTACAAGCTCGCCGGCGACTGGGGCGGGAATATCCATCGTCGCCTTGTCGGTTTCCAAAGTCAGCAAGGTGTCTTCGGCTTGCAGCTGATCACCCACCTTGGCCGGCAGTTCGATGATCTCTACCTGAGCATGACCACCCAGATCGGGCACATAGATGGCTTGGCGTTGTTGGCTGACTGCGGCGGGGCTGGTCTCAGGTTGCGCAGAGGCTGGTGCTGGTGCAGCAGGTGCAGCCGCTGTGCTTTCTGCTTTGGCGGCGGCTGGCTGCTCCGTGGTGCTGGAGGCTGCTTCACCCTCAGCTTCGATCTCAATAATTTGAGCGCCTTGGCTGACTTTATCGCCCTCTTGGATCAGGAGCCGCGTGACGCGGCCGCTCATTGGGCTGGGAATATCCATGCTGGCTTTATCGGATTCCAGCACAATCAGCGTGTCTTCTGCTTGGACGCTATCGCCCACCGCGACACTGATCTCGATGACTTCGACGTCTTCGCTGCCGCCGATATCGGGAACTTGGATGATGTGTTTACTCAAGGTTGTGCTCCTTTTGTTCATTCAGCGGATGCTCTCTCGATCGCCTCACCCTCAATAAGAGGGCGAGGGCTGCAATAACGCGCAGTTAGCAGAAGAGAGGATCACATTTGTTCGCATCAATACCGTATTTTTCCATAGCTTGGGTGACGGTCTTCGCGGGGAGTTCACCGCGATCAGCCAAAGCCTTCAGAGCGGCAATCACAACAAAGTAGCGGTCAACTTCAAAGAAGTGACGCAGTTTTTCGCGTGTATCGGAACGGCCATAGCCATCTGTGCCCAGCACCTTGTAATCCATTGGCACCCAAGCGCGCACCTGATCAGCAAACAGCTTCATATAATCGGTGGCGGCAATGGCTGGGCCTTGACGCCCTTGAAGCAGCTGAGTGATATAGGGCAGGCGTGCTTCTTCTTCAGGGTGCAGGAAGTTGTGACGCTCAACGGATAAAGCCTCACGGCGCAGCTCGTTAAAGCTGGTCGCGCTCCAGATATCGGCTTCAATATCAAAGTCTTGTTTGAGGAGCTCAGCAGCAGCCTCAACTTCACGCAAGATAGTGCCTGAACCCAGTAGCTGCACCTTGTGTTTGGCGGCACTGCCTTCTTTCAGCAGATACATGCCTTTGATGATCTGCTCGGCCACTTCGGGGCGCTGCGGCATTTCGGGGTGAGCATAGTTCTCGTTCATGACCGTCAGATAATAGAAGCAGTTTTCTTTATCTGCATACATGCGCTTCAGGCCATCTTGAATGATCACGGCCAGCTCATAGCTATAGGTTGGATCATAGGTGCGGCAGTTGGGAATGGTTGCCGCCATCAAGTGGCTATGACCATCTTGGTGCTGCAGACCTTCACCGTTCAGTGTGGTGCGTCCTGCTGTGCCACCCACCAAGAAACCGCGCGCTTGCAGATCGCCGGCAGCCCAGGCCAGATCACCAATACGCTGGAAGCCAAACATCGAGTAGTAGATGTAGAAGGGCACCAGTGGGTAGTTATGGTTGCTATAGCTGGTTGCGGCAGCCACCCAGGCTGACATGGCGCCGGCTTCGGTAATACCTTCTTCAAGGATCTGGCCTTTTTTATCCTCGCGGTAGAACATGATCTGGTTTGAATCTTCCGGCTTGTACTTCTGCCCTTCTGAGGTGTAGATCCCCAGCTGGCGGAACATGCCTTCCATACCAAAGGTCCGTGCTTCATCAGGCACGATCGGCACAATCCGTTCACCTATGGCCTTGTCTTTGGTCAGGCCAGTCAGAATACGCACAAAGGCCATAGTGGACGAAATTTCGCGTCCTTTGGAGCCTTGCAGCATGGCTTCATAGACTTTGTTATCCAGCGCTGGCGCGGGCAGAGCTTCGAAATCAGCACGACGCGCAGGCAGATAACCGTTCAATCCTTCACGGGTACGGCGCATATAGCGCATCTCTGGGCTGTCTTCAGCAGGCTTGTAGAAGGGCACCTGCTCCAGCTCTTCATCGCTTAACGGAATGCCAAAGCGATCACGGAATTTTTTCAGTGTCTCGATTTGCAAGGATTTGACTGAGTGGGTGTCATTTTTCGCCTCGCCATCTTCGCCTGTACCATAGCCCTTCACGGTATGCGCCAGAATCACGGTGGGACGACCATTAGCGTTATGGACCGCTTCATGGTAGGCCGCGTAGACCTTGTAGGGATCATGGCCGCCACGGTTCAGACCGTAGATATCTTCATCGGTCAGGTCTTTGACCATCTCTTTCAGTTCTGGATTGGCACCAAAAAAGTGTTCACGCGTATAGGCGCCGCCATTGGCCTTGTAGTTTTGGTATTCACCATCGACCACCTCGTCCATGCGTTTTTGCATCAGGCCTTTGGTGTCTTTTTCAAACAGAGGGTCCCAATGACGACCCCAGACCACCTTGATGACATTCCAGCCAGCGCCACGGAAG
>SKOQ01000140.1 GCA_007119985.1 Marinospirillum sp.
ACTCAGATCAGTCCTTTGCAAGAATTAAAAACTGCGTCCGCAGGCTACTGCAGAAGACCAGGCCCATTGAAAGTTAAATCCACCGAGCTGGCCGGTGACATCCAGTACTTCGCCAATAAAACGCACTTGCTCCAGCCCTTGAACGGCAAAGTTTTGAGATGAAATCTGCTCAGTCGCGACGCCCCCTAGCGTGACCTCAGCGGTGCGATAGCCTTCGCTGCCTGCTGGCTTTAAGACCCAGTGATGAAGATACGCTGCCAGTTGATCGATCAAGTCATTAGAAAAGTCTGCAAGCCGTGTTGGCAAAGGGCCGCGCCGCTGCTCGATTTCTTCGCAGAGGGTGATCGCCAAACGCTTAGGCAGTCTGTGTCCCAGCCAGGTGTGCAGCCCTATTTTGGCCGCCTGTTGACGCTCTTGACGCAATGCAGCTTCTACGGTGCAATCAGGTAGCCAGTTGATCTTGATCTCTTGGCCTTCTTGCCAAAAGCTTGAAACTTGCAATATGGCCGGCCCAGAAAGCCCGCGATGGGTGATGAGAAGGTCATCAGTAAAGCTGTGCTCACCCGCTTGAATGCTCGTGCGGCAGCTTAAACCCGAGAGAGGGGCAAAGCGCTCTTTATGTTCGGGATGGAGTGTGAGCGGGACTAAACCAGCACGAGTTGGCAGCACCTCAAGCCCGAACTGGCGTGCCAGCGTATAGCCAATGCCTGTGGCTCCCATGGTTGGGATCGAGAGTCCACCTGTTGCAATCACTAAGGCTCCAGCATCGATCTGACCGAGTGAGGTGTGCAGCAGTACGCCGTCAGCACGGGGTTGGACGGTTTCGAGCTGGGTGCGTAGATGGAGTTGGGCACCTGACCATTCCAGCTCAGTGAGCAATACACGCTGGATTTCTTTGCTTGATTCTGCGCAAAAGAGCTGGCCGGGGTTTTTCTCGACATAATCCACGCCGTGGCGTTCCACCAGCTCAACAAAATCCTGCGGGGTGTAGCGCTTGAGGGCTGATTTACAAAAATGAGGGTTGCGGCTCAAATAATGCGCGGGTGTGGTATTCAGGTTGGTGAAGTTGCAGCGCCCGCCTCCAGACATCAACACCTTGCCAGCCGCTTTTTTTGCATGGTCGATCACAAGAACGCGAGCGCCTTGGTAGGCTGCGGTTGCGGCGCACATCAGACCCGCTGCGCCGGCGCCAAGGACAACGATATCGGCCGTGATTGAAGAAGAAACAGACTGGGGTTGCATCCATCAGTACCTTGTCACAAAAGCCCGCTTTGTCGGCCGACTTAAGAAAGAAAATTCAAAAAGTTCGCTAGTGTACCAGCTTGATCGGTTTTCTCCAGTTAGCTTTTACGCCTTGATTTCTCAGAGTTGAAAGCGCTGTGTTTCTTCCAGTAGTGTTTCTGAGGTGCGACTGAGTTGCTTGGCGGTGGTGAAGTTGGTTTCAAGAGCAAGCTGATTGTCATCTGCCATTTGGTTCATTTTGGCCATTTGTGTATGGATGCTCTCGGTCGCAATGGATTGTTCCTCTGCTGTCGTTGCGATCTGTTGGCTGAGATCGGCAATGCTCAGTAAAGTCTCAAGAAGGCTGTTGAGCTCTTCTAGGGTGGCTTGAGCTTGATCTAGGGTACTTTGCGTCGCGGTACGGCTGGCGCTCATTCTTTGATCTGCGGCATTGGTTTGAGATAAGACTTCTTCGATCACCTGCTCTATCTCGCTCGTGCTGGCGGCTGATCGGCTGGCTAAAAGGCGTACCTCATCGGCAACAACAGCAAACCCTCGTCCTTGCTCCCCAGCGCGAGCGGCTTCAATGGCGGCATTCAGCGCCAAAAGGTTGGTTTGCTCTGCGATTGAGCGAATAGTGTGGATGATTTGAGTGATGTTTTCTGAGTTGGCTTGCAGGGCTTGTAAAGTGCGGCTGGTATGCTCGATATGTTGATGCAAGGTGTGTGCGGTATGCACCGTTTTCTCTAATCTTTCTTGGCTGGCTTGGGCTTTTTCTTGTGTGCTCTGAATGGCCTGAGCTGTACTGATGATGCGTTGTGCAACTTCTTGGCTTGAGAGGTGCATTTGCTCTATTGCACTGGCTGAGGTGTGGGTGGATTGTGCCTGTTCCTCCCCACGCTGCATGCAGTCATTGGATTGGTCAAAGACCACCTGGGCGGAATGAGCAACTTGATGTGCGTGGTTTTGTACGGCTTCAATCAAACTTTTGAGCTGGGTTTGCATACTATTAAGATAGGCAAGCAGACTGTGAGTGCAGCGCTGATCATAGTGGATGGGTTGAGTGAGGTTGCCTTGAGCGATTTGATTCGCGGCTTCTACAGCGTAGCGCAGATCACCACCTAGAGCTTGGTGGATGCGGCGCAGAACCGAATAACCTATCGCCGCGAGCAGTAGCAAAGACAGCACAAAAATGCTGGCAGAAAAGAGAGCTGCCCGCCACGAGGCCTGCTGAACAGCTTGATAAACCACCTCACCCTGAGCACTTTGCCAGGCCAGACGATCGAGTAAAGGATGGCGAAAGGCTTGCCAGCGTCGCGATTCATCAGGAAAGACTCGGGCGATAGCGTCACGATCGGCCTGACGAGCGGTGTGCATCAGCTGATCGGCCCAAGTTAGCCATTCGTTCTGCAGCTGGATTAATTCGCGTACCGCCTGAGGCTCAGCAATCAAGCCAGCTTGATCCAGCGCCTGAATTTGTGTGACGGTCGCTTGAATTTCTTCTTGTGCGCGTTGAAAGCTGATATCAGGCTGTGGGCTCGCTGGATTATTGGTTTTAGATAAAACAGCCAGACGCAGGCCAAGGGATTCATAAAAGAGGCGTGTCATCTGGCGCTCGACTTCACTGTCTTGCTGCACATAGTCTTCAAACAGGCTCAAGCTGGATTTCATTAAGGCAAAGGTTGTGCCTGTTGCGAGCAGCAGAAGGAGAGTGGCGGCGCTAATCAGTTGAATCAGAGACAAACGAATATTGATCATTGGCATCCTGCACACAGAAGTCGGTCTTAATGATAAGAGAGGGGATCTCTTGACGGAGTGAGTCTGTACTGGATAGTTGAGTGTCGAGTGCATTGACAAGGCTCAATAGGCTAGCAGTCTTCTTATGCAAGAAGGATGATGTAGGACAAACTTTTTGTTCTGGACTCCCTTCCTTGGCAGTCCAGCCTCAATCGAGGCAGCTGAAAGCTTCAGGCGACTTGCATCACGAGAAGAGTTAATCAGAGATTTCTTAAGTCACGAGAAAGTAAAGACTAGCCAGTAGCGCACAGCCACACAGGAACAGCAACGCCATCTTTTGGCGAATAAGAGCTTCGAGCGTCACTAGCCTATCCGCTCTCTGATCTTGCGGCTGGCGCTGTTTGATCCAATCAAGGGTGCGCTGTGCGAGGTTCAGCTCTGCTTCACGCCAAGGCGCGAGGCTTTGCCAAAGACGCCGTGCTAACCAGCTGAGGGGCAGGAGCAGGTCTCCCGGTGGCCAATTGGGTAAAGAAATGGGCTTGATTTTGATCCATGCCAGCGTGAGCAGCAACATCACCAGCGGCAGCCAAGCTAATTCAAGCCAACCGCTGAAGTCGGGCCAGAGTAGCGCCATGCTGTGCGTGGCGGGCAGCCACCAAGGCAAGGCTAGGGCAGACAGCATGAGGCCGAGCCAAGCGAGCTGTTGGCTGATCGGTGGCGTTTCAGCGTGGGGTTGCGCTGGCATCAAAGCCCAGAGGCGCGTCAGATAGCGCAGCATCAATAGTGTTGTCCCCCCAGCACCGAGCGTCAGCCAGATGACCAGCTGAGACCAATCGTGGGCATACAGTCCCTGCTTGAGCATCCATTTGGTTACCAATCCACTGGTGAGCAGGCCAGTTAAGGCCAGCGGTGGCAAGAGCGTCAGCAGCAGCAACAGCGCCAGTGGCCAGCGAGGCGGTTTTTCTGCTAAGCCGACAGCCAGAAACAACGCCCCCTTGTTCAGCCCATGGTGAGCGACAAAAAACAGCAAAGCCGGCAGCACGAGAGGCCATAGAGCGGGATCGATCAAGCTCGCGCCCAACACGGCCACCATCATTCCCATTTGGCTGATACTGGAATAGGCGAGGACAGCCTTGGGATGGCTTTGGAGGAGGCCAGGCAGAACCGCGCCCAGCATGCTGATCAGCCCTGCCACTAAAAAGATCTGTCCCCATACTGGCCAGCTGACCTGCCCCAGCGGCAGAAGCAAGCACCAGCCAAGCAGACCGGCTTTGATCATCGCGCCAGAGAGCACGGCACTGGCTGGTGTGGGTGCGACAGGGTGGGCCAGAGGGAGCCAGAGGTGCAGCAAGGGTAAGCCTGCCTTAACGCCGAAACCGAGCAGCAGGCAGCTGAGGATCCATATCGATGGCTCCGAGGTCATTAAGCTGGCCGCTGCCGCGCTCATTTGTGGAGCAGCAGCTTGTTGGCTGAGACCAATCAATGCTGCCAGCATCGTGGCCTCTCCCAATAAAGCCATGGTGAGATAAACCCGACCAGCATATAAAGCGCTGGCCTTGCGAGAATCAATCACCAGACCATAGGCCGCAAAGGTCATTAAGGCAAAACCCAGATAAAAGCTAGCGATATCCTCAGCAATAATCAGTAAAAGATTGCCGCTCAAGGTCAGCAGCCACAAGGTAGCAAAGCCCATCTTGTTAGAAGCGGGCTGATCTGGCTGAGTTGAATGGGTCGCCGTAGCAAAGTAACCCCGCGCATAGAGCCCAGCCATCAACCACAAGAGGGCGGTCATGACCAAAAAAACCTGACGCAACTCATCGAGCCACCAGAGGCTACCCAGAAGCAGGAAGGGCAGGTGCAGGGCGGTCTCAGCAGGGTCTGCTGGCATCAAGAGCGCCAGAGCGAGAGCAGGTAAGGGCGCACTGACCCAGAGCCAGTTCAAAGCGGCCCAACGGCGTCCCATCGCCATCATCAGCAAATAAAAGCAAGCCAGCGTGAAGGGCCATAATGGAGTGGTCAGCAGCAAAAAAGACGCCATCATGGTAGATACTCCCGTTGAATGATCAGCTCGACCCACGCCAAGGGGCTGAGGGCTGAAGCAGCAAAAAGACCTGCTAAAAGACTGAGCGTGGCGGTCACGACGGGGGGGATTAAAAGCCACGCACCGGTATCCCAACGTCCTAACTGTCTTTCATGTGGCCAGGGCTCTGTTTGCGGTTTAAACCAAATACGATACAGCAGGGGCAAAAAGTAAGCGGCATTCAGCAGGCTGCTCGCCAAGAGAACAGGGATGACCCAATAGGCTTGGATGGCCACGGCGCCGCTGGCGAGATACCACTTGCTGATAAATCCAGCTAAAGGAGGCAGGCCAATCATCCCCAGTGCGCCGAGCGTAAAGCACAGACTGGTGGCAGGCATCCGCCGCCCTGCACCATCGAGTTGATCAATGCGGTGGATACCGAGTGTTTCAGCATAGTTGCCCGCGCAGAAGAACAGGGTCACCTTCATTAAGCCCTGATGAAGCAGGTGCACCAAACCACCGAGAGTCCCTAAGGGACCAAAGAGGCTAATCCCCAGCGCGATATAAGACACCTGGCTGACGGTCGAGTATGCCAGCCGCTTTTTGATATCGGTTTGGCTGAGTGCGCGAATGGAGCCATATAAAATAGTGAAGGCTGCGGCCAAGCCAAGCGGAAGAAGCAGCCCAAGCTCCCAGCTCAGAGTGATGCCGTAGACATCATAGACCACCCGCACAATACCAAAGGCACCCGCCTTGACAACCGCAACGGCATGCAGCAGAGCACTGACGGGAGCGGGTGCGACCATCGCCTGAGGGAGCCAGCCATGCAAAGGCACCATCGCCGCTTTGACGGCCAAGCCCAAGATCAGTAGCAGGAAAATGCCTTGGAGCAGATGAGGCTGCTGTTGCGCCAGTGCCACCAGCGCATCTTTTTCGGCAAAGGGTACCGCTCCCACTAGGCTATGCAGGGCCAAGACCCCTAGCAGCAGGACTAGGCCGCCTGCCAAGGTGTATTGTAAATAGATGCGCCCAGCGCGAAGTGCGGCAGGTGTGCCCTTGTGTACCACCAGAGGATAGGTGGAGAGGGTGAGAAGCTCATAAAAAATCACGAAGGTGAAGAGGTTGCCGGCAAAGGCAATGCCGAGGGTGGAGGCCACACAAAGGCTGAAAAAGCCAAAAAAGCGGCGGCGATTGGGCGTTTGTTCTAGATAGCCTATGGCATAAATGGTGGTGAAGAGCCAAAGAACAGAAGACAGGCCAGCAAACAGCACGCCCAGCGCATCCGCTCGGAGCACAAAATCGACATCCTGCATCAGCGGAAACTGGGTCACGAACTCTTCGCCGCGACTGACGCCGATCAGAATCAGCACCATCAGCAGAATTTTAAATAAGGCTGCCGCTAGGTTCACACTGGTGCGCAGCTGGCTGCTGTGCTCTGGAATCCAGAAGATCAGCGCTGCGGCAATCAAAGAGGTCGAGAGGACAGTCAGAGGCAACCAAAAATGAAGATCTAGCATGCGAAGCCTCCTAAGCAGCTGGCCTGCATCCAAGTGATCGGCCAATAGGATGCCAAACCTAAAGCCAGAGCCCCTAGCGCTAAGAGTAAGGCGGAGAGATCCAGCATTATGGATGGATGGTGAAAGTGATCACCTTCATCGGACTCTTCGGTAAAGCAGAAGTGAAACACCTTAAAGATATACAGTGCGCTGAGCAGGCTACCTAGTAGCAGAATCGCGATCCACCATCCCTGGCCGCTGATCAAGGCACTGTGCAGCATGAGCCATTTGGCGGTGAAGCCGCCACTCGGTGGCAGGCCCATCAAGCTGACACCAGCCAAGCCAAAGCCCAGCAAGGAGAAGGGCAGGTGACGGCCTACACCATGCAAGCCTTTGAGTTCATTCTGTCCCATCGCCAGGACCAGATTGCCTGCCGCGAGGAACATCGCCGCTTTAGCGAGTCCGTGGGCGAGCAATTGCATCCATAAGCCTTCCCAAGCAAGGGAAACGGCCAGCTGGCTGGTGGCGCCAAAAATTAATGGGAAGACCAGCATCAAGTAGCCAAGTTGTGCCACGGTGGAATAGGCCACTAAAGGCTTGAGTTGATCCTGACGCCAAGCCATCCAGCCACCCCAGAGAATCGCCCCAGCACCTAAGGCTCCCAGCCCTTGGCCTAGCCAATAGAGTAAGGCCTCTTCGCTGGCTTGAGGCCAGACTAATTCTAGCCAGAGACGCACCAGAATCACAAAGGAAGCCTTGGCAACTAACCCAGAGAGAAGTGCGCTGACAGGTGGCAAGGCGCGGGCATGCGCCGGAGGGAGCCAAGTATGCAGCGGAAAAATTGCCGTTTTAAGCAGCAAGCCGAGTGTCATGCTGGCCAGTGCCATCCAGGTGAGTGGATTGAGCGTCAGCTGCTGGCTGAGCTGATGGAGATCGAGCGTGCCATATGCGCCATATAAAAGCCCAACGCCCAGCAGGTAGGCCAAGGAGCCAAGCAGTGCAGCATATAAATAGCGCAGGCTTGCACCGAGAGCTTCTTTTTGTCCGGTGAGGGCAATCAGCCCGACCGAGCTGAGGCCAAGCAGTTCAAGGCCCACATAAAGATTGAAGAGGTCTCCCGAGAGCCAGACGACATTCAGGCCAGACCAGCAAAAAGCAAACAGCGGCCAGAAGTAGACTTGTGCACGGGGATAATCAATTAAATAGTGGCTGGCATGAAGTGCAGAGAAGCTCATAACGACCCAGGTGAGCCACAATAAAAGATGGGTGACGCCCTCCATGCGCAGAGCAATACCCAGTGGTGGGGCCCAGCCACCGAGATGCACCTGCTGCCCCCAGCCCTCAAGTGATATCGCGAGCAGCACCAGACCTTGCAATAGAATAAACAGAAAAGCGAGCGCCTGTGCCCAGCGGCGGGGTGTCGCCAAACCCGCGAGCGCCCAGACCAGGGGTAGCATGACTAACCAAGGGATCAGGTGCGTACTCATGATTTCTCCTGCTGCTGTGGCGTGTCTTCCGGCAAGGTGACCTCTCCGGTGAGGTGATACCAACGTCTGACTAGGACCAAGGCAAGGGCCGTCGCGGCCACGGCAACGACAATGCCCGTTAAAACCAGCGCCTGAGGGACGGCATCCACATCCTGCGCGCTATGTTGAGCTAAACCGACCATAACTAAAAAGCAGCCACTGCCCATCAGATTGAACGCCATCAGGCGACGCAGTAGATGGCTGTGCAATACAAATCCCAGTAGACCGAGTAGAAGCAACAGTGCGCCAGTCAGGGTATAAAGCAACATACTTGACATGACAGGGGATTCTCCTTTTAGGATGCTTGTAGAGGAAGCGGCGCAGGGCTGGCTTCAAACAGGCTATAGAGCAACAGGGCTAATGAAGCACTCAGAACCAGTTCAATCGAGAGGATAAACGCGCCGGATACAGCGGTGGGCCACTCCAGAAACTGACCACCCAAGCCTTGAGCCAGCCAGCCAGCGGCGATAAAAAAGCCGAGCCCCATGACGGCACCAAAACGAAAGATCCATCCTGAACTTAAACGCTGTAAGGAAAATCCAGCCAGTTTCAAGAGCACCAACAGGGCCGCCAAAACGGCCGCTGACTGAAATGCGCCGCCACTGCGATAGCTGCCGATCCACAAGAGATAACTCCCCACGAGCAACATCACCGGCGCCAGCCAGGCCAGCATACCGCTCAGCAGCGGAGAGTGAGCTTGACTGGCCGCGGGTTGATCCTCATGGCTCATTCTCAAGGCCAAACCCACCACCACCGCCACCAGCACAACGGCGACTTCGAGCAGGGTGTCATAGGCCCGAAAAGCCAAGAGGACGCCGGTAATCGGGTGCTCAACACCGGTTGCTGGCAGCTGGGCATGGACCTGTTCGATCAAGTCCTCTCGTCCAGTGACAGGGTAGAGGAGGGCCGCGAGGAGACACAAACTGAGTAGCCCTGTCATCACTAAAGGCAGGGCGAGGGGTCTGGAGCGAGGCGGCTGATATGGCTCGCGCAGATGACCCAGCGCATCGAGGAGCAGTACGCCGGTGAGTCCGGCTCCGATGGCCGCTTCAGCCAAGGCCAAATCAGGTGCCTCTAAACGGATCCAGACGAGAGCCATCAACAGGCCAAAGGCAATAAACATCACCACCGCCTGATAGAGCTGGCGTGAGACCAAGACCCCAACAGCGACCAGTAACAGGCCGCCTGCTAAAAGCCAATCAATCATGCTCCTCTCCTTGTGCTGCTGAACGCTGAGCCGTTTGATCTTGTGCGGTTTGGCTGAGCACCAGATGACCCGCTAGTGCACTGGCGGCGATGGTCAGCAGCCAAATGAGCAGCAGTTTCAAGGCCCAAATCCCCTGCTCAGTGCCGAGGAGTAGGCCGCAGACCAGTAAACCTAAACCGAGATTATCCACCTTGGTTAAAGCATGCAGGCGCGAAGCCGTATCCGGAAAGCGCAGTAAGCCGAGGCTACCAATGACGAAAAAGACAGCACCGCTGATGAGCAAAATAGCTTGAAGGCTAAGGAGCATGGTGCTTCTCCTGCGTTGATCCAGTGGCAGGCGATGGGCTTGTGGGCTCGGCTGGACGAGGCTGGCCGCGTGCCACAAAAGCCACGCTGGCCATCAGTGCCAGCAAGGCCAACACTAAAGCCACATCGCGTAAGGCAGGCAGCTGCATCCACTGGGCCAAAACGAGGCTCAGCCCCACGCTGGAGGTACCAAAGAGCTGGGCGGCCAGCATGCGGTCAGCAGGCAGAGGGCCGCGCCAAATCCTGATCAAACCTAGCAGCAGGGCGAAGACCAGCAAAAGAGCGCACAAGGCGTAGACTGAGGCCATGGTTAGCTTCCTTGTGAGGGAGAAGAAGAGGTGTTTGAAGCGGCTGAGCCCTTGGCCTCCAGCGGATAACTAAAAATGGCGGCGATGGCGGCTTCGGTCGCTCTGAACTGGGCTTCTAAATGCTGGCGCACATCCAGTGCATGCAGTTCGAGGCGATCTTCCTTGATCGCACGCGTAATGGTGCCAGGCAAGAGTGACAGTGTCATGGCCAGTAGCCAGCGCATTCGGCCTGCAGGCAAGCGGGTTTTGAAAGATTGCCATCCAGGCTGGATAGGCAGTTGAGGATGGATTAAACGCCATGCAACATCGAACCCCGCGACGATCGAAAGGCGCAAGAAAAAACCAATAAAACGCACTAAACCCCAGAGAGAGAAACGGCTGGCTGTCGCTCGAACAGGAGCCAAGCGTGCGGCAAGCATCAAGGCGATCAGCACTGTAGGGAGGCCAATCAGCCAGCTATGCAGTGCCCCTTCAGTGAGCACCCACCAGATAAAAAGCAGCAAGGCAGCACGGATGCAGTGTGCCCAGATGGCGCGCTGTGGGCGGATGGGTAGGCTGGATTGACGCATCTTCGCTCCTGATCGTTGCAGATTCTTCCAGTTTAGCATTCGGCTGATACTGACCCAAGAGAAGCCGGAATTAAACTTAACTCCTTGTTAAGAAAGAGAAGAAAAAGCGGAAGAAGTTCCCAAAATCAGGTGTATTTTCAAGAGGCAGCGCAGACGCTCTCTTCCTCCTTGACCCTGAAGAGGCGGATTGATTACAGTCATAAACTCCAAAGCCATGCGGATATGGCAATAACAACAAGGAGATCAGGGAAGCATGTTGAATCAACTCTCTATGATGCAGCGTTTACTCATGGCGGTCTTGTTACCGCTCCTCATTGGTTTTCTGCTCCTCGGTCTTTTAGTGACCTCGCAGCTGAATCAAGCCGTGCCTCCATTGATTGAAGAAGGTAGTCGTCGCCAGGTCGAAGCACGTGGCGCTGAGGTGGCCCGCTGGTTGGATGGCTATCGCATGTGGATGCAAGCCCTGTCTTCAGCGCATGAGCTACGTCATGCACAGACCTTGGAGGAAATCGAAGGCTGGCTGATAGAGCAGCATGGTGGAGACACCGCGGTGGAATCCTTCTTTTTTGCGCAGCCCAATGGCCAGGCAATGATCCATACAGGGCAGCGCTTTGATATTAGCGGGCGCGATTACTTTCAAGAGCTATTGGTTCGAGGCCAGCAAGAGCGAGTGCTGACCCAGCCTATGCTCTCGGTGGTGACCGGTAATCCTGTGGCCGTGATGGCACAGGTGGTTCGTGATCCTCAGGGCAATAAAGTCGGTTTACTGGGGATTTCCTTATCGATGGAAGAGCTGTCGCAGATTGTCGCCAGCCTTGAAATGGGCGCGGGAAGTTATGGCTGGGTCGTAGATGGGACGGGCATGATGGTGGCCCATCCTGCACCTCAGGCGCGGATGCAAATCAATGTGACTGATGCTGATCGTCATGGTTATCAAGGACTTGATCAGCATGGTCGGCGCTTTGTCCGCGGTGAAGCGGGCATGGGGGATATTTTGAACCTCAATGGTGAATCGGTGACCATGGTGTGGAACCCGATTCCCAACACGCCGCGATGGACGGTAGGGGTTTCGGTGCCGAGTCAGAATTTTACCGCCACGACAGAGGCGCTGCTGTGGAGTATCGGTGTGGTGATTGTCAGTGTGCTCTTGGCGCTGACCGTGATTATTGTGCTGGTGGCGCGCCAGCAGGTGCGACCGATTCAACGCATGGTCGCGCGGATGCGTGATATTGCGCAAGGAGAGGCTGATTTAACCCAGCAGCTGCATATCTCTCGGCGCGATGAGTTGGGTCAACTGGCCGAAGCTTTCAACCAGTTTATTGATCGTATCCGTCAGCTGGTGAGTGATATTGGAGGCACAGCACACGAGCTGGCAGGCCATGCCCAGCGGGTGGAAAGTGCCAGTTTGAGCATGGGCACAGATATGGACAATCAGCAGAGCGAAGTGGATCAGATCGCGGCGGCCATGAACCAGCTGGTGGCCACGGTCGAAGAGGTCGCGCGGCATGCGCAGGATGCTTCTATTGCCGCTCAGCAGGGTGGACAAGAGACAGAGCAAGGTTCAGAGCGAGTGCGAACGGTCGTGAGCTCCATCCAAGAGCAGGCCGAGGTGATCCGCTCGACGGCGACGGAAGTTGAAAAACTACAGCAGTCAGGCGAGCAGATAGGCCAGGTGATGGATGTGATTCGTGCCATTGCCGAACAGACCAACCTGTTGGCGCTGAATGCAGCGATAGAAGCCGCGCGTGCGGGTGAAGCAGGGCGGGGGTTTGCGGTGGTCGCGGATGAAGTGCGCACACTGGCAGCGCGGACTCATGACTCCACAGAGCAGATTCAGGCCACTGTCGATCAATTGCGTCAGCGTATCACCACTGCCGTTGATTCGATGCGGGCCAGTAATGCGCGCTCTGATGCCACGACAGCCGATGCTGAGGCGGCTGGGCAGGCGCTTATCTCAATCACCTCTGGGATTCAGCAGATTGAAGGGATGAATATTCAAATTGCCTCTGCCACTGAACAGCAAAGCAGCACGGTGGATGAGCTGAATCGCAATCTAGAGCGAATTGTTGAACTCAGTGGCCAAACCAGCCATTCTGCGCAGGATGTTGCTCACAGTGGTACCCAGCTTAATCAAGTGGCACAAGAGCTACAGCAGTTGGTCGGGCGCTTTAAAGTTTAAGGTTTCCTAAAGCAAAAAACCGAACCTAGTCAGTCTAGGTTCGGTTTGTGGGGGTGGACGAATCGAATTACTTGGCGGGTGTCAGTTCATCCTGAAGCACTTCGGCGATGGTTTTCTTGACATAACTGCCAGGGGCCGCCTCAATCACGCTCAGTTTGCCCTTTTCAGGCTGGCGCGCTGCGACTTGCTGATCGGCCTGAACATGCCCTTGCTCTAGCATCCAGTTTTGCCAATGTGGCCACCAGGAACCTTCATTCTTCTCTGCACCAGCAAACCAGCCATCCGCTGTTTCGGCTAGCTTTTTGTTGGTCCAGTAGCCGTACTTCACCTTATTGGGGGGGTTGACGATGCCCGCAATATGGCCTGATCCAGATAAGACAAACTCCACCGGACCGGCATGGACTTGAGCACCCTTATAGGTGGACTTCCATTGGGCGATATGGTCTTGAATGGTTGAGACAAAATAGGCCGGTGTTTTGATCTTGCCGAGATCAATTTTGACCCCCTTCAGCTCGATGCCACCTGGCTGGATCAGACGGTTATTCTGATACATGTTGCGCAGGTAAAACTTATGCATGGCAGCGGGCATGTTGGTGCCATCAGTATTCCAGTACAACAGATCAAAGGCAGCAGGGCGCTCGCCTTTGAGGTAGTTGTTGATAAAGAAAGACCAGAAAAGATCGTTTTCGCGCAGTAGGTTAAAGCTGAAGGCCATCACGCGACCATCCAGATAGCCGGTACGATCCAGCTGCTTTTCAAGACCTTGTAGGCTGGATTCGTTGATGAACACCTTGATCTCGCCTGGTTCTGAGAAATCCTGCAAGGTGGCCATATAGGTCACGGATTGGATTTGCTCCGCCTGCTTCTGTGCTGCGAGATAAGCAAGCGTCGTCGCGGTTAAGGTGCCGCCAATACAGTAGGAGAGCAGGTTGATCTTCTCCTCACCTGTTTGTTTTTTCACGGCCTCAATGGCGGCGAGGGTGCCTTCTTCCATGTACTCTGCCCAGCCATAGTCACGCATGCTGGGGCCTGGGTTGGCCCAGGAAATAATAAAGACGCTATGGCCTTGATCTGTCAGCCATTTGACTAAGGAGTTGCTTTCGCGCAGATCAAGAATGTAGTACTTATTGATCCAAGGCGGCACCACCAAAAGAGGTGTTTTATACTGCTTGTCCGTCGTTGGCTTGTATTGGATCAACTGAATTAAGCGGTTTTGAAAAACAACCTGCCCAGGTGTCGTGGCGACATTCTCACCAAGTTTAAAGGCGCTACGGTCGGTCATGGTGACATTCAG
>SKOQ01000177.1 GCA_007119985.1 Marinospirillum sp.
CCTGTTTCCGCGTAGTGTACAAGACTGCCCAGCGCAACAAAGAAAGCGAGGCTGGAGATCAATGCCAACGGCCAACTCAATAATCCAGACCAACGTGACCAAGCCATGCGACTTCTCCTATGGGTCCGGCTGAGCGGCCAGTGCAATACGGTCGACACCAGCTTGACGCAAGCGATCCATCACCTCAACCAATCGCCCTGAGCGTGAAGCACGATCAGCCTGAATCACCACACTGGATTGAGGACTCTCAGCCTGTAAACGCACAACACGTGGACCCAGCGCTGCGAGGGTCACTGGCTCACGATCCAGCCAGATTTCTCCCTCAGGAGAAATCGCAATCAAAATACTGGCCTGAGCTTGGACTTCAGCCGTCGAAGCTTGGGGTGGATCGACCTCGATACCGCTTTCACGCACAAAACTGGTGGTGACAATAAAAAAGATCAGCAGAATGAAAACGACGTCCAGCATCGGCGTCAAATTGACTTCTGTATCATCCTGTTCTTGAGAAAGAAGACGACTACGGCGCATGGTCTGCCCCTATTGATATCCAACTAAACCAGCCCTGTTCGCCTGAACTCGCCAGATGCCACTCTGGTCAGCACCAGCAACAGGGACTGAAAAGAACACAACGCGCAATCAGCCTGCAGGCAAGCCAGACAGCCTTGATTTTAGCGTCGACTATAAGGCTTGAAGCTGACGCTTGACGCGTCTTTGCCAAAAGCTCAAAAAGAACATCCCCACCAGCATCACCGCCATACTGGCAAAGGTTGGCAAAATCGCACGCGCAATACCCGAGGCCAACAAGCGTGGGTCGGAGGCCGCCCCCAAGCTCAGGCCATCAAAAACCAGCATCATGCCTGTCACACTGCCCGTCAGCCCCAGCAACGGTGTGACCATCAACAAGCCTTTTAACAAGGGCAGCCCTTTTTCAAGCTGGATCAAAGCATGCAGGTGATCAGCATGGCGCTGCAAGAGCGCCTGATGCGCCTCTTGCGCCGTATGACGGGTCAGCTGAGGCCAGGTCATCCAGCGATGGATAATGAGCCAAGCTTGCAATACCGCCACCAGCAAGAGCCCTTGCATAATAAAGCCCCCCTGAGCCATAAGCTGCTCAAGGGGTTTGATCTCGACCCAACCGAGGGCGGCGATCCACTCTTGCATCAGACGCCACCCCGTGGACAGGTCGAGCGCGTTGCCAAGGTCGCGGCAAGCCAAGCGGAGCTTTCTGCTTCCAATAAGCGAGCGACTAAGCGCGAACGACCTTGCAGCAGCAGATGCGCGAGCAACAACGGAACAGCCGTCAGCAGGCCAAGTACAGTCGTCACTAGTGCTTGCGAGATACCCGCCGCCATCATCGCGGGATCACCCGTACCAAACAAAGTAATGGCCTGGAAGGTCGCGATCATCCCAGTGACCGTTCCCAGCAGACCCAGCAACGGGGCCATGGCGGCCAGCAGTTTGACCAGTGCCAAACCGCGTTCAAGCGCAGCGGATTCACGCACCAGCATTTCATCTAAACGGGCTTCGAGTGCTTCGGGCGGCTGCTGCTGCGCTTGTTGATAACTTGATTGGAGCGCGGCCATCACACGCCCTAAGGCATTATTGGCTTGAGGTTGATCCAGCTGTCCTAACTGATTTTTAACGCGGCGATATTCAGCCAAAAGACGTACAGACTGAACAGCTGCCACCAGCAGACCTAAAAGACCCAGCAGCAGAATTAAATAACCAACAAAACCACCCTGCTGCACTCGCTCGATTAAAGTTGGCTGACGGCTCAGCAGTTGTAAGGTCATACCGCGTGCCGGATCAAGCACAACGCTGGCTGTCTGGCCTGCACTAAAACTGGCAGCACTTTGGCGCAATCCGCTCGATTGCCGTGGCCACAAGGCTGGCGGCTGCTGATCACGCAGGCGCAACATACCTGCTGCCTGCATCAATTGCAGATCACCAAGACGAGTCAGGCGGTCTGTTTGCTGTTGACCCTGCGGATCGATCCAGTCGCCTTGGTAGCTGACGACCTGACCTGTCGCGATCCAAGCCTGCTGTAAACTTTGCCACAAGGTTTCAAAATCCTGCACGCTAGGCAGTCGCTCGCTCGTTGATGAAGGTTGCAAAAAGGCCATCAACTCAGGGTACTGGTGGCGATAGAAGGCATCTGAAACCAAACCAAAGAGATTGGATTTTTCCTCGCGATAGATGGCAAACACCTCACCCAAAGAAGCGGAACGACGCTGTAATCTTTCCTGCGTTTCTTGCAACTCAGCTTCGAGTGTCAACTGCTCTTGCTCTAAATCAGCCTGACGCTGTTCAGCGGCAGCCAAGGCGGCTTGAACTTCAGCCAAGGCTTGAGCTTGGGTTTGGGTATCCTGCTGCGCCAACTGAAGATAGGCTTCCTCGGTTAAACGCCGCTCCACATTCGCCGAGCGCGTTTGTTCGAGTAAACCGCGCCAATAGTCTTCCGGGGTGACATGTTGATTGGCCGCAGCCGACTGGAGTACAGCACTGGCAAGCAGCAGACATAACAAGCGTCCCAGAGAAGAAAACCAAGGCTGTTTTTTCATTCTGCCTCTCCTTGTCCAGTGGTTTCACGCAAGGGCACAGATAAAGGCAGATCAAGAAACTGCGGCAAACCACGCTCTTCTGCCATAGAAAGCCCTGCTTGGACTTGGGCGCGCTGAGTGGCATTCAAAGGCTGCCAGGTTTGTGTGGTCGCAGACCATACACCCGCTCTTTGCTGATCTTCACTCAAGTAATAGAGGCCGATACGACCCACGCGCAGTAAGGTGACGCGCTCTTCGGCAGCAGCACTAGGGCGGATAAACTCACGGCTGACGGCCAATAAGCGGCCTTGCTCAACTTCCTGACGATAGGTCATCAAAAGATGACGTAATTTTTCCGCATGGCTGACATCAACACGCTGCATTAAGGCACGGATCTCCCGCACGCGATGCAGACGCGTTTCACGCTGGAAGGGTAAATCATGACGAATAAAGCCTTCTAAGCGCTCAAGCATCGCCAGCATTAAGGGCTCTAGCTCTTCACGGGTGGCATCAAGGCCATCGAGCTGCTCTTGCAGACTCTGGACTTCTTCAGCTAAACGCGCATTCCACGCAGCCTGACGCTCATTGTGGGCTTCAAGAAGGAGGAGTTGACGACGGGCCTGACGCCAGGCTTCAAAATCCTGTCGTCTTTGCGTATCAAGTTGTTCTAACTGCTGTTGAATCTGAATGGCCTGCTGCTGTGCGCTGGACTCGATGTTCCGTACACTGGTTGATGAACTGGCCAGCGCGCTGCTGGCCAGAAAACACATCAAAGCAAACATCAGGCCTCGTTGGCATAGCACCAAAGAGGGGGGGAACATAACTTAACCTCAGATTAAACCTGCACGACGCAGCAGGGCAAGAGTACCTTCTAAATCATCTAACTGGTCAAGATCAATATCAGGGCTCACTTGCAGTGCGCGCTCATAAGAGATCGACAAGGGGTTCTGCGCAACACCTTGAATGACAGGGAACTCATTACCCTGCATGGCAAAGTATTCCTGCGCTTCTTGGCTGATCAGGAAGCGAACGAACTGCTGGGCTGGTTCCTGGTTACGACCATGACGCGTGACCGCCACACCAGCAACATTCATCAGGTTACCAATATCGCCTTCAGCAAAAAAGCCTTGATCGACTGGGAAGTTGGCATCATTGGCCGTGATGCGTGGCAAATAGTAGTTGTTGACCAAAGCGTAATCGATCTCGCCATCAGCAATAGCAGGAAGCTGCACTGAGTTGTTACGGAACACTTTAGTGCCGTTATCACGCATCGCCTGCAACCACTCTAAAGTGCGCTCTTCACCGTGGACAACACGCATCGCCGTCACAAAAGACTGGAAAGAACCATTGCCTGGCGCCCAACCCACACGGCCACGAAAGCGCTCATCCGTCAGGTCAAAGATACTTTGTGGATGATTTGCGGCGGTTGTGCGCGTTGTCGAGTAGGCAAAAACACGCGCACGGCCACTGGTGGCGACCCAATTCCCTGTCACGCTTTTATAAATGCCGGGCAGGTCTTCATAGATATTTTCAGGCAGTTGCGCGAGCAGATTTGCTTGGCTCACGGCGCCCATAGCGCCAGCATCTTGCCCCCAGTACACATCGGCTGGAGTCCGACGACCTTCTTCTTGCAGCAGCACGGCCAGCTGAGCTGTGCCGCCATAACGCACATTCACCTCAATGCCAGTTTCTTGCTGGAAGCGATCAATAATAGGCTGAACGAGGGATTCACCACGGCCAGAGTAGAGGGTCAGACTCGCGGCCTGAACCAGCGGAGCAGTGAACAAAGCGCCAGCAAGGGCGAGCGGAGCAAGGAGTTTCATGCGCATGTATCTCTCCATCCAAGGTTGAAATAAACGGGTCAACAGGCGGGTGATCCGGTCTCCCGCCCTCAATGAATGAGAGACATTATCAGACAGATATCCGATTGTAAATAAAAACAAGACGCATCTGTAATCAGCTGGAAGCATCGCAAAAAACAAGCAAAAAAAAGCCCTTCACCGAGACGGCCAAGGGCGATCAAGAAGTGCGGAAGTGGAAGCATCCGCGTCAACTTTCAAGTTACAAGTGAGGTTTGAGCTGCCCAACGAGCTGGCGGAAAGCCTTAGGGTTAGCAACCAACAAACGACCTTCGCTGGTCAGGCTGGGCGCACCACTGAGGTCACCCGCCAAGCCACCGGCTTCTTTCAAAATCAGCAGAGCAGGGGCGAGTTCCTTCTCATCCACACCCATCAAAATAGCGGCATCCAGCTGACCTGCTGCCACTGCGCAGATATCGAGCGCAGCACAACCACTGGTCAAAAGCGTCTCCACGCCTAGCAAAGGCAGCAGCTGGGTATAAACAGGCAGCAACTGCTGACGCAAACGCGGCTCTGGCAGCGGATAAGCCAAGGCAGCCTGCTCAGGCTTCCAGCTGGGTAAAACACGGATACGGCGTCCGTTTAAGGTCGCACCCCGACCACGGCTGGCAAGAAACTCCTGACTGGTGGCAGGATTAAAGAGCAGCACATGCTCTAAGCGATCACGGATATAAATAGAAAGGGTTAAAGCAAAAGCGGGATAGCCGCGCTTAAGATTGTCATAGCCGGTTAAAGGATCCACTGCCCAGCGCATCTCCCCACTGCCCTGTAACTGAGCAAAGCGACCACGAAACGAGGCATCGGGATGGGCGCGAACCAACTGACGCTCAATGGCCTGCTCAACACGGCGACCGCAGGTTTCAAGCAACTCAGGGACAGCCTGATCTGTGCGTGCGATATCCAGACGCTCAGAAACATAAGTGTAGTGTTCGCTGACACTGCGCAGCGCACGCAGCGCCAATTGGAGAGTGGGGTGCATAGAGATAACCAGCCGTGATTGTTAAGGAACGAAAAGGAGGAGTATGATAATGGGTTTTCACGCAATAACAAGCCACAATTTCACAAACACCTGTGTCCTGCGGCAACCGAAACCTGATGCCATGCAACCCTGCTCAGCGCCTGACGCGTTGGTTGATTGAACATACAGCGATCAGTGCGCCTCAAAGACGCGCCGCCAACTGGACACCTAGACTCACTTGAGACCTCAAAACATGCTTAATTCCATCAAAATCATTCTGGTTGGTACTTCACATCCGGGCAATATTGGCGGTGCTGCACGCGCCATGAAAAACATGGGATTAAGTGAGCTCTGTCTTGTTGCCCCCCGCGCCCAATTCCCTCACCCAGAAGCGACTTTTCGCAGTTCTGGTGCAACGGATCTTCTTGATCGAATCACCATCTACTCCACCCTCGAAGAAGCCATCAGCGACTGCACTCTGATCGCCGGTACCAGCGCCCGATCCCGCCATATCCCTTGGCCGTTGATCGACCCACGCGGCTTAGCTGAGCAAGCCGCTCAAGAGCTGCATCTGCCCGAGCACAAGCTGGGCTTGGTTTTTGGGCGCGAAGATCGAGGACTGAGCAACGAAGAACTCCACCTTTGTCATCTGCATGTGCATATTCCTTGTAACCCAGATTTCAGCTCACTCAATCTGGCGGCGGCCGTGCAGGTGCTGAGCTATGAACTGCGCCAAGCCGCACTCGCCCAGCAGAAGACAGCAACCGCCGCACCTCAGCAGACTGAGGCACCGGCCTTTGGCACTGAGTGGGACGCCCCCTTTGCCAGCGGTGAAGATTTAGAACGCTTTTTTGCCCATTTAGAGACCACCCTGATTGATATTGACTTCCATGACCCCAATCATCCGCGTCAGCTCATGAGTCGTCTACGCCGTCTTTATTTGCGCGCACGACCTGACACGCACGAAATCAATATGCTTCGTGGCATTTTAAGCCTCACTCAAAAAGCGGCCCAAAACCGCACCGAGAAACCCTGATGTTGAAACAAATACGAGAAGATATTCGCAGCGTCTTTCAGCGTGATCCAGCCGCCCGTAACTGGTTTGAAGTGCTCACCACCTATCCCGGTCTGCACGCCTTACTGATGCACCGCTTTCACCACTGGCTGTGGAAGATCGGGCTCAAGTGGCTCGCCCGCTGGCTCTCTACCTGGGCACGCTGGCTGACCGGCATCGAAATCCATCCTGGCGCGCGCATTGGGCGGCGTTTTTTTATTGATCACGGCATGGGCGTGGTGATCGGCGAAACAGCCGAAATTGGCGATGATGTCACCCTCTATCACGGTGTCACCCTTGGCGGTACCAGTTGGAATAAGGGCAAACGCCATCCAACGCTAGAAAACGGCGTTATCGTTGGCGCAGGCGCGAAAATCCTCGGCCCCTTTACCGTGGGCGCAGGCGCCAAGATCGGCTCGAATGCGGTCGTCACGAAAGCTGTCCCTGCCGGCGCCACCGTGGTCGGTATTCCTGGGCGCATCATCCTGCGACAGGAGGAAGAAGACTCCCCCCTACAACAGGAAATCGATCCACAAAAACGCGCAGCCGCCGAAAAACGCTTTGGCTTCGACGCCTATGGCATGAGCGCAGAAATGCCAGATCCTGTTGCTAAATCCATCCGCGGTCTGCTGGATCATATGCATGCCGTGGATGAACGCATGCAGCAGATGTGTCATGCCCTGCATCGTCTGGATCACAACTTTCGTGAAGAAGATCTACCCGAGCTGCGTGATGAAGACTTTGCGGATGATCTGTGCGCGCGTGGTCTTGAAGAAATCGGCCTGAGAAAGTCAAAAAAACCGACAGACCCCTCATCCTAAGCGCTTCATTTTGGTAACAGGCAGCGCTGTGGCATAATGCGCCGCCTGTTTTCCCATCTTATTTTCTGTTCATCCAATCGAGTACATTCCCTTGCTGACCACGGCCAATATCACCATGCAGTTTGGCGCCAAGCCACTGTTTGAAAACGTCTCTGTCAAATTCGGTAACGGCAACCGCTACGGCCTGATCGGAGCCAACGGCTCCGGTAAGTCCACCTTTATGAAAATCCTCGGTGGTGATTTGGAGCCATCGGCCGGTAATGTGTCCAAGGAGCCAAACGAGCGCCTGGGTAAACTGCGGCAGGATCAGTTTGCTTACGAGCAGTTCAGCGTCATCGACACGGTGATCATGGGGCACGAAGAGCTCTGGACGATCAAAGCCGAGCGAGATGCGATTTACGCCAAAGCAGAAATGACAGAAGAAGACGGCATTCGTGCCGGTGAGCTGGAAGGTGAGTTTGCCGAACTGGATGGCTATACCGCTGAATCCCGTGCTGGCGAGCTGTTGATTGGCGTGGGGATTCCAGTGGAGCAGCATTATGGCCCGATGAGTGAAATCGCTCCGGGTTTTAAACTGCGCGTACTGCTGGCTCAGGCGCTGTTTTCTGATCCAGAAATCCTACTGCTGGACGAACCAACCAACAACCTGGATATCAACACCATCCGCTGGCTCGAAGGTGTACTGAGTCAGCGCAACAGCACGATGGTGATCATTTCGCACGACCGCCACTTCCTCAACAGTGTCTGCACCCACATGGCTGATCTGGATTATGGTGAACTGCGCCTGTATCACGGCAACTATGATGAATACATGATGGCCTCCACCCAAGCTCGTGAGCAGATGCAGGCCGATAACGCCAAGAAAAAAGCTCAGATTGCGGATCTAAAGGCCTTTGTTAGCCGCTTCTCGGCCAATGCCTCCAAATCCAAACAGGCGACCTCGCGCGCCAAACAGATCGACAAGATCCAGCTGGCCGAGATCAAACCCTCCAGCCGCCAAAGCCCATTCATTCGTTTTGAGCAGGAAAAGAAACTCCACCGTACCGCGCTGGAAGTGGAAAATCTGTCTCAATCCTTTGATGAAGAGCTGTTTCGTGGTTTTAACCTGCAGGTCAATGTGGGTGAGCGCATCGCCATCATCGGCCCCAACGGTATTGGTAAATCCACCCTACTAAAATGCCTGGTGGGTGATCTGGAACCCAGCAGTGGCAAGGTGAAGTGGTCAGAGAATGCCAACATAGGTTATTACGCTCAGGATCATGCTCATGAGTTTGAGCAGAACAAAACCCTGTATGACTGGATGGCTTACTGGGGACAAGAAAAAGACGACGAGCAGGTGATTCGCGGCACGCTGGGGCGGCTGCTGTTTTCCCAGAAAGACATCGACAAGTCGGTCAAGGTGATTTCCGGTGGTGAACAGGGACGCATGCTATTTGGCAAACTGATGCTGCAGCGCCCGAATATTCTGGTGATGGATGAACCCACCAACCACTTGGATATGGAATCCATCGAATCGCTGAACTTGGCATTAGAAAACTATGCCGGCACCCTGCTGTTTGTCAGTCATGACCGCGAGTTTGTTTCTACGCTGGCAACACGCATCATTGAGCTCACCCCCACCGGCATCGTGGACTTTAATGGCAACTACGAGGACTACCTGCGCAGCCAGGACACCAACTGAGCACACGTCATTACTTGACTAAATTACAAGGTCTTTGCATAATACCTCGGTCTATTCTTGATCAAGGGAAGTGCTTTATGCGTTTAACTACCAAAGGTCGCTATGCGGTCACCGCCATGCTCGATTTGGCCTTAAATGCACGCTCAGGCCCTGTTTCCTTAGCGGATATTTCTAGCCGCCAAGAAATCTCTCTTTCTTATCTGGAGCAGCTGTTTGCACGGCTGCGCCGCAATGCACTGGTCACCAGTGTGCGCGGCCCTGGCGGGGGCTATCAGCTTGCACGTCCTTGCGAAGATATTTTTGTTGCGCAGGTGATTGATGCCGTGAATGAGTCGGTCGATGCCACCCGCTGTCGCGGTAAGGGCGATTGCCAACAAGGGCATCAGTGCTTAACTCACCATCTATGGTGCCAGCTGTCGGATCAAATCCACCAGTTTTTAAGTGGCATCAATCTGGCTCAACTGGTTTCTCAAGAAGAAGAGCTACGCAAAAAGCTCAAACTCAAGCTGGATACGCCTGAGGCTGCCGCCCAGCCCAAAAAAGATAAAATCGCCCTTTCAATGATTTAAAATGGCGTTTTTCTTTCTTTTATTTGCTGAGCAGGCCTATGAATCCACTGATTTATCTTGATTATGCCGCCACAACACCCGCCTCTCCTGAAGTGGCGCAAGAAATGGCGCGCTATCTCACCCTCGATGGCTGCTTTGCCAATCCTGCCTCACGCTCTCATATGGCCGGCTGGATGGCAGAGCAGGCTGTGGAACAAGCGCGCCAACAGCTAGCGAGCTTGATCGGTGCCGATTTACGCGAAATCGTTTGGACCTCGGGGGCGACAGAGGCCAATAATCTGGCGCTCATCGGTGCCGCGCGGGCCAACCCAGAGCGTGGCCGCCATATCATCACCTCCAGTATCGAGCATAAGGCAGTGCTAGATACCTGCGCCTGGCTTGAGAAGCAGGGCTATCGCATCACTTATCTACAGCCGAACGCCCAAGGTGTCATTACTGCCGAACAGCTGGCCGCCGCACTGACAGAAGACACCCTGCTCGTGTCGCTGATGCTGATCAACAACGAGCTGGGGTGCATCAACCCGATCGAAGATTACGCCCTGCTGTTGCGCGATCATCCTGCGCTGTGGCATATCGATGCCGCTCAGGCGGTCGGCAAGCTAAAGATCGATGTCCACCGCCTCGGCGTGGATCTGCTCTCCATCAGCGCACACAAGTTTTACGGTCCGAAAGGCATCGGTGCGCTCTATGTGCGCCGCGATCCTCCTGTCCATCTTGAGGCGATCATCCACGGTGGCGGCCATGAGCGCGGCATGCGCTCTGGCACCCTCGCTACCCATCAGCTCGTTGGTTTGGGTGTCGCCGCACGTCAAGCACAAGAGCAGATGCAGGCAGATCGCGCTCATGTGCAGGCTTGCCGCCAGGCGTTTCTAGCAGAGCTAGACCCTCAACTCTACCAGGCGCACTCGGATCTCGAACAGGGCTGGCCAGGTATCGTCAACCTTGGTTTTTCGGGCATTGAAGCAGAAACACTGATGCTGGCCCTGCCTGATCTAGCCGTCTCGACCGGCTCAGCCTGCAACTCCGCCAGCATCGATCCCTCTTATGTTCTGGCGCGATTGGGCGTACCCCGTGCTCTGGCTCTCAGCTCAATCCGCTTTAGTTTTGGACGCTATCTCAGTCTTGAGCAGGCACAACAAGCCGGTCAGCAGGTGCAGCAAGCACTAACGCGCCTCAGCGCTTAAGTTTGACTTTAAGTCAGCGCAGGCCGCACGAGGGGAACTCCACCGCGCGGCCTGCCCTCTAATCAACACATGAGCATCAAAAGGTGAACCCGATGAGCATTTCTGTTTCTTTAGCTGCGGCCCAACATATCCAGCGCTGCCTGAAAGATCGCGAACAAGCGATCGGGTTACGCATCAAAATCAAACCCAGCGGCTGCTCGGGGTTTTCGTATGTACTGGATTTTGCAGAAACACAACAAGAAGACGACCTGCTTTTTGAACAGCATGGCGTCACTATCCTCGTCGATCCTGAAAGCTATCCCTATATTGAGGGCACCGAGGTCGATTATGTCCAAGAAGGCGTGAACTCCTTTTTCCGCTTTAAAAATCCGAAGGTGAAAGACGAATGTGGTTGTGGAGAAAGCTTCAGCGTATAATCTGCGCCGAAAGTTGAAGCTTGTTTGTCAACAGCCCTCTTTTTTGTCCTTTTTCCCTTAATCTGGAGTTTTTATATGGCCGTAGAACGCACTCTTTCGATCATCAAGCCCGATGCCGTTGCAAAAAATGTCATTGGCGAAATCATTGCCCGCTTTGAAAAAGCAGGTCTGCGTGTTGTCGCTGCAAAAATGCAACAACTGAGCCGCGAGCAGGCTGAAGGCTTCTATGCTGAGCACAAAGAGCGTCCTTTCTTCAAAGATCTGGTTGACTTCATGACTTCTGGTCCTGTTGTGGTTCAGGTTTTAGAAGGCGAGAACGCCATTGTGCAAAACCGCGAACTGATGGGTGCCACCAACCCTAAAGAAGCCGCAGCAGGCACCATTCGTGCTGACTTTGCTGAATCTATCGATGCCAACGCAGTGCACGGCTCAGATTCAGCGGCTTCTGCTGAGCGCGAAGTGGCCTACTTCTTCACTGCTGAAGAAGTCTGCGCACGCAGCTAAGTGTGACTCTCTGCTTCAGGATCGCCTTTGGGTGGCCTGAAGCAGCAGCCAAGGCAGGTTCAACCTGCCTTTGTTTTTAGTGCGGGATCAACCACGACTCACCAATTCTGATCTCGAACGAGACCATTCTTTGCTGACGCTTGATCCATCAACACTCCTCTCAGCTGATCTTTGCGACCCTTGTTAACCTTGTTCTCTTTCTTACTATTTAGGTCTTTATCATGTCTGCCACCTCATCGCTGATCGCCAGTTCCGCTCACTCTGAAGAGCGCATTAATCTGCTGGGAATGACGCTTGCTCAGCTCGAAGATTTCTTTGTCAACCAACTCGGCGAGAAGAAGTTTCGTGCTGCGCAGGTGATGAAGTGGATGCATCATCGTTGTGCGGCCAGCTTTGAAGAAATGACCGATTTGAGTAAGAAATTGCGCAGCAAGCTCGAAGAGAGCGCAGAAATTCGTCCACCCAAGGTGGTGCTAGAAGATATTTCCAGCGATGGCACACGCAAATGGGTCCTTGAGGTCAGTGCAGGCAGCCACATCGAGACCGTCCTGATTCCCGCCGGCGAAAACCGCCGTACACTCTGTGTGTCTTCTCAGGTTGGCTGCTCCTTGGATTGCTCCTTTTGCTCCACTGGTAAGCAAGGCTTTCAGCGCAATCTGACCCCCGCTGAAATCATTGGTCAGGTCTGGGTGGCCCAGCGCTCTTTTGGACCGCGCAAGGATTCCAGTAAACGCCCTGTCACCAACGTGGTGATGATGGGTATGGGCGAGCCTCTACTCAACTACCAGCCAGTGTTGAGCGCCATGCGCATTATGCTCGACGACAATGGCTATGGACTTTCTAAACGACGCGTCACCCTCTCGACCTCAGGTTTAGTCCCTCAGTTGGATCAACTGGGCGAGGATATCGATGTCTCCCTCGCAATTTCGCTCCATGCGCCACGGGATGACTTGCGTCAACAACTGGTGCCGATCAATAAAAAATATCCGATCGATGAACTTCTCGCCGCCTGCCAGCGCTACCTCAATAAATGCGGGGATTCGCGAGAAGTGACCATCGAATACACCCTGATTGCAGGTGTGAATGACCAGCAGCAAGACGCGCAGGATCTTGGCCGCCTCTTGCAAAATTTACCTTGTAAAATTAACCTCATCCCCTTCAACCCCTTTCCCGGCTCAGATTATCAGCGTCCATCGCGCAACCAAATCATGCGTTTTCAAAGCTGGTTACATGAAGCTGGCTACTCCGCACCGATTCGCAGTACCCGTGGTGATGATATTGATGCCGCCTGTGGTCAGCTAGTGGGAAGGGTGCAGGATAAAACTCAGCGCAGCGCACGCTACCAAGCGCAGCAGCGCCCCAATAGCCCGTCATAAGTAGGTCGATCGCGATGCAGCCGTATCAAGGGATGATTCAGCGTTTTCTCCTTCTTGGCCTTCTGCTGGCCATGCTCAGCGCCTGCGCGGGTCGCCCAGCCTGGGAGGAGGTTGACCCCCAACGCCAAGCCCAAGCCTATACTAACTTGGGTTTTGGCTTATTCAGCGAAGGCGATTATCAGCGCGCCTTGCGTGAATTTGACCGAGCCCTGCAGGTACGCCCCCACTTTGCTGAAGCCCATCACGGTATGGCCCTCACACTGCAAGAGCAGGGCGAAGAACACGCAGCTGAATCCCATTTTCGTCAGGCTTTGCGCCATAATCCACAAATGACTGCAGCCAGAAACAATTATGCTGCTTTTTTATTTGCACAAAGTCGTTATGATGAAGCCCGCACACAACTGGAACTCGCCAGCCAAGATCTACTCTATGAACAGCGTTGGCTCGTTTTTGAGAATCTTGGCTTTTTGGCGCTTGAGATGGGCGATCAAAGTCAAGCCCGCCATGACTTTGAGCGTGCTTTACGCCTCAATCCAGCACGACGTGCTACCAGGATTCGATTGTTCGAGCTGCTGATGGAAGCCGAAGCCTATTCTGCAGCGCGAGTCCAGTGGCGCAGCATACAAGAAGACCAAGACCTTGATCCACAGGTGATCAGGCTTGGCATCACCTTAGCCCAGCATACAGGTGATCAACGAGAAGAAGAGCGACTTTGGCAACAGCTGCGTACTGCCGAGGATCGGGATTAAACCACCCAGCGCAAAGAGGATTTTGAATGACCAAGACACAAGAAGAGCAACAGGCGGCAGAACAGCCTGATCTTGGCCCCACGCCAGGTACGCTGCTAAAAAAAGCTCGAGAAGCCAAAGGCTGGTCACAAAAAGAAGTGGCCCA
>SKOQ01000227.1 GCA_007119985.1 Marinospirillum sp.
AGGATAAATACGCCTATGGCGGCTTAATTCGCTCGCTAGAGGTCACTCTAGGCGATTCAGGCTGGCACCCTCATACGCACGAAGCGTGGCTTGTAGGCGCTAATATCAATGCCTATGCGCTCAGGAATGAGGTGGCTAGGCGTTGGGTGGCTATGTGCAAAAAAGCCGGCTTAGCGCCTAATACATCTCGTAAGATGGCTGCATTCTTACGCCATAGCGTAAAAATCACTGATAATTGCAGGGCTAGCGAATACCTGGCTAAACAAGATGACAGCCGAAACCACCAGCGCGGCTGGGGTGCTGACCGTGAGCTTGCGAAGTCAAACAGCAAAACAGCACGTAGCATCAAGGGTTTTCACCCTTTCGCGCTACTGCGTGAACACGCAGACGGAAGCGAGAGCCGAAAAGACGCGGGTTCAAAATTCCTTGAATACGCTGAGGCCATGCGGGGCAAGGCTCAGATTTTTTGGTCAAAAGGGCTGAAAGATGAAGTCGGCATTGCTGAAAAGACCGATGAACAGCTTGCTTTAGAGCAAGAAGATAAAGCGGATTTGCTGGCACTGCTGACCCCTCACCACTGGCGGCTGATATTGAGAAATAAGTCCAGAGCCGAAATTTTGAACATTGCCGAGAGTCAGGGCAAAGCTGGCATTCAGCAATGGCTGGCAGATCATGAAGAATCAACACAGGGTGATTATTCAGACGTAGCACCATTGTCTGATCAGCGTGCAGAGTTTAAAAAGGCAAAAGCCATATCAGCAAAAGCAGCAAAACGCAAGCAAGAAATTTTGCTAAACGAAAAACTCGACGCTATACTACTTAAAGCTAAAGTCGAAATGTCCCCCGCTTCCGCTTTTCCATCTGTCTCGTAAGAGGCAGATCGCACGACTCACTTTAGTGAGTCATAAGTGCGCCCTACGGGGTTTTCTGGGGTTACACTTCGATCTAAATTTGAATTTCGGTTTACAGGATTAAAGAGAATGACGACCAGAACGATAGAACAGCAAATCGCTGAACAACAAGCAAAGCTCGCTAAGCTTCGCAAAAAACTTAGTGCTGAAGATACACAGCGAAAAATCATCATCGGGGCTTTGATGCTAAAAGCAGCTGAGCAAGATGCTAATGTCTCAAGCTTCATGCATGACTATCTATCAAATACCGCTTCTGAGCGCGATTTAGAGCGTTTAAAGCCTGTTTTAGATAGCTTGCTTGAAGTTGCTACCAAAGAACAAACTAAGCCGATACAGCAGCAGCCAGAGCCGGTTCAAGAGCCGGTTCAGCAGTCAGAACCAGTTAATCAGCACTGGTCAGCGCAGGCTTAAAAATGGCTACTAAACCGCTTCATGCACAGCATCAGCACATCAAGCGCGGCGACGGTCGAAACGCTTGCGCGTCTGCTGCTTACAGAAGCGGTGATGCCATTCATGATTTAAGAACCGGACAGACTTTCGACTACACACGTAAACAGCGAGTAGATGAAAATATACTGGTGGGCTGGCAGGGCACTAACACTGAGCTTTGGCAAGCGGTTGAGCTTGCAGAAAAACGCACAGACGCCAAGCTTGCAGACGAGCACGAAGTGTCTTTACCGAATTGCATGTCGATCGAGCATCGCAGACAACTTGCAGTCAAAATCGCTGAAGTTATCTCAAGTGATTACGGTAAAGATCACAAAAGCGGTCAAGCACCGGTATGTGCAAGCATACACAATCTCTATAAACCTGAACCCGAAGAAAAGCGCTTTGATAATCCGCACGTGCATATCATGATCGCTACTCGTGCCGCTGACCCTACCACGGAAACAGGCTTAGATGCTGAAAAGCTGCCGGTTCACTGGTCTAAAGCGAAGCGTGACAAGAACGGCCTTGAGTTTGAAAATCAAAGTGCGCGCTGTTCACGCTTGCGTGAATTGATTGCAGACACAATCAACTCAGAGCTTGAGCGATTGGGTTATGAAGATCGTGTCGATCATAGAAGTTATGCGGACCAGGGTATTAATAAAATACCGCAAAAACATCTTGGTGCAGCAGCTACAGCGCTTGAACGCAGAGGCATTAAGACTGATCGCGGTGACTACAATAGAACCGTTGTTGAAGCCAATAAAACGGCTGAGATCATCGATATTTTGAAGTTCAAACTAGAGCAGCGCGAAGCTGCTAAAGCTGATCTTTTCGAGCAACCACGCGAAAAGCTGCAAAACAAGTTTGCCCTGGCTACTGACTTTGATTTTGTGCGCGAGCAGTCACCCCGTTATTTCACTGCAAAGCGTGAGCATCAAGAAGCCAAGCGAGAAATCAGCTATGCCAAATTTGAAGCGACCGAAGCAAATAAAGCCGTAAAACAGTTTGAGCAACAACACCCATTCAGAACTTACTTAGTTAATACTGGCCTGCTTAAACCAAACCCTGAACACGCTGCTTTACTGCAACAGCAAGCGATAGCTAAGCAGCAACTTGAAGTAGCCGAAGCCGCTGAAAAGTCAGCGCTGGCCGCTGGTCGTGCAGTTGTCGCAGAACTGAAAAAAGACTTTGAAAAATCCGAACCTAGGCGCAAAGCCGAAGCGGGTTTAATCCGCGAAGTGCTAGCCGATCCCGCTTATGTCGAAAAAGAAGACAAATGCGACGAAGCACGAAGCGAGCGTTTAGAACGTGAACGTGCTGAGCGTGAAGCTAAGCACGCTGAGTTCAAACAGGCTCAAATCGATCGATACGGCTATGATCCTATGCAAGAAACCCGCGATCAGTTTTTACGTCGTCAAGCAAAAGAGCAAGAGCGATCACATCAACAGCCAACACCTACGCGCCGCAGCATCCAGCGCGGTGGTTTTGACATGGAAATGTAAAATCAAAAGCGTTGATCATGGGGCGGGGTGGTTGGTGGTGGTGTTGCCGTGGTGCAGCAGCCGCAACCGGCAACGGCACATTAACCACCAGCCGCAAAAGCGTTGATCAGGCAGTTGTTGCAGTGTTCTTAACACCGACCGCACCCTTAATGTTTTCGCGTCCTTGTCTCTTCCGTGGTCTCTCAAGCAAAAGCAAAAACCCCTTGTAGCAAAAAACGTGACAATCACGAAAATAGTGCTTGCACTTAGCGCCATCTCATATATAATTAAGTGACAGTCACGAAATTATAGAGGCAGGAAAATGGAATATTTACAGCAGGTTGTTTACAACGCGCTACGCAAAAACCCAGACCTAGACGATAGCTATGCAAAAGACTTTGCACTGGGCGTAAAGCGGCCTATTGATCTTTTTAAGCTCGATTACGGCAACATTGACCGCGTTGCATCAGAGCTAGGGTGTACGCCAGATGAGCTGGACAACTTCATGATGATCACTAAAGCGATCTATAACACGGGTAAATGTGAGCATACCATCACTGAAAATCGCGCCTATGCCGCCGCTGCTTATGACGTGCTTTCAGATGCCGCACGTGAAAAAGGGCTAGATTTGTGAAAGACAAACACGACAAAACAACACGATCACTACCGCTTAGCAAGCGCGGTCGAAAGCCGATAATGGCCAGTGGTGCCATGACGCCCGCTGAGCGCAAGAAAGCCGAGCGTTTCCGCAAGCAGCAACAGGGATATAAGCTGATTTGGCTCAGTCCTGACGAGCAAGCCGTGATCGAAAAAATGCGCTCTGGCTCTTGACTTAAGCCCTCAGAGCCTAAAGATGCTACATGCTATGCATGGTGCCGTTGTCGTTTAGAACACTGCAACAACTGCATGATTAACGCTTTTGACGCGCCCTGGCCAGAGCGCGGTGCCGGTTGCGGCTGCGGGTTTTGTTGTATCTGACACAAACACCCCGCCCCATGATTAACCGCTTTTGACTTTGATTTTGAGGCTTGATGACAGCACAAAACGCTGTCAGAACAGATAGCTAGGGG
>SKOQ01000022.1 GCA_007119985.1 Marinospirillum sp.
AACACCAATCCTGAAATCTTTACCTTTTTGGATGGGTTCACCAACTATGGTTATCTGTCTCTGCTGCTGTTCGTGCTCGTGGGCACCCTGCTTACCCTCTTGACTCAGTCTTCCTCGGCCGCCACCGCGATTACCCTGGTCATGCTGTTTGAAGGCTGGATTTCCTTCCCGATTGCAGCCGCTATGATTCTGGGTGAAAACATCGGCACCACCGTAACTGCGAATATCGCCGCCTTGGTGGGTAATGTGCATGCCAAACGATCGGCAAGGTTCCACTTCTTTTTTAATATCATCGGCGTCATCTGGATGCTGGCACTGATTTATCCGATGCTGCATCTGATCGATCAGGTGGTGATGTTCTTCTCTGAAAGCAGCCTGTCGGTGATGAGTGGCGATATCGAGTCCCGTTCTAACGCCACCCTGGCACTCTCTTTATTCCACACCACCTTTAATATTCTGAATGTGGTGGTGCTCTTTGCCTTTGTGCCCTATCTAGTGCGCTTTGTTGAATATATCCAGCCGGATCGCGGTGGTGAGGCCGATGAGTTTCACCTGCGCCATATCAGTGCCGGTGTGATGACTTCTCCGCTGCTCTCGATTGAGCAGGCCCAGAAAGAGGTTCAACAGTTCGTCGGCATTATTGAAAAGATGCACGAAAAAACCAGTGAGCTACTGTTCGATCCTGATGCTGATATTGAGGGATTGCGGAAGAAGCTGAAGAAGTACGAAAAGGCCACCGATCAGCTAGAGGTTGAAATATCAGACTATCTGGTACGCATCAGTGAACGCTCTCACCTTGAGCATAATCTGACCGAACGCATTCGCTATATGCAGATTATGATTAATGATTTAGAGCGGATTGCAGATATTTATTACCAGATCGCCAAGGTTTCGGATCGTCTACATGAATCACAATCGGCCTGGCCCGCTGAAGCCACTCAAGAGATTAAGGTGCTGGCTGAAGCGCTTGGTGATGCCATTCAAAATATGGGACTCAATGTTGCCAAGCCACCCGCTGCTGTCAAGCTGGATGATGCCATCGCGCTAGAGAAGAAAGTCAACAAGCTGCGCAACCGCTTCCGCGAGAATCACTACAGCCGCTTGGAAAATGGCAACTACTCACCCCGCGCTGGCGTGGTCTTTATTGACGTCATTAACCGCCTAGAGCGGATCGGCGACCATGTGATTAACGTCAACGAGTCGGCTTCAGGGCACCGCATGGCGGGTAAGCGCAAGATTAGCGGTAACAACTAGCCTGAAACACGCTGAGGGGCACTCACTACTGAGCGCCTCTCAGCAGCCCGCTAATCAATCGTTTTAGCGGCTACCACCTGATTACGCCCACCTTCTTTTGCTGCATAGAGCGCTTGGTCAACCCGCTGCGTCAAACTATCCAGGCTTTCTTCAGGCTGATATTCAGCCACGCCCAAACTGATCGTAACCTGCCCGACTTCAGTAAAATTCTCGTCGGCTATTTTCTGCCGCAGGCTTTCCGCCGCCTTGAGTGCACGCTTTAAACTGGTTTCAGGCAAGAGCACCATAAACTCTTCCCCACCCCAGCGGGCGACACTATCATTGGCACGCAGGCGCTCCTGGGACAACTCAGCCACGCGTTTGAGCACCTGGTCTCCGCGATCATGGCCATAGCTATCATTCACTCGCTTAAAGTGATCCAGATCAAACATAATTAAAGAGAAACGGGTTTGGTAACGGCTTGATTTGGCCACTTCAGCTTCTAGCAAATCAATAAAAGCACGCCGGTTATACAAGTGAGTCAGCTGATCATGAAAAGCCAGCTCTTGTAGTTCCTGCTCCAGCGCTTTGCGCTCAGAAATATCCCAAAAAGTGACCACCCCACCAAACGCCTGCCCGAGTTCTTGCCACATAGGTGCCGCATAGATCTCCACCGGAAAACCGCTACCATCTTGACGCCAAAACCAGTCTTCATCCCAATCTTTCAAGGGCTCGCCACAGCTGAGGGCGCGGTAAATCGGGCAATTCTCTTCTGGATAAGGGCTGCCATCCGGGTGGGTGTGGTGTGTTAATTCATGACTATTGCGCCCTAGCACCTCCTCTTCACTGGCATAACCCAGCATGCGTAAAGCAGAGGGGTTAATAAAAGTGAAACAGCCCTGGGAGTCGATCCCAAATACACCTTCACCGATGTTATTTAACAGCGTCAGACTAAAGTGCTCTTCCTGACGCCGCTGACTGACATCGCGTTGCACTGAGATAAAGTGGGTCACCTCGCCCTGCTCATCCCTGACCGGCGAAATATTCCACTCAACCAAATAGGGGGAGCCGTCTTTGCGGTAGTTAACGTTAGAACCTGAGTAGCTACGGCCAGCTTGCAGCGCCTGCTTCAGTTGCTCCAGCTCTTCAGTATTAGTTAGCTGACCTTGGAGCTTACTTGCCCTTTGGCCTTGCAGCTCTTGCGCTGAGTAGCCAGTCATCAGGGTAAAAGCCTGATTGACATAAAGGATTCTGGGACCCTGGTCATCGAGTTGCGCATCGGTGACCACAATAGGGTTAGTCGCCTGCTCTAGGGCACGTAATAAAAAGGTGGGGGTGGCTTGCACAGGCATAGATTTTCCTCACTATTGCTATAGGAAAGATACCAGCAAATGGGCCTTCAAGCACCCTGAAGCTTTACCTGTCTTGCTACGCCACCCCCACTACCCGAGAGCACCTTCAAGCGCTGAAGCAAGACGACCTAGGTCTAAGGATTTTGACTATCTAAAAAGTTTTAACTTGGTATAGTGAAGTGTCACGGGATAACAATATTGATAAAAATTCATTCCGTGAACACTGTCATGCGATTACTTTCGCAGGCTCTTCTAATCTAATAATAAAATATAGAGGCTATTCAAATGAGTGGTAATAACGCTGTTTTAGCAAGAAACACCGAGCCGGTGCCTATACATCCCCTAGCATCCCACACAGTGGCTTTTTCCCACTACAACCACTTTTCAGCACAGCTGCCGCTGGATCCCAAGACAGGCCAGGTGGTTAGTGGCGGCATCCAAGCGCAAGCGCTGCAGTGCTTTGAAAATATCAAAAGCATTTTAGAAAATATCGATCAACGCCTGAGTGATATTATACGCATCACTGTCTTTGTTAAAAACATCAAAGATATTGAAGTGGTTGATGCAATTTATAAAAACTTCTTTAGTGGTTATTTCCCCGCTCGAACGCTTGTGGCCGTAGCCGACTTGCCACAAGAGGCACTGATACAAGTCGAAGCCCTGGTTTCGAATGGCCTCGGCACCATTCCAGCTGCACCTCAGGCCGGCGATCTAGTCAAGCTCACCAACCAGACCCATCAAGCTCCTGTGGACCCTCTGTCATCTCAAACGGTGGCCTTCTCTCACTACAACAACCTGTCTGCTCAGCTCCCCCTTGATCCGCAAACGGGACAGCTGGTTGTCGGTGGCGTACAAGAGCAAACCGCTCAATGCCTGAAGAATATCAAGGCTATTTTGAACAGTATCGATGTGCCTTTTGACGACATCGTCAAAATCAATATTTACCTGACTGATTTGAACAACCAGGCCGCGGTTGATGAAGTTTATTCCCGCTTCTTCCCAGACTCCGCCATTGCCCGTGCAGTGGGCTACCTGCCTGCCAGAACTCTGATTCACGCAGCCGCCTTGCCCCTGCATGCTCAAGTACAGATTGAAGCCGTGGTCTCTCACGGGGACGGCACGCCACCTCAGGCGGTTGAGGACAGGCACGGCATTATTGTTGAAGCCAACAACACCGATGCGGCGCCGCGTACTCCTTTAGCAACACAAACGGTTGCCTTCTCCCACTACAACAACCTTTCGGCGCAGCTGCCGCTTGACCCTGCTTCCGGGCAACTGATCTCCGGTGGCATTCAGGAACAA
>SKOQ01000039.1 GCA_007119985.1 Marinospirillum sp.
ATCGCTTTGTGCTCTCCAACGGCCACGGCTCGATGCTGATTTACGCCCTGCTGCATCTTTCTGGCTATGATGTGACGCTAGAAGATCTGCAAAACTTCCGCCAACTGCACAGCAAAACACCCGGCCATCCAGAATATGGCTACACCCCTGGCGTTGAAACTACCACCGGCCCACTGGGTCAAGGCATCGCCAATGCCGTGGGTATGGCGCTGGCAGAAAAAACCCTCGCCGCCCAGTTCAACCGCCCTCAGCATGCCATTGTGGATCACTTCACCTACTGCTTCCTTGGCGATGGTTGCTTGATGGAAGGCATTTCACATGAAGTTTGTTCACTTGCCGGTACACTGGGTCTGGGCAAGCTGATCGCCTTCTATGATGACAATGGCATCTCGATTGATGGCGAAGTGGAAGGCTGGTTTACCGACAACACCGCGCAGCGTTTTGAAGCTTACGGCTGGCAGGTTCTGCGCGTCGATGGTCATCAGCCTGAAGAAATCAAAGCCGCGATTGAAACCGCGCGCCAAGATGATGAGCGTCCCACCCTGATTATCTGCAAAACCGTGATAGGTTTTGGCTCGCCTAACAAGGGCGGCAAAGAAGACTGCCACGGTGCCCCACTGGGTGAGGATGAAATCGCCCTCACGCGCGAGCAACTCGGCTGGCCGCATGCACCGTTTGTGATTCCTGAAGACATCACTGCAGCGTGGAATGCCCAGCAAAAAGGCGCAGCGGCTGAAGCCAGTTGGGAGCAGAAGTTCGCTGCCTACCAGCAGGCCCACCCAGAACTGGCGGCTGAATATACGCGCCGGATGCAGGGTGATCTGCCGCAGGATTTCCAAGCCAACCTCGAAGCCTACATCGCGCAACTGCAAGCCGCAGGCGAAACCATCGCCAGTCGCAAAGCCAGCCAAAATGTACTCAATACCCTTGCCCCTCAGCTGCCTGAGCTGCTCGGCGGCTCTGCCGACCTCGCCCCCTCCAACCTGACCTTCTGGAAGGGTGCCAAGGCCATCACCCGTGAAGATGCCTCGGGTAACTATGTCCACTATGGTGTGCGCGAGTTCGGTATGGCGGCGATCATCAACGGCGTGTCACTACACGGCGGCTTTATTCCTTACGGCGCCACCTTCCTGATCTTTATGGAATATGCGCGTAATGCCCTGCGTATGGCCGCGCTGATGAAGAAGCAGCATATTGAGGTCTTTACTCATGATTCGATTGGCTTGGGCGAAGATGGCCCCACCCACCAGCCGATTGAACAGCTCGCCAGCCTGCGCGGCACGCCGAATATGAGTGTTTGGCGTCCTGCCGATGCTGTGGAAACCGCTGTAGCCTGGAAATCCGCTCTGGAGCGTAAAGACGGCCCCACCGCACTGATCTTCTCGCGTCAGAACCTGCCCCATCAGCAGCGCGATGCCGCTCAACTGGCCAATATCGCACGCGGCGGTTACATCCTGCGTGATTGCACTGGTGAGCCTGAAGCCCTTCTGATCGCGACTGGTTCAGAAGTGGGCCTGGCCATGCAAGCCGCTGAGCAGCTGAGCGCACAAGGCAAGCAGATTCGCGTAGTCAGCCTGCCTTCTACTGATGTCTTCGAGCAGCAAGATGCCGCTTATCGTCAGGCCGTTCTACCTGCAGAAGTGGGTGCCCGTGTCGTTATCGAAGCCTCACACAAAGACTGGTGGTACAAGTATGCCGGTCTGGAAGGCGCGATTATCGGCATGGAAACCTTTGGTGAATCCGCGCCAGCAGATCAGCTCTTTGCCGAGTTTGGCTTCACCGTTGAGAACGTAGTGGCTACAGTGGAAGAACTGCTGGAAGGTCTGGACGATTAATCATCACGTTTGATCAGCCCAACGGAGCCACTCTTGGCTCCGTTTTTTTATTGGGCGAGGCTTGAGCGCAGGGCGCGAGAAACAAGTTTGCGCTGATGCGCGCGATGCGTGAAAATAGGCGACTTCATTTCGGTTCTTGAGTCAGGTTCTTTGAATAGTGCAACCTTCACGCCTTGCTATTAACGGTTACGGCCGCATTGGTCAATGTATTCTGCGCGCCCTAGTGGAGCGGGATGATTGCCGCTCGCTGCAACTGGTCGCACTCAACGAACTGGCCGATCTTGCAACCCTGGCTTATCTCACGCGCTATGACACAATCCACGGTCGCTTTCCTGGTCGTGTGCGTGCAGCTGAAGGCCAACTGTGGATTAATGATCAGCCCATTCAAGTGCTACGCCATCAACAGGCAGCGGATCTGCCGTGGCAAGAGCTGGGCATTGATCTGCTATTAGAGTGCACCGGCAGCTTTAAAGACCGCGCCACGGCAGAGATTCATCTTCAGGCTGGGGCGCAAAGGCTGATTTTTTCACAACCAGCTGAAGCGGATGTTGATGCCACCATCATCTATGGCGTCAACCATCAGCAGCTCAAGGCGCAACAGCGTATTATTTCAGCCGGTTCCTGCACCACCAACTGCTTGGTTCCTGTGCTGAAATTGCTCGATGAAGCCTATGGTATCGCCGCAGGCAGCACCACCACGCTGCATTCGGTGATGAATGATCAGCCAGTCAGCGATGCCTATCATCATCAAGATCTGCGCCTGACCCGTTCAGCTCTGGCTTCGATTATTCCAGTCGATACTGGGCTCGCCAAGGGCATCAGCCGCCTGCTGCCTCATCTCGATGGACGCATAGAAAGCCTGCATCTGCGTGTGCCCACCTTGAATGTCTCCGCGATGGATATCAGCCTGTGGCTGGATCAACCCGTCAGTGTCGCTGAGGTCAATCAGCTCTTACTTGAAGCCAGCCAAGGGGCTTTAAGCGGCATTGTGGGCTATACAGAAGAGCCCCATGCTTCCATCGATTTCAACCATGATCCACGCTCTGCGATTGTGGACGCCACGCAGACGCGGGTGGCAGGGCGTCATCTACTCAAGCTGTTGTGCTGGTTTGATAACGAGTGGGGCTTTGCCAATCGGATGTTAGATATCGCGCTGCACTGGCAAGCTCAGCCCACTGCACCGGCTTCACCCAAATAGATTGTACTGATGGATTGAATGAACTTATTAAGCTTATCAAGAGGAGAGACCATGCAAGTCATTAAAATGACCGATCTCGATCTGGCCGGCCAGCGTGTGCTGATCCGTGAAGATCTGAATGTGCCGATTAAAGATGGCAAAGTCAGCTCAGATGCGCGTATTCGCGCCAGCCTACCGACGATCCAAGCCGCGCAGCAGGCTGGAGCCAAGGTGATGCTGATGTCCCATTTGGGCCGTCCTGAAGAAGGCCAGGCCGATGAGAAAAACTCCTTGGCTCCCGTTGCCGAACACCTGAGCGGCTTACTTGGTCAACCCGTGCGTCTGATCAAGGATTATCTGGATGGCGTCGAAGTGGCCGCCGGTGAAGTGGTACTGCTAGAAAATGTGCGCTTTAACCTCGGTGAGAAAAAAGACGCTGACGCGCTGGCCCAGCGCTATGCCGCCCTGTGCGATGTCTTTGTGATGGATGCCTTTGGTACAGCGCATCGCGCTCAAGCCTCGACACATGGTGTCGCCCGCTTTGCGCCTGTCGCCTGTGCTGGCCCCCTGCTCGCCGCTGAGCTGGACGCTTTAGAAAAAGCCCTCGCACAACCTGCGCGCCCGATGCTGGCGATTGTCGGTGGCTCCAAGGTTTCGACCAAACTGGAAGTGCTGAATGCCTTGGCAGAGCAGTGTGATCAAATCATTACCGGCGGCGGCATTGCCAATACCTTCCTTGCGGCGGCAGGTTTTCCGGTCGGTCGGTCGCTCTATGAGCCTGAGCTGCTTGATCAAGCCCGCGCTCTGATGGAGAAGGTCAATATTCCTCTGCC
>SKOQ01000024.1 GCA_007119985.1 Marinospirillum sp.
CCGCTTTGCTTCAGATCTACACCGTACAAACCATTGCCAATCAGCTTGGTGGCCTTGAGTGCTGTTTTGATCACCTGTGCAGGTACTTGATGGACAGGAAGGGTCGTAAATCCACCTGACTCCGCCTCGCCGGAGCTGTGGTTATAAATTTGCCAGTGGCCCTTGGTCATAAAATACTGGCAGGCAAACAGGGGTTTGTTATTCAGCACACCAATACGCCAGTCGTAATCTGTGTACATAAATTCCTGTACCAGTAAGATCGCGGACTGTTTGAAATACACTTCGGCCTGTGTCATCAATTCCGCTTGATCTTGTACCTTGACGACGCCCTTGGAGAAGGCTCCATCAGGAACCTTCAGAACTGCTGGATAGTGCAGGGTGGCAGCGATAGCCAGGAGCTCTTTTTTGCGATCCTTATAGAGAAAAGTGGTGTGCGGCATGGGAATGCCCTTGCTGGCCAGCAGGTCGGCCAGATACACCTTATTGCAGCAGCGCAGAATCGATGTGGGATCATCCATGACGACCATCCCTTCCACCTCGGCTTTTTTGGCAAAGCGGTAGGTATGGTTGCTGATGGAGGTGGTTTCACGAATAAACAGCGCATCGTATTCGGCCAGATGGCTGAAATCTTTCTTTTCGATCAGTTCAACATCCATCCCCAGTTGGCGACCTGCTTTGATAAAGTTTTTCAGCGCGACTGGATCAGAAGGCGGCAACTTATCGTGCGGATCGACCAGAATCGCCAAATCATAGCGATATTGGCGCTTGGCATTGGGTTTGCGCCAGACCTTGCGGCTGTAGGCATCTAAGGCGCTGGCAAACAGATCTTGCTCCTGTTCATTCAGATGTTTTAAGCCTTCAGGACGTAAGGATTCAATCTGCCAGGTTTCTGCCTTGCGAAAGGTCATGCTCAAAATCGGGCAGGGGAAGTGCTCAAAAATCTGCCGTGCTAAATCAGCCAAGGGCGCGAAGTGTGTTTGGCCAAAGCACAAGGTCACCTGCAAGCGCTGTTCTTCTTCAAGCTGGGTTCTGAGCGCTGCATTTTTATTGACTAGCTTATTGAGCGTGGCATGGAGACCCTCCATATTCAGCCCATAAATCGATTTTTTACCCAAATCGTTGATGGTGCGAATAGATGGAATCACCTTATGGCCGCGTGCTTCTGCCAGCAAAGAGGTGTAATAGCCATAGCTGAGATAGCGATAGCTGTTGCAGAGGTTGATGACCTGCGTTGGCTTGCTGCCGCTGTGGCTCCCTTGGGCGAGATACTCATGGGCCGTGAGCAGATCCTCGGTTGGATAGTAGGCGGTCCAGTCAGATTTTTTATCGACAATCAGGCGTAAACGGGTCATGGAATGCTGGGCTCAATCAAGAAAAAAGATCGGTGGGGGTGGGCTGTATTTTGATCGCAATAAGCGCACTATTCACCTTATCAGGCTAAAAAACAAGCCCCTGTCAACAGCCTATTTTGGTGAGTTGGGCGTGCAGCATGAGGTGGAGGAAAAGATGGAGCAACAAGCGTGGCGTTCAGCGGAATTAGCAGATCTTCCGGCTCTATTGGCTTTAGAGCAGCAGGCTTTTCAAGGTGATCGCTTAACACGGCGGCAGTTGCGCTGGTTGATCCAAAAAGGCCATGCCCAGCTGGATCTTTTGCAGATCAAAAAGGACGCCTGCTGGCAGTTGGCGGGCTATGTCCTTCTATTATTCCATCGTGGTACCAGTTTAGCGCGTCTCTACTCACTGGCCGTGGCACCAGACTGGCAAGGGCAGGGATTGGGTCAGCTGCTCTTAGCGCGTGCAGAGACACTGGCTTTGGCAGAAGGCTGTGCGATGGTGCGACTGGAGGTGCGTCAGGATAATCTTGTGGCACTGAAGCTTTATCAGCAGCAGGGGTATCGACGCTTTGCGCAATATGCCGATTATTATGAGGATCATAGCCCCGCATGGCGTTTGCAAAAACGCTTGCGTAAAGCACCCGAGGGTGTGCAGCGCCATGTCCCCTACTATCAACAGACCCTGCCTTTTACCTGTGGTCCGGCTGCTTTATTGATGGCGATGGGAGCGCAGCAAGCCGAGACACGGTTGGATCAACGCCATGAGTTGCAGCTGTGGCGTGAGGCGACCAGTATATTCATGACCTCAGGGCATGGTGGCTGCGGTCCGCGTGGGTTGGCGCTGGCCGCTTGGCGACGTGGTTTCGCGGTCTCGCTTTGGGTCAATCAAGAGGGGCCTTTATTTACTAAAGGTGTGCGCTCGCCAATGAAAAAAGAAGTGCTCGAGAAGGTCCATCAAGACTTTAGTGAACAGCTGGCCGAGCAAGGCATTGAGGAGCAGCGGACTGCGATCAGTTTGCAGGATATGCAGCAAGCCTTAGAGGCAGGCTGGATTCCATTGATCTTAATGAGTAGCTGGCGCATGAGCCGCAGCAAAAGTCCGCACTGGGTGGTCGTCACGGCCTTGGATGCGCAGTTTGTTTATATTCATGATCCTGAAATTGATGAAGAAGATCAGAAGAGCTGTCTGGATACCCAACAAGTCCCGATTACCCATTTAGAATTTGAACGTATGGCTTGCTTTGGCCAAGAGAAGCTGCGCGCCTGTGTTTTGGTGGGGCCAGTGAGAGCAGCCTAAGCGGTTGAGCGTCGATCAAGGAGATCAACATGTGTGAGCAGTATAAGCTGGTATTTTATGTGCCGGTCGAGGCGGCTGAAGGCGTTAAAGCCGCTGTTTTTGCAACAGGTGCAGGGCGTTTAGGCCAGTATGAGCAGTGTTGCTTTGAGACGCTTGGGCAAGGGCAGTTTCGGCCTTTAGCTGGCGCGCAGCCCCACTTGGGGAGCGTGGGGCAGTTAGAGCAGGTGGCTGAACTTAAGGTTGAGCTCTTATGTGCAGCTGAACATCTTGGTGCTGCGATCCATGCACTCCAGCAGGCCCATCCCTATGAAGAGCCTGCGTTTGAGGTGTTGGCTTTGGTGGATTGGCGGTTATACCTGCCCAATGCCTCAGATTGAGGGCGGCCGCTTAACCAGAAGCGGAGACCAAGCAGGAGCGTCAAGCTGAGTGTATAAAGGTGCAGCGGCGTGTAATCGAGGCGAATGACGATGGCGTAATGCCATAGGCTGAGTGCAATTAATGGGTAGATCAGCCAGTGAATCACCTGCCAGCTGCGCGGCGTCAACCTCTGGCGTAGCCAAGACCAAGAAGTGGCGCTCAGCAGTGCTAGGCCCAGCCAGATCAGCCATCCGAGCTGAATATAAAGCAGATCAATAGAAAGCTGCGCGATCACGCCAAGACTCCAACCGGTTTCCCACTCCAACCAAAGCAGCAGATGGAGGCTCGTCCAAGCAAAGGCGGCCAGACCCAAGTGCTTGCGCGAAGTCAGGAAAACAGGCCAGCGGGTGAGGCCATATAGGCTGCCCCATCCGAGGGTAAGCAGTAAAAGAATCAAGGCGGCATGGCCAGAAAAAAACAACAGGGTTTCGAGTGGAAAGACACCTAACTCGTCTTGCCAAGCGGCCCAGCCAAGATAAACCAGTGGCGTGATCAGCAGCAGGTCTACCCAGGTCCAGCGTCCGCCTGTGTGCAGCCAATAGAGTCGAGTCGACATCAGTAGTGCACCCGAAGATCAAGGCCGCGATACAGGTGTGCGACCTCTTCTGCATAGCCATTGAACATCAGTGTGGTCCGCCGGCCTGATTCACCCAGGCGCCGCTCGGTCGCCTGAGACCAGCGTGGATGATTCACTTCAGGATTGACGTTGGCATAAAAGCCATATTCATTCGGTGCCAGAGCTTGCCAGCTGGAGACAGGCTGTTCTTCTTGAAAACGCAGCGTGACA
>SKOQ01000014.1 GCA_007119985.1 Marinospirillum sp.
GCGCCTGCAATAATAAGATGCATCTGCTACCTCTTGACTCATCGTGGTGAGAGATTCGACCAAGCTTGCCAAAAATAGAACAAAACTTATACACTAGCTTAACTCAAGTTTTCCTAACCCGCCATGCCAAGGTGAGCCACATGCCCGCTGCCCAGCTCTACTACGATGCTTCATGCGGCTTATGCCGTCGCGAGATCGATCACCTACGTCCAAGACTCGAACCCCAGGTGGAGCTGATTGATATCAGTCAACCGCACTTCACACCACCTGCAGGCCATACCCTCGATCAGCTTTATCGGCGTATTCACTTTTTTGATGGGCAGCAGATGCAGATCGGCTATGCCGCCTCTGTTGCCTATTGGCGTGCGGCTGGTTTGAAAAAAACCGCTTGGCTGCTGAGCCTGCCGCTGATGAGGCACGTTGGCCATCTTGTTTACGAGCTGTGGGCCAGATGGCGCAGCCGCCACCTGCGTTGCGATCTTTAACCTCTCATTGCCTCTACCTGCTTCTCATCAGAAAATATATGCACTGAAGGCCTGCCTTTTCTGGTCAGTTGTCTCTTTTTTCACTAGTATGTGAATAAACGGCATTCACTAACAAAAGAAGAAATCACCAAGAGGGCTTTTTCATGGCCGGAGTCTTAGCTAGCGTTGATTCACGCACACAACTCGTTGGGCAGAATCGTCTTGAACTGCTGATGTTCAAACTTCACAGTCAGCAGTTGTTTGCGATTAACGTGTTTAAAGTACAGGAAGTACTGCGCCTACCCAAGCTGGTGAACCTGCCCGGCCATCATCCTCATGTTGTGGGTGTGGCCCATCTGCGTGGACAAACCGTACCCGTGATCAATCTGGCTCAGGCCATCGGTATGCCGCCCTTGCAGCCTGGTGAAGCCAGTAACTTGATTGTGACTGAATACAACTCAACCGTGCAGGCTTTCTTAGTTGGTGCTGTGGATCGCATCGTCAACCTAAACTGGGAAGATATTATGCCGCCGCCGCGCACTACAGGCCGGCAGCACTATTTGACAGCGATTACACGCTTAGAAAACCAAATCATTGAAATCATTGATGTTGAAAAGGTACTGGCTGAAATCAATCCCTATGCGGTACTCGTCGACACCAGCAGTCTCGAAGCTGAGTTACTTGCCGCAGCTAAAGATATGGAAATCCTGATGGTGGATGATTCACCAACCGCGATTTCTCAGGTGCGCCAGGCACTCGAACCCCTTGGTATCACCCTGCATACCGCCACCAACGGCAAAAATGGCTTGAATCAGCTCAAGGCTTGGGCCGCCGATGGCGAACAGGTTCCTGAGAAACTACTGATGCTGATCACCGATGCCGAGATGCCCGAAATGGACGGCTACAGCCTGACCACGGCAGTGCGCCAAGATCCACAGCTCAAGGATTTATTTGTTGTGCTGCATACTTCGATGTCAGGCAACTTCAATAAAGCCATGGTTGAGAAGGTCGGTTGTGACGACTTCTTATCTAAATTCCAGCCCAAGCTCCTCGCGGCGCTGGTCGAAAAACGTATCCGAGAAAAAATCGGTCAAGCTTAGGTTATTCACTCTCCCTCATGACACTGCTGCGCTTTGAACATCTTCATCTGGCCTATGGCCCAACCCCACTTTTAAATGATGCCAACCTCACTCTGGAAAAGGGTGAGCGGGTGGCGCTCCTTGGACGCAATGGTGCAGGCAAATCCTCCCTGCTCAAACTGGTCGCTGGTGATATTCAGCCGGATGGCGGTGAGCTGTGGCGCAAGCCCGGTCTTAAAATCGGCGTCCTGCCTCAGGTCTTACCTGCTGCGGATGACCGCGATGTCTATGAGGTTGTCGCGCTCGGGCTGGCTGAAGCTGGGCGTCTTCTTGAGGCTTTTCACCACCTCACCCAACTCCCACCAGATCAAGTCGATCTGGACAAGATGGATGCCCTGCAGCATCAGCTGGATGCCTGCGACGGCTGGTCACTCGGCCAAAAAGTCGAGCAGCTACTGAAGCGCCTTCATCTGGATGGCAGCGCCAAAATGGCCTCTCTATCAGGCGGCTGGCGTCGTCGTGTGGCTTTGGCGCAGGCCTTGATCAGCGAACCCGATCTCTTACTGCTCGATGAGCCGACTAACCACTTGGATATCGAAACCATCCAATGGTTGGAAGAGCAGATTAAAGCCTTTAACGGCGCGGTGTTACTGATCACCCACGACCGGGCCTTTATGCAAAATCTGGCCACGCGGATGCTGGAGCTGGATTTAGGTCAAATCATCAGCTGGGAAGGTGGCTACCAGGATTTTCTGGCTTATAAGGCCCACCAGCTCGAAGTCGAAGCACGACATCAAGCAGCCTTTGATAAAAAACTCGCTCAAGAAGAAGTCTGGATACGTCAAGGTATCAAGGCACGCCGCACCCGTAACGAAGGCCGTGTGCGCGCACTGCAAGAGCTGCGTAAAGAAAGAGCAGCCCGCTTACAGCGTCAGGGTAAGGCGGATATTCAGCTCGAAGCGGCCGGACAATCAGGCAAGCTGGTGGTTGAACTTAAACATGTCTCGCACAGCTATGGCGATCAACCTGTCATTCGTGATCTCAGCACGCGTATCCAGCGCGGCGACAAGATCGGTCTTTTGGGACGCAACGGCGCAGGAAAAACCACGCTGCTCAAGATCCTGCTTGGTCAACTAACGCCAGAAGCCGGTGAAGTCAAACTCGGCACACAGCTTGAAGTCGCTTATTTTGATCAGCTGCGCGGCCAGTTGGATCCGAGCAAAACGGTACTGGATAATCTCGCAGAAGGGCGCACCAGCGTCACCATCAATGGGCGCGATAAGCATGTGATTGGCTACCTACAGGATTTCCTATTTACGCCTGATCGCGCACGCCAGCCAGTCAGCGCGCTTTCTGGTGGAGAGCAAAATCGCCTGCTACTGGCCAAGCTCTTCGCCAAGCCTGCCAACTTACTGGTGATGGATGAGCCAACTAACGATCTTGATCTAGAGACGTTGGAGTTGCTAGAAGAGCTACTGCTGAATTACGAGGGTACACTGCTGCTGGTCAGCCATGACCGCGCCTTCTTGGATAGCGTGGTCACAGGTATTCTGGCCTTTGAAGAGCAGGGACGCATTAAGGAATATGTCGGCGGTTATGAGGATTGGATTCGCCAAGGCGGGCGCTTTCCTGAGCTGAGAAGCAGCAAAAGTGCAGCGCAAATCTCACGCTTAGACGAAGTCTCGCCTCCGCCTCTCCCTATCGCCGCTTCACCTGCGCCCAAAGCGGATGCAGCACCAACCAAGAAGCTCAGCTACAAGCTGCAACGTGAACTCGATCAACTTCCCGCTGAGATCGAGGCTCTGGAAACAGCGATTGCCACTCAGGAAGCGAAGATCAGTCAAGCTGATTTTTACCAGCAAAGTCCTGAAGCCGTCGCTCAAGAGCTGGCCCATCTAGAAGCGTTACAGGCGGAATTAGAAGGCAAAATGGAACGCTGGCTGGAACTTGAAGCGCTCTAGAACTTGAAACGCCCTAGGCCGCACTGTGGAAGAGGCAGGCCACTTCATGGACGAAGTCAGCCTGCCGCTCAGCAGACCCACAGCAGACGCCGTTAGAAAAGATCCACCGAACCTGTCTTGGGACGAATCTCCTTCATCAAACCCTGATCCAAAAGCTCCTGATAAAAATGAAGCTGATTGCGACCATGGCTTTTGGCGTAATAGAGTGCTTGATCAGCCTGATCCAGCAAAGAAGAGGCTAGATGCCGATTGGTGAGCTGAACCACACCTATACTGGCCGTAACCTGCCCAACCTGAGGAAAGGGGTAGGCTTCAATGGCACGATGCAAGCGGACGAAGAGCTTCTTTGCCTCACTCAGTCCACCACAATGCGCTACGATGACAAACTCCTCACCGCCAAAGCGATAAAGGTAATCTGTACGGCGAAAGCTCTGCTGCATCAGCCGTGAGATCAAAATCAATACTTCATCACCAAAAATATGGCCGTAGGTATCATTGACCTGCTTAAAATGGTCAATATCCAGCACCGCCATCCAGTAGTGATCAACCTTAGCGGCCAAAACTCGGCGTCGATCATCAGCATCGGCAATGACATTCGGATCAATCAACTCTTGGCTGATGCGCAAGAAGTTCTCATCGAAGGTTTTCCGATTCAACAGCCCTGTCAACTCATCGGTTTGCGCATCTTCAAGCAGACGACAAAAGTTGTGGTAGATACGAAAAAAACTATTGATCAGGTGCTCATCGGCAGGCGCTAAAGGCTCATGGCTGCCGATCAGTAAACAAAAATGGATATCATGCATATCCACCACTGGAAAAGCACAAAGATAGGCCTGATCTGCAGATTGAATAAAACAAGGGTGGCCCTGCTGCAAAGCACGTCTTACTAGATCCGCGGCAGGCTGCGATTGGGCGAATTCAGGCTGGAGTTCAACCACATCCGACTGCTCTGGCTGATAACTCAGAGCAATCAACAAGCGATAGGCTTCATCAACCTTATAGAGCTGCAAAGAAACCGGGCTCAGAATCTCATGCAGCGTTTTGAGCAAGCTGAGCTCCAAGCGCTGTACGTCCCGGTAGCTGGTGATATGCGCTAGGCTATCCAGTAACTGGTGGAGTCGATGAGGCATAGTCTTCACAGATGTCCATAATCAAGTTGATTTCAATATGCTACATGAAGCCAGACAGTGAGTTAACAAAAAAAAGCAAAAAACTACGCTCATGCGAAGATACATCAACAAAGAGCTCAGACAGAAAAGATGACTCATCCAGCAGCAAAGCCATGTCATCAACCATCAAGACAACACAAAACAACAACCTATTTATCAGCAGCAACCTCAGCATGCTCAAGCAGAAAGTCGACAAAGGCACGATCCGCAATCGACTGGTAAGCGCCTTTTTTCCAAGCAATCGACATATTCAAAAACACCCGCTCTTTAAAAGGCACCGCGACCAAATCCGGCTCATCTTTGAGCACCATTTTCAAGAAAACGGTAATACCAAAACCTTGGCGCACAATCGATTTGGTCAGTGGGATCAGGTTTGATTCAAAAGCTACCCTCGGCGTCAGCCCTGATTTCTCACAGACACGATCAATAAATTCACGGTGAAAATAGCCTTCTTTAAAGAGCACCAGCTCTTCTTCAAAGAAATCGGCAAAGCTCACTGCCTCCATCTCAGCAAAACGATGATCGGATGGCACACACACCACCATCTCCTCTTGAAGAAAAGACACCGCCTCAAGGTCAGCAGGAACACGGTCGGCCACAATAACGCCGACATCCAAGGTACCTTCACGGATTTTTTTCTGGATGCTGCGCGTGCCATCTTCAAAAACAGCCAGATTGAGGTTTTGATGCCGATGCTTAAAAGCCATCAGGATGGGCGGAAAATAATAGGAGCCCAGCATACTCGGAATCCCGATGCGCACCTCACCCTTGGTCAGGCCGCGCGCTTCATTGAGCGCCAGCTCAGCCGCTTCGACCTCATCCAGAATGCGTCGCGCATGGACGAGCAACAAGGCCCCTTCGGCCGTCGGCTTCACCTTTTTCTCGCCACGATCGAGCAAGGATAGCCCCAGCTGTTTTTCCATATTACGAATGGACATACTCACCGCCGGTTGCGCGACGCCCAAGCGCTCGGCAGCCAAGGTAAAGCTTCCCAAATCAGCGACAGCAACCAGATAACGCAAAGGACGAATATCCATAACATGACCTTATCTTGAGTATTGGTAGGATATATTTCGCTTATTGTACCAGAGGGCGTAGAGTGAGAACACCTCTTGATGTATCACTCTTGTCCATATTTCTTATACCAAACTTATCATCATGATTAAAGAAAAATCACCCGAATTTTGGCGAGCGACCCTCGCTCTCGGCTGCGGCTCGTTTATGATCTTCAGCAATCTTTACGTCACTCAGCCTTTACTGCCTGAATTCAAAACTATTTTTGAGATCTCCTCTTTAGAAGCCAATGCCTCTTTAGCCTTAACGAGTTTGACGCTGGGCCTCTCGCTTTTATTCTACGGGCCACTTTCTGATGCCCTAGGCCGTAAAAATATTATGCTCATCACGATGCTCGGGGTCGTGGTGGTGACTTTTTTGCTCGCTTGGGCACCCAACTATCCCAGCCTCCTTGTTTTACGCGCCATTCAAGGCTTTCTACTCGGTGGACTCCCCGCAATTGCCATCGGCTATATGGGCGATGAGTTTTCCAAAAAGGCCGTGGCGCTTGCAGTCGGTTTTTATATTGCTGCTAATTCTTTAGGGGGGATTAACGGTCGCCTTTTTTCAGGCTGGATGGCGGATGTGTTTGATTGGCGGGCAAGCTTCTTCGCTGCAGGATGCTTGTCATTGGTTTGTTTAGCGATTTTCTGGTGGGCTTTGCCGCCTTCGCGCCACTTTCAGCCGCAACGTTTTGGCTGGTCCTCTTTTGTGCGACCCTTGGGATTACATTTACGCCACCCCCTGCTTTTAGTGGCGTACCTGATCGGCGGGCTGAACTTTTTTATCTTTGTCAATCAATACAGCTATATCACCTATCTGCTCGCGGGTGAACCTTGGCAGCTCGCGAGTCGCTGGCTGGGACTACTCTTTTTAACCTATTTAAGCGGCACCTGGGCAGCCAGTATCTCTGGACGTGTCGCACTGGTGCTAGCGCAACCTTACTGTATGGCACTCGGGATCGGTTTGATGCTGCTTGGCAGTGGCATCACCCTCTTCCCTAACCTAATCAGCATCCTGCTTGGGCTATTGATCAGCAGCTTTGGCTTCTTTTTCTGTCATTCCAATGCTTCAAGCTGGGTCAGTCGTCAAGCGACCGAAGCTCGAGCCAGCGCCTCAAGCCTCTATCTGGTGTTCTATTACCTCGGGGCCAGCAGCGGCGCCTTTTACCTAGATCCTTTTTGGCGCTGGGCCGCTTGGCCTGGTGTGGTCGCAGGCTCAGTCATGATCCTGCTGATTACGCTTGGATGCAGCCTGTGGCTCGCGCGTCAGGATGGACGCACCCTGAATCAGTTACATGCCGCACCCAGCCACAAGATGCCGTAATCGACACTTAAATCAACGCTTGATAGGCATCCCAGAGTAAACGCATGGCCAGCAGGGTCAGTATCCAGTGAATAATCCGTGCAAAACGCTGATCGGTCATGCGGCCCAGTATTTTTAAACCTAACCAAGTACCGATGGCCCCTGCGGCAATCATCAACAAGATCAAGCCGATCCACTGCTGAAACAAGAAGCCAGCGCCTCCAAACACCACCGCTTTGGGCAGGTGCTGCAAACTCATTGCCGCTGCAAAATTGGCAACAGTGCGAAAACGCTCACCCTGCTGTTGCTGCTTGATAAAGGCCATCACCAGCGGCCCAGTGGCCCCAGCAAACATACTGAGAAAACTAGTCGAGATGGCCGTGATTAAAGTCCCTAAGCGGCCCAAACCGATGCTCGGAATGGCTGGCCCCCAGCATAAAAAAAGAATAAAGCCGGCAATAATCAACTGTAGCGCGGCTAACGGCAGCTGCACCAAAAACAAACTGGCAATCCACGCACCCAACACCGCTCCGGGTGCAAAAATCAGCAGCATCTTAAAATCCAGATGTCGCCAAGTCATCAGCGCGCGATTCGCATTCGAACCCAGCTGCACCATACCATGCACCGGAATGATGGCGGCCGGCGGCAAGATCAGCGCCAAAATGGCCAACAGCAGAACGCCACCCCCCACGCCAAAACTCGCGGTCAGTATGGAGGTCAAGGCAGCAGCAAAAATGAGGATCGCCTGCAGCCCAAGACTTAACTCAGCAGGAAAAAAAGTCATCAAGATTCACACCTCCTTCAAGAGCAGAAAACAAATCTAGAGAAGCCGAAACAAAAAAAGCATAATACCCTTTCTTGCTGCCACTTAAGCAGCAGACTCAGGCCTTAGCGCTCTTTTCAGCTATCAGGAGTCAGTGCGTGCTACAATTTGAAATTCTTCCCGTGACGCCCTTTGCGCAAAACGCAACACTCATCTGGTGCGATCAAACACGAGAGGCCGCCATCATTGATGCCGGTGGCGAAGTAGATCGCCTACTGGATGCCGTTGAGCAAAAAGGACTCAAGCTCACCTACCTTTTGCTCACCCACGGACATATCGACCATGCTGGTGGTGCCGCTGATCTCAAAGCCCGAACAGGTGTGCCCATCTGGGGCCCCCAGCGCGAAGATCAGTTTTGGCTGGATGGTCTCGGTGATCAAAGCCGCCTTTTCTCCTTCCCTGAAGCCAAGCCAGTCACGCCAGATCGCTGGTTAGAAGAGGGCGATTGCATCCAACTGGGAGAAAGCCAGCTTGAGGTCTTGCACTGCCCAGGTCATACGCCCGGGCATCTTGTCTTCTATGATGCCGCCACTCAGTGGGCTCAAGTTGGTGATGTTCTGTTTGCTGGCTCGATTGGCCGTACGGATTTTCCGCGCGGTGATCATGCGACACTCATTGCCTCGATCAAAAACAAGCTCTTGCCCCTCGGTGACGCGGTGCGTTTTGTACCAGGCCATGGGCCCATGTCGAGCTTTGGTGAAGAAAAAAGAAGTAATCCCTTTCTGCGCTAAACTCAACAAGTCGCACCATGATCGCATTGAAGTGCAATCTGGTGCTGGCTGAATACGACTAAAGAATAGAGCGATCACCGGCAGCAAGTTAAAACAAGCGTTTGTCTGCAAACCTGCATAATGCTAGAGTGCATAGATGACTGCTTCTTCGCGACCCATCTAAAAAAAATAACTGGAGACCTTCTATGCAGCAGCTCTTCTCTCGCTGTTTGGTTTTTATGATGCTGCTTGGCCTACTCTTCCCAAGCGTGGCTTCAGCACAACAACAGCTCCTACGCCCTGCCTTTCCTTCTGCCCTAGCTGCTTCAAGTCTGTTGCTAGACATCACTGCTGCTGGAGAGCGTTTAATCAGCGTAGGAGAACGTGGCCATATCGTTTTTCAAGATCCTCAACAGGACTGGCAACAAGCTGAGGTGCCAGTGATTGCGCATCTCACGGGTGTTGACTTTGCCAATGATCAACTCGGCTTTGCCGTGGGCCATGAAGGCATCATCCTCCGTACTCAAGATCAAGGGGCTCATTGGGAGCTGGTTCACCATGAACTGACTGCCGCCCCTGTGCGCGCTGAAGCCAAGCTGCCTGAACTCGAGCTGGCTCTTGAGCAGGCCCAAGAAGCTGAAGACCTTGTCGATATTGAGTTTTTAGAGGAAAAACTCGACCTCCTATATTTTGCATTGGAAGCCGAAGAAGTTTCTCCTCTGCTGGATATTCTGATGATATCGCCCAATCAGGGTCTGGCTGTCGGTGGCTACAACCTCGCGCTGATGACAGAAGATGGTGGAGCGCACTGGACGCTGATCAGCGACCGGATTCCGAACTGGGAGGCACGCCATCTCAATGCCATCAGCCAAGATCCCCAGGGTGTACTCTATATCGCCGGTGAAGGCGGTGTCGTTTTTCGTTCAGAGGATCAAGGCGAAAGCTGGGAAGATATCTCCGTTGACTATGACGGCTCCTTGTTTGGTGTGATCGCCACAGAAGACCGGCTCTTTGCCTTTGGTCTGCGCGGCCATCTATTCATCAGCGATAGCGCCGGTGCCAGCTGGGAAGAAGTTCCAACGCCAACAGAACAAACACTGAACGCAGGGCTGATTCTGGGTGAACGCCTACTGCTTGTGGGTCAAAGTGGTCTCTATTTATATGGCGAACCACATCAGCTCGAAGCGCTACAGCTCCCTCAGCGCCAATCGTTGGTGTCGGTGATTGCACAAGGCCAACAAGTGATTGCTGTTGGCCGCTCAGGCGTACATCGTCTGATGATTCCTCATGATGCTGATTCACTTTAAGGGAAGCCGCTGATGACTTCACAAGAACAACAAACCACTGCTGCGCTCGACAGCCAAGCCCCTTGGTTAGAGCGCGTCATTTTTCATGCTCGCCCTGTATGGCTGGGCCTTTTACTGCTGGTCACGATCTTCTTGGCAACACAAGCCGTGCAAGTCAAGCCCGAAGCCAGTTTTGAAAAACTGATTCCTCTTTCCCACCCTTATATCGAAAACTTCATGGAGCGTCAGGATGACCTGCGTGGACTTGGGAATGCGGTACGCATTGTCGTCACGGTAGAAGAGGAAGGTGCAGATATTTTTAGTGCTGCCTATATGCAGCGCCTGCAAGATGTCTATGACGAAGTTCGCTTCCTGCCCGGTGTCGATCAGTCCGCTGTACGCTCCCTATGGGACCCTGCGGTGCGTTGGACACAGGTCACTGAAGAGGGTTTTGAAGGTGGCACCGTCATCCCAGACACCTATGATGGCAGCGCAGAAAGCCTCGAAGTGCTACGCGAGAATGTACTGCGCTCAGGACAGGTTGGCATTCTGGTCGCTAATGATTTTCGCTCAACCATCGTACTGGCACCGCTGGTCGAAATGGTTGATGGACAACCGCTGAACTACCAAACCTTCTCGCATTCCTTAGAGGAAATTCGTGATCGTTTTAGCGATGATACCTTCCAAATTCGGATTATTGGTTTCGCCAAGCTGATCGGTGATTTGATCGATGGTGCCACACAAGTTGGCTTTTTCTTCTTAATCGCCCTGGCCATCACTTTTGTACTCCTTTTCCTCTATTCACGCTGCTTCAAGAGCTCGATCATTCCTCTGATCTGCTCGGTGATTGCCGTTGTCTGGCAGCTCGGGCTTCTCAAGCTAATGGGTTTTGGCTTAGATCCCTACTCGATGCTGGTGCCCTTCCTCGTCTTTGCAATTGCTGTATCGCATGGTGTGCAGGTGATCAACGCGATGGCGATTGAAGCCTCCCATGGCTACAGCCGTTTGATGGCTGCGCGTCTAGCTTTCCGTAGTCTATATGTTGCAGGTATTCTGGCGCTGGTCTCGGATGCTATTGGCTTTATGACGCTGTTGTTTATTGATATTCAGGTGATTCAAGAGCTGGCGATTGCTGCCGCCCTGGGTGTCGCGGTGATCATTCTCACCAACTTGTTGCTGCTGCCTTTGATCATGTCTTATTTAGGCGTGGGCAAAACCAGCATTATTCGTGCTGAGCGCAAGCGTCAGGAGACTTCACCCATCTGGCATCGCATCTCCTTTTTTAGCCATAAGAAGGTTGCGCCCTGGTCTTTACTGGTAGCGTTGATCCTGGGGGTGGTGGGATTGATCGGTAGTGCTCAGCTTCAAATCGGGGATCTCGATGAAGGTGCGCCCGAGCTGCGCCCAGACTCACGCTATAACCTCGATAATGCTTATGTCACGCGCAATTATGCGACCAGTGCGGATGTGTTGGTGGTGATGGTGGAAACCCCCGAGCAGGGCTGCGTTGCCTTTGAAGCACTCGAAGCAGTGGATCGTCTTGAGTGGCAGATGCGTAATCTTGAGGGCGTACAAGGCACTATGTCCCCAGCTTATATTACTCAACGCGTGATCGCTGGCTTCAACGAAGGTAATCTCAAGTGGGAGGCCTTATCACGCAACCAGTTTGTACTGAATCAGGCCATGAGCAATTTGCCTGCAGGGATGATCAACAACCAGTGTGATCTGCTCCCAGTGATTCTGTATCTGGAAGACCATAAGGCCGATACGCTGGTGCGCGTCACGCGCGAGATCGAGGCCTTTGCTGCCGAGAACAACTCTGAAGCAGCGGTCTTTATGCTCGCAGCAGGCAGTGCGGGTATTGAAGCTGCCACCAATGAAGAAATCGCCCGCGCACAAACCTTTATGCTGATCTTTGTCTACGCGGTTGTGGCCGCGCTGGTGTTGATCACCTTCCGCTCTTGGCGCGCGGTCATTTGTATTGTCGCACCACTGGGATTGACCTCGGTACTCTGCCAAGCGCTGATGGCTCAGCTGGGGATTGGCGTCAAGGTGGCCACCCTGCCGGTGATTGCACTCGGGGTCGGCATCGGCGTGGACTATGGGATTTATATCTACTCGCGTTTAAGCCAATACCTGCGTGAAGGCGAAAACCTCCAAGATGCCTACTACCACACACTGCGCTCAACAGGTAAGGCAGTGAGCTTTACCGGCCTCACCTTGGCCATCGGTGTCGGAACTTGGGTCTTCTCCCCGATCAAATTCCAAGCGGATATGGGGATACTGCTCACCTTCATGTTTATCTGGAACATGATCGGTGCCCTGTGGTTGCTGCCAGCCTTTGCGCGCTACCTGCTGAAAGATCAGGTGGTGACAAAGGATCAAGCTACCCCTACGACCCAGTCATCCTAACGAGGGGTGTTCAATCACCCATCTACAAAAAAAGCCCCGAGCTCAGCAAGGGGCTTTTTTTTCACTCAAGCAGCTTAAACGCTCACGTTGATCGTATGACCTGAACGTCCTTCTGGTGCTGGAACTGAACCCATGAGGGCCATAATCGCATCACCTTGCGCTTCCTGTGCCTGCTTGACCACACCCACTTGTGCTTCAAGCCGCACCTGCGCATCACGCTGGGCCAGAGTGGAACGCACAAGAACCTCTGGGTTGACCGCTGAAATATCCATACTTCACCTTTCTGGATTAAGACAAAGACCTTATGGGTCACATAAGGGCGAAGCCTAAGCCTAACAGCCTCTGCCTCAAAATGCACAACTCCGCTAGCGAGAACCGAGCGCCCAGCCCAACAAAGCGGCATGAGCCTAGAACAGAGGTTTCTTAGCACTGCATAAGAATCTATGTATAATCCTTAAGCGCTGTTTTTTCATTATTTTAACTTCAGGATGCACCCATCATGCTGCTGATGATCGACAACTTTGACAGCTTTACCTACAACCTTGTCCAATATTTTGCTGAACTCGGCGCGTCTGTCATCGTTGAACGTAACGATCGTCTGACGCTGGAACAGATAGAAGCGCTCAACCCCACGCATCTGGTCATCTCACCTGGCCCCTGCACACCCAATGAGGCTGGTATTTCTTTAGCCGCGATCCAACATTTTGCTGGCAAGCTGCCCATTCTGGGCGTCTGTTTAGGGCATCAAGCCATCGGGCAGGCTTTTGGGGCCAAGGTCGTCAGAGCGCCTCAGGTGATGCACGGCAAAACCTCTTGGGTTGAGCATCAAGGTCAGGGCGTTTTTGCTGGCCTACAACAACCGCTGAATGTCACCCGCTACCATTCCTTGGTGATTGATGAAGCCAGCCTGCCTGATTGCCTTGAAGTGACAGCGCGAGTCGCTCAAGATGATCCAACCCCTGGGTTAATCATGGGTGTAAAACATAAATCTCTGCCCATTGAGGGCGTTCAGTTTCATCCCGAATCCATCTTGTCTCAGCAGGGTCATGCCTTACTGAAGAACTTTCTTAACACCCCATCTCCTCTAGCCCAAGCGAGCTAAACATCATGTCTATTCAACACGCGATTGATCAAGTCTCACGCTTTGAGCACTTGGATCACGCCACCATGACTCAGATTATGCAAGAAATCATGAGCGGCCAAGCTGAGCCGATGCAGGTCAGTGCTTTGCTGCTTGGTTTACACATGAAAGGTGAAACCGTCGAAGAAATCACCGCCGCCGCACAAGTGATGCGCTCTTTGGCAACCCAGGTTCACCTACCCAATATGGAGCTGGTCGATCTGGTCGGCACCGGTGGCGATGGCGCCCATCTATTTAATGTTTCAACCTGCGCCAGCTTTGTGGTCGCTGCAGCAGGCGGCAAGGTGGCGAAGCATGGCAACCGCTCGGTATCCTCCACCAGTGGCAGCGCGGATGTCCTAGAAGCTGCGGGCGTCTATTTGAATCTGGATGCCGATGCTGTCCAGCGCTGCGTTGAAGCACTGGGGGTCGGCTTTATGTTCGCACCTCAGCATCATAGCGCCATGCGCCATGCTGTTGCGCCACGCCAAGCCTTGGGTATCCGTACCCTATTTAACCTGCTGGGGCCCTTAACCAACCCCGCAGCAGCGCAGCATCAGCTCCTTGGTGTTTACAGTGCCAAGCTAGTCACACCCTTGGCGAAGGTTCTTGGGGAGCTAGGCGTACGCCATGCTTTGGTGGTCAATGGTGCTGAAGGTCTGGATGAGATCTCGATTGCAGGACCAACTCATGTGGCCGAACTCAAAGATGGTGCTGTGCATGAGTACACGATTTCTCCTGAAGATTTCGGATTAGATCGCCAATCCCTCGAAACACTCAAGGTCGCCTCTGCCCAAGAGTCGCTCCAACTGATGCGTGAAGTGCTCAATAATCAAGCTGGCCCAGCCTTGGATATGGTTTTACTGAATGCCGGCGCTGCGCTCTATGCCGCTGATATTGCCGACTCGATGATCGAAGGTGTTGCCTTGGCCCAGGATGCGATTGCCTCAGGCCAGGCAATGGAAAAACTCAAGGCTTTGGTCAGTCTGACTCAAAGCCTGAACTCAGGACAGACCGCATGAGCTCTCATCTGCCCACCATCCTCAAAAAAATTGTTGCCCGTAAACATGAAGAAGTCGCCGAGCGCAGTCAGCACTGCTCAACATCCACTTTAATTCAGCAAGCGCAACAGGCTGATTTACCGCGTGGCTTTGCACAAGCTCTGATTGATCTTGCGCAAAAACAACAGCCCGCCATTATTGCTGAAATCAAAAAAGCCTCGCCAAGCAAAGGGGTTCTGCGCGAGGATTTCATCCCAGCAGAAATTGCTCAAAGATACGAAGCCTGTGGCGCGGCCTGTCTTTCTGTTCTTACTGATCAGGACTTTTTTCAAGGCCATGAGCGCTATTTGCAAGAAGCGCGGGCAGCCTGTCGGCTCCCTGTGATTCGTAAAGACTTTATCGTCGATCCTTACCAGGTCTATGAAGCGCGGGCCATTGGCGCAGATGCTATTTTATTGATTGCTGCCTGCCTTGAAGATCAACCCATGCAGGAGCTGAACCTCCTTGCGCATGAACTCGGCATGGATGTGCTGATCGAGGTGCATAACCAAAGCGAGCTTGAGCGTGCCTTGCGCCTGCCTAACCGCCTAATTGGTATTAATAACCGTGATCTGCATAGCTTTGAAGTCAGCCTGCAGCATACATGGGATCTTTTACCGCTGATCCCAGAGGATCGATTAGTCATCACTGAAAGCGGCCTGATCTCACGCGATGATGTGCTGGCCATGCAGGAGCGCCAAGTGCAGGGCTTTCTCGTCGGTGAAGCCTTTATGCGTGCAGCAGATCCTGGCCAAGCCTTACAAACCATGTTTTTTCCTGCACGCTAAAGCGTCGCAGTTCTTTCTTCTTCACAAAGGTCATGTGTATGCAAGTTAAAGTGAAATGGGTCGATGGTGTGCAGTTTGTGGCGGAATCAGGCACTGGTCACTCAGTCGTACTCGATGGCCCAGAGGCCTCGGGTGGGCGTAATACTGGCCCACGTCCAATGGAAATGCTGTTAATGGGATTGGGTGGCTGTAGCAGCTATGACGTGGTCACGATTTTACAAAAATCTCGCCAGCAGCTGGTGGACTGTGCCGTGGACATCCAAGCGGAGCGTGTTGATAGCGTGCCGGCGGTGTTCAGCAAAATCCACCTCCACTTTGTGGTGACCGGCAAGGATCTCAAGCCCACTCAGGTCGAGCGTGCGGTGCAGCTCTCAGCAGAGAAATACTGTTCAGCTTCGATCATGCTAGGTCAAGCGGGTGTCGAGATCACCCACAGCCACGAGATCATTGAGGTTTAGCCTCTCGCCTCTCTTCAGGGCTTCAGCCTCGATTGAAGCCCTGCTCAAGATCCGCCCTACCTCGCCCTCTTATACCAAAAAGAAATATCAAAAGCCTTAGTTATTATTTTTTAAACCACCCCTAAGCCAGTAGACTAGCGCCTAAATGCTTGGGAACCTCTGATCAACATCACGAGCACAGGTCAGGACAGCATTCGTTCCAGACGAATTGCTGCACTTCCTACATCCATGTAGGTCGCAAGGCGAAATTGATCGAAAAAGCGGAGTTTACACCGAGTAAATGAGCATTTTGAGGCCAATTTCAACGCAGCATGACCAAGCGCAGTAGTTAATCAAAGGCTTCCTTGAATCCTGTCCGTGGAGTGGTTATGCCCCTAATTAAAAATCGTCAACTCATCGAGAGTGACCCTTGGTACTTTGTCAAATCAGATGAAACACCACCAAGCAGCCAGCCCCTGGTGTGGCCTCTGCGTGATCTGACCCAACCTCCGAGCAGCCTCGCTGTGGCCTGTACAACAGAAGATGACATAAGCTCGCTGCTCAACTGGGTGGATCAGCTCCAAATGATCGCCATTGAATTCCCAGCTTTTCGCGATGGACGCGGCTTTAGCCTAGCTCGATTAATCCGCCGTGCGGGGTTTCAAGGTGAACTCCGTGCTCGGGGCGCGGTGTTGCGCGATCAATTCGCCTTTTTAGAAAGCTGTGGTTTCAATGCCTTTGAACTCACTGAGCAACAGCTGAGCGCCACCGATCTCCAAGCCTTTGCAGAAATTTCAGTGCGCTACCCAGGCCAACCCCATGTCGCTTAATCACTTTTTGAAAGCGCCGTCAGCCAAGCCAGCCTCACTCTCACCCGCGCTACAGGCCAAGTATCAAGAGCTGAGTGAACGACTGATCGCCGTGAGCAATGAATTTGGCTCGGCCATCACCTTTGCCAATAGCTTGGGGGCTGAAGACATGCTGATCACTGGCTGCTTAGCTGAGCAGCAGCTTGCGATACCGCTGTTTGTCTTAGAAACGGGGCGTCTACCTGAACCCACGCTGAATCTACTCGCTGAAGTCCAAAAACGCTGGCCGCAGCTTGATCTGCACATTTACTACCCTGCCCCTGAGCCGTTAGAAGCCTGGGTCGCACAAGAAGGCATCAATGCCTTCTATCGATCGATCGAGCTGCGTAAAAGCTGCTGCGCATTGCGCAAGCTTGAACCACTACAGCGCGCCCTAGCAGGCAAGCAGGCGTGGATCACCGGCCTCAGACGAGCCCAGTCAGTGACGCGTGAGCAGCTGGTACTGCGCGAATGGGATGCCGCGCAACAACTCACCAAGATCAACCCGCTTTTTGATTGGGAAGAAGAAGAAGTTTGGCAGGTCATCCGCACCCAAGGCTGGCCCTACAACCCACTCCATGATCAGGGCTACCCCAGTCTGGGTTGTGCGCCCTGTACCCGTGCGGTCGAACCCGGTGCTGATCCTCGTTCTGGACGCTGGTGGTGGGAGCAGGCAGAGCAGCGCGAATGCGGTCTGCATCCTGCCACTCGATCACCAGCAGCACAATAACCGTCTTATTCTCGTTTCTGATCTCGTGAAGGTGCGCCCTTGGATTACTTACCTCTGTTTTTTAATTTGCGCCAACAGCCTGTTCTCCTGATCGGCGGCGGTGAAGTCGGCTTGCGTAAAGCGCGTTTATTGATCAAAGCCGGTGCCCAGATTGAACTCGTCGCACTGACTGTACACCCAGAGCTCGAAACGCTGATCCAAGAGCAGCAAGGGCAGATCCATTACGCTGAATATGACCCATCTTATTTAGAGGGTAAAAAGCTGGTCATCGCGGCAACGGATGAGCAACCCATCAATGAGCAGGTCTACCACGCTTGTCAGGCGCGAGGCATTCCAGTCAATGTTGTGGATCAGCCTGCCCTCTGTAGCTTTATCTTTCCTGCCATCGTAGATCGCTCGCCACTGGTGATTGCGATCTCCTCTGCAGGCAAGGCTCCCGTTCTCGCGCGATTATTGCGTGCCAAACTGGAAAGTTGGATTCCAACGCGCTACAGCGATTTGGGTCAGCTGGCAGGACGCTTTCGTGAGGCCGTCAAAGCCCGCTTTGGCTCGATCAATCAACGGCGCTACTTTTGGGAAAAGGTCTTTTCTGGTCCGATTGCCGAGCGGGTGTTCAATGGCCAGATGCCTGAAGCCGAGCGGCTTCTTCAAGAAGAACTCGCGGCGACTGACGCCTCATCTCAGGGAGGCGTTGGCGAAGTGTATCTGGTTGGTGCCGGCCCAGGTGATCCTGAACTGCTGACGTTTAAAGCCTTACGCTTGATGCAGCAGGCCGATGTTGTGCTCTATGATCGACTGGTATCGGCAGAAGTGCTCGAACTCTGTCGGCGTGATGCTGAGCTGATTTATGTCGGCAAAAAACGCGATCACCACCATCTCCCACAACCTGATATCAACCAACTGCTGGTTGAAAAGGCCCATGCAGGACATCGTGTCCTGCGCCTCAAAGGCGGCGATCCTTTTGTTTTTGGCCGAGGTGGTGAAGAGCTAGAAGAGCTAAAAGCCGCAGGCGTGCCTTTTCAAGTGGTGCCTGGCATTACCTCAGCCAATGCCTGCTCAGCCTATGCCGGCATCCCACTAACCCACCGCCACTATGCTCAATCAGTGAAACTGATTACAGGTCAGCTAAAAAATCGCACCAGTGAACTCAACTTTGCTGAAATGCGCGCACCCAACCAGACCCTCGTCTTTTATATGGGTCTACATACCCTTGAGCTGATTGTGGCTGGGCTACTGGAACAAGGAAAACCCGCCGACACACCGATTGCGCTGATTTCCAAGGGCAGCACACCAGAGCAAAAAGTCTTGGTGGGGAGCTTGGAAACGATTGTGGCCCAGCAAGCTCATGCCCAGGTTGAAGCCCCCGCCATGATTATTGTTGGCGAGGTAGTCTCCTTACATCATCAGCTGGCTTGGTTTAACAATCCGTCACCAACGGCGGCGATACAAGGGCCGCTCAGCCAAGCCGCACCTGAACCACACTCAGCCTAAGCCGGTTCAGGCTCGGACTGTGGTGCTAAGCGCCGTGTGGCTTCGATATAGTCCATCAGCAACTTGCGCTGCTCAGCCGACATCGGCTGAAAGCGCACCGCAATCCGTATCTGATCATCCCGTGCAGGATGCAAGGGATCAGCTTCAAGACGAATAATCTGGCAAGGCAGCTCACCAGTAGCTCCACTATTGGGTAGCGTGACGGCCAGTTGCGCAAGATCAAACACGCTCAAACTTTTAGTTGGCTCAAAAGGGGCGAGCAGTAACAGGCCAGACAGAGAAACATCAAGCAGATCAGCTTCAACAGGCGGCTCAGCCTGTGACCACTTAAGCTTCAGCTGCTGCCCGCGTGTGGCTTTGATACGCTCTGCATTACGCCGCTCCATTCGACCTCGCGCCAACAATACCTTCTCAATCAGCTTTTTAGGCGTAAAGGGTTTGACAACAAAAGAAGTCACGCCCAACTGCACCGCCGTGACTAATGAATCACGATCCCCCTTCGCGGTAATCATAATAAAGGGTAAATGCGAAGTAGCCGGATTCTCGCGTACTTTAGAAAGCAGCTCATCGCCAGCCATCACAGGCATTTCCCAATCACAAAAAATCCAGTCGATATCTGGATTGGCCTGAAGCCGCTTTAAAGCTTCTTGGCCATTGGCCGCTTCGATAATCGTCTGGCAGTAGAGACGATCACGCAAGACGTTGGTGATTGCTGTTCTCGCGGTGGCGGAATCATCGACCACTAACACGACATCATTTTCTAACATCAGCGTGCTCTCTTATTTACTTTCTTGGTCATTAGTCTAATCTGGCGCCGTGAAGAAAAGAAGCCTCATCTCTCACTGTCGCTTTTCTTTTTGTTACAATGGTTTTTGGGCTGATTTTCGGCCCTATATCGGTATTCTGAGGAGAAGAACATGACATCGAGCTTCCTTTTCCGTCTTGATGAGATGCGCCGTTTTATCAAGACGCTCCTGACTCAACAACAGGGAAGACGCTTTCTGATCCACTATTTTGGCAATGCGCTGATGTTGTCTCTGTTCCTACTCGTTGCTCTCAGCCTGGTTTTGTTTGGCCTGTTTGAAAGCCTACTGATCCGCAAAAGAACCTTTGTGCTCAGCCTAGGCATGCTCGCGACACTGGTGGTGGTGCTCCCCTTAGCGACCATGCCCTTCTTCTCATCGAAAGATCTTTTAAACCAGCTAGCGCGTTTATTTCGACGCCAGCAGGTCTTTCAGCATTTAAACACCCATGTTTTTTACCGCCAAAGCGCCAATGGGAGTATTTCTTTGCATCTAGCCAAAGCCCATACCCTGTTGAGCGAGAAGCATCGACTGTTACTCCAAGCAAGGGAGAACTTTCGTGCAAAGGCCTTACCTGTACCCACGCTTGATAAAAAAGATCATCACAGGCTACCAGCTAGCATTCAAACCATTAACAAGCACTTGGCGATCTCGCTAGCGCGCTCAATTCGTGATGCCGTCAAACTGACTAAAGAACGAGTACAGCAGGGGATTTTTCGGCCTGAGCAAAAGATCACCGGAGCCACCTATGCTTATCTTTTCGGGACAGCCAAAAGTAAGCTCGGTTTAAAACGCCATCAACCTGGCTGGTTCCAAGGATTTGTCAGCAACCTTTTTTATCGCTTGGGAGCGATGCATGCCCTCTTCATGTACTTTGTGATCCATGAGCAACTGCCGCAGTCTTTTGATCCAGTACACTTTATTGCTACAGTAGGCGAAGTCATCGGCCAGCCACCTGCGGCCTAAAAAAGAGCAGTGAGACAAGCCAGATCTTTGCAGCGAGCGTGATCTGGCTTGGTGCGTGGCGCAGGTTTGTTTGTGGCACAGGAGAGTCAAAAACACACCGAGCCCAGCCAGCCATCAGGAAGAAGCTTGCATGCTGGGCTCTTTTCTCACAGATCATTGTAGCTTGAACTGATCTACCAACTTCTCTAATTGGTCAGCCAGCTGCACCAAATCATCGCTGACTTGAGACGTTTGCCCGACATCGGCCGAAGCCTGCTGGGCGATGGTGCCGATATGAGCCACCTGATCATTGACACGTCCAGCGACATCACGCTGCTCTTCGGCTGCATTGGCCATCTGCACATTCAGCTGGCTGATATGGGTCACCGCATCGGCAATATGCAGCAAGGACTCAGCGACTCGCTCGACATCTTCCACGCTCTGCTGGGCCCCGCTACGGGCAGTTTGCATCGCCTGCACAGCATCCTTGGCTTCATCCTGTAAGCGTGCGATGGTCGCCTGAACTTCACGCGTAGCGTCATGGGTTCGATTCGCCAGAGAACGTACCTCATCGGCCACAACAGCAAAGCCACGACCTGATTCACCTGCCCGCGCAGCTTCTATCGCCGCGTTCAAGGCCAGCAGGTTCGTTTGCTCTGCAATACTGGTGATGATCTCCAGCACCTTACCCACATCCGCGCTGTAGCGATCCAGCTCACTAATCACCTGACCGGCACGCTCTAGGTCGTGTGTCAGCTGATGAATACCTGCGATCGAAGTTTGAGTCAGCTCTCGACTGGCGCTGGCTTCTGTATCGGCTTCTTGCGAGGCCTGAGAAGTGCGCGCGGCATGCTCACGCACCTCGGTGGCACTGGCCTGCATCTGCTCCATGGCACTCGCCATCTGTTCCGTCTCAGCGTGCTGATGATTCACCGCTGTGACAGTTTCATCTGCTACACGCGAAATGGTATCTGCTGAGGATTTGAGCGTTCGCGTGGTCTCAGTGACCTTACGCAAGCTCACTGCAAAGCGCTCAATCATGGTATTAAAAGCATTGGAGAGCACACCTATCTCATCCTTGGCGGCGGCATAAGGCACGCGAATGGTCAGATCAGAATGCTGCTCAACCTGTTGCATAGCACGACGCAACTTGTTGATCGGACGCAGGATAAGACGGTAGAGCACTAATGAAATCAGTGCGATGCCGATCACAAACAACAGCACTTGGATCCCACCCAGCTGGAGCAGGTTCAGGTTAATCCGCCGATCAAGGTCACTGAGGTTATAGCTGATCCGGATCGCCCCTAAAAGCTCGCCTTCAGTGCCCACATGACAGGTCATACAGTTGGTGCCGCGATAGTCAGTATCATTCAAGACAGGGCGCACCACAGTGAGTACACGACCTTCTGGTGTAGATTGAATCAGCTGTATAGCTTCACCGCTCAACGCGCGCTGATCCAGCTCATCACGCGGCTGATCAACATCTGCACCCGGTCCAAAGAAGCGACGAACAGGCTCAGCTCGCAATACACGCGCCTCAACCACACCCGGCTGACTGAGCACCTTATCTCGATGAATTTCACGAAACTGGGCCAAAGTACCGGTCAACATCATAATGTTGAGCGTATCAAGGTAGCTATCGGCAACATCACGCACTGTTTGCTCCATGGTTTCTTCCACCATGAGCCGCTCGCTGCGCACTGTAAACAGCATTGATACCAGCATCACCGTCACCAGAACCACCAATAGAACCGCATTGACCTTGGTTTGGATCGATGTATTGGCCAGCCACTTATTCATACTGCTTCTCCATCGAGTCGAGGCTTATGAGCCGCTAGATATAAGAGTGCTCTCTTGCACTCATCCTGCTGCCTACAGCTGAAGTTGTTCCGCCACGAAATCAGCATCTTTATCGCCGCGCCCAGAAAGATTCACCAGAATCGTTTGCTCGCTCTTGAGCTCGGCCGCTTTTTGCATGGCCCAAGCCACGGCATGAGCCGATTCCAATGCTGGGATAATACCCTCTAAACGCGACAATTGCATAAAAGCATCCAAACAGGCTTGATCATCCATCGCCACATACTGGGCACGCCCCAAATCCTTCAAATAACTATGATGAGGGCCAACAGATGGATAGTCTAAGCCTGAAGCAATCGAATACACAGGCTCTGGCTCACCCAAGGTATCTTGTAACATATAAGAGTGAAAACCATGCATCGTCCCAGGTTGACCATAGGTCAAGGTGGCTGCATGCTCACCTTTGGCTACACCGCGCCCTAGAGGTTCCACCCCAATCAGCTGCACTTGATCATCATCAAGAAAACCCGAGAAAATCCCCATCGCATTCGAGCCACCGCCAACACAGGCAGTCACATAATCAGGCAGCTTCCCGGTCATAGCCGGAAATTGCTCGCGCGCCTCACGCCCTATGATCATTTGAAAATCTCTGACCATCATTGGGAAGGGATGCGGCCCCACCACTGAGCCAATCGCATAGAAATACTGCTCAGGATTCTGCATATACTCATCAAAAGCACTATCAACCGCATCTTTCAGCGTCTGCGTACCACGATCTACACTGATCAAACGGGCCCCAAGAATCTTCATCTTAGTGACATTGGGATGCTCTTTAGCAATGTCGATCGCACCCATGTGGATTTCACAAGGCAGACCCACCAAAGCACAGGCGGTGGCCATCGCGACACCATGCTGACCGGCTCCTGTCTCGGCGATCACCTTGGTTTTACCCATGTGCTTAGCCAGCAAAGCTTCACCGAGCGCATGGTTAATTTTATGCGCCCCAGTGTGGTTCAGATCTTCACGCTTGAAATAGATTTTCGCACCACCACAGGCCTCACTGAGGCGCCGTGCAAAATAAATCGGGCTCGGACGACCAACATAGTGCTGATAGAGCTCTTGCAGCTCTTGCTGATAAGCTGGCGTCTCGCGGATCGCCAGATAAGCATGATAGATTTCATCCATAATGCTTTTAAGGTGAGGTGGAATCGCCTGCCCGCCATAGGGGCCAAAATAACCTTCTGCATTGGGGAGCATTAAATCACTAGTGGAGGTTTCTTGTTGTTTGGGTATCATGATCACGCCTATTCAGTCTTTACTTGGCTATGAGAAAATTGATTGACTGTTTCTGATCGACTCTCACAGTCCGCGGCTCACTCAGCCAGCGGAACATAAAAGAGAATTCAGAAACCGCCTACGTCTGATCTGAGTCACCTTGATGACCAAGCGACTCAGTAGAATTATTCAAAAATAACATTGACCTACACGGATTGCGAGCAAGATGGATATCCTGAACGAAATACTCTTCCGTAGCGGACATTTGGCACTGCGCCATTTGGATGCCATTGCCCTTGCCTTGATTGCAACACTTTTGGTGATCTATGGCGATGACATCAATCGCTTTATTAAACGTCAGCTCCGTCCTTATCATCGTGCGATTCGGCTGCTGGGGTTCGTCCTGATGTGTGCTTTTGGCTATGGTGCGATGACTGTTTTTCTGACACCTTGGTTGGCCTATTGGCTCTCGCTGGTCAGCATCCAATGGCTCGCACCTTTTGTGCTAGGACTCTTCCTGCTGATCGGATGGCTAGCTGAACGCAAGCATCAGGTTTAATGCGCTTTTCACCTGAGCTTAATCAATATCAGCTCATAAAAGAGGATGAGAAGTATTGACCTCTAGCCCAGTCAGCTTAGGGTGTTTTTTATTCTCTTTTCTTGCGCTAAATCAACCGAGTGGCTAAAAATGGCATGTTCTCAACATAATTCATCTCGCCTGACAGCACCACTAGGCTGGCAATGGGGAGAAGCCCGCTTCGCAGCAGGCTGGTATCTCTATGCTCTGCATGCAGACCAATGCCTCCATCTAGGTGCCTTTCACTCTCCTGCACTGATGGCTGTGCAAAAAGCGCGCTTTATCGAGGCACCGCAGACCTGTGTGCACATCAAGCTACAACCAGAAGAGATGACGCTATGGCAACAAGAAGAAGGCCCTGCACCTCGTTTTACAGGCCTTCTTGGTACGGCATGGAGCGGATATCGAGTGCAGGCCCTCGACACTGAGCAGGTCGAGGTGATCTATGCGGCTGATTTACGCCTTGAGTGGCTCGGCGTGTTCAGTGAACCTGAAGCCTTTGCCGTGATCGAGCAACACTATGATCGACGGCGCCAAGGCTGTTTGATTTGTTAAGCCGCGCCCTTATTCTTCATAGAGAATACCGGCATCCTTATATTGCGCGTAGCTTTCAGGAGCCAGATCATCAAAGCGAGTATAGCGACCAGTAAAGAGCAGATGCACACTACCGACAGGGCCATTACGCTGCTTGCCAATAATGATTTCAGCTAAGCCTTTATTCTCTTGTTTTTCTGGATAGTAAACTTCATCGCGATACACAAAAGCGATGACATCCGCATCCTGCTCAATCGCACCGGATTCACGCAGATCCGACATAATCGGCCGCTTATTGGTGCGCTGCTCAAGGCCACGATTCAGCTGTGAAAGCGCCACTACAGGGCACTTAAACTCCTTCGCTAAGGACTTGAGTGAGCGGGAGATTTCTGAAATCTCAGCCGTCCGGTTTTCGGTATTGCCAGGCACGCGCATCAACTGCAAATAATCCACCATGATTAAAGCTGGGTTGCCCTGATCGCGCGCAAGGCGGCGGGTACGCGTACGCAGATCATTCGGCGAAAGCCCTGGCGTATCATCAATAAACAAGGGTTTATCTTTGATTAAAGCCAGTGTCGCAGACAAGCGGTCCCAATCCTGCTCAGATAAGCGCCCAGTGCGCACATTGGTTTGATCAATACGACCTAAAGAGGAGAAAACACGCATCAACAGCTGTTCAGCCGGCATCTCCATCGAGAAGACCAGCACAGGCTGATTGGAGTTTAGCAGCGCGCTTTCAACAAGGTTCATCGCAAAGGTGGTCTTCCCCATCGAGGGACGGCCAGCCACGATGATTAAATCAGAAGGCTGCAAGCCTGATGTTTTTTCATCCAGATCTTTAAAACCAGTCGTTAAACCAGTGATGCCTCCTGGCTGTAGATCGAGTTCAGCAATCTTTTTCAGTAGATCACTGGCCACACTGCTAATCTGTTGTGGTCCACCGATTTTTGGGCGATCTTCTGCAATCGCAAAGACTTCACGCTCGGCTTCATTCAGCAATTCATCCGCATGGCGTGGGCCTGGGTTATAGGCGGCATCAGCAATACGGTTGGCGGCCTGAATGAGTTTGCGGCGTACGGATCGCTGGTAAACTATCTCGGCATAGGCACGAATGTTGGTCGCAGAGGCCGTATTGCGTGCTAGATCAAGCAGGTAAGCATCACCACCGATGGCATCGAGTAGCCCCCTGGCTTTAAAATCAGCAGAGAGAATCAGCGGATCAAAGGGTGAACCCTTATTGGCCAGTTCCAGAATCGATTTAAAGATAAGCTGATTCTGTTTGTTATAAAAATCTTCAGGGACAAGGACTTCAGCAACCGCATCGACCGAGGCATTATCCAGCATCAGGCCGCCCAAGACCGATTGCTCAGCTTCTTCCGAGCGCGGTAGCATTTTCACTTGAGCGAGTTCTTGATCTTGCGCCAAAGAAGTTGGCTCCACAGGATTACCCTCCATCAGTGCAGGTGCAGGTTCAGCCGAGCTATTGTATTGAGCTAGATAGGCAGGATGTCAAGCAAGAGCTTCTCTAACAAGGCTCTTTCAGCCTGCGGCTTGTTGCGACTGAGCTGAATTCAATGCCCGCGTTTTCATTAACCATGAAAAAAGGCACAGGGAGTCCCGTGCCTTTTTTTAAACTGCCAGAAAAGCTGGCGCAGATGAGATTTACTCAGCCACAACCGCGACTTTCAGTACAGCTTCAACTTCAGTGTGCAGGTGAACCACGATATCGAATTCACCAACGTGACGCAGAGGACCTTCTGGCAGACGCACTTCGCTCTTCTCAAGCGCAACGCCGGCTGCTGTTGCTGCTTCAGCCAGATCACGTGCACCGATCGAACCAAACAGCTTGCCTTCGTCACCCGCTTTAGAAGCGATAGTGACACGCTCCAGCGCTTCCAACTGAGCCAGACGCGCTTGCGCTTGGGCCAGACGCTCAGCAGAAGCCGCTTCCAGTTCAGCACGACGCTGTTGGAACATTTCACGGTTGGCTTCAGTGGCAGGAACAGCCTTGCCTTGGGGGATCAAGAAGTTACGGCCATAGCCGCTCTTGACGTTAACTTCATCACCCAGTGCGCCCAGCTTACCAATTTTTTCTAACAGAATAACTTGCATGTTTTTATCCTCAAAGACGTTAGGCTTCTCCACTGCCATCAGATGGCGGTGGTGGAGGTGCCAGTCGGCTACGGAAATCGAGCAGACTGTCCGCCATAGCGATACCTACTAAAAGTAGGATGATATAAGGTTGAGCAAACAACATCAGCAGATATAACAGGCCCAACCAAAAGCTGTTATAACCTTGAATTCGTACTACCCCATGAATCAGCGCCAAAGCAGCGATGAGCAGCGGCAAAGGAATCAAAGGCAAGAGCGGCAACAAACCCTGCCACCCACTCCACAACACCAGCAAAAAGAGCACGAAAAGCAGGCTGTACCAAACAGGTAAGCGCAACGCTTGGAACTCCAACGCAAAGCCTTGTGGACGATAGAGATGGGCTTGCCACCAGCGCCCGATCATTAAAGCCAGCAGCGCAGTCAACACCTGCATTGTGGCCACCATGCCATTCAGCAGTTGACCAAACACGGTGAGCAACTGAGCTTGCTGCTCTGGCTGTATACCAAGGGATTGAAAGTGGGGATTATTGGCGAGCAACAGATCAAAAAGCTCTTGCTGCAGCTCTTGTGGAATCCACGAAAAGCCCAGCGCCATCATCGCACCACAGGCCAATCCAGCGAACAAGGGATACACCCAATTTTGCTGCTGCTTGAGCAGTTCAGCAAAAACAATGACCATGGCCACAACGGCCAGAACACTAGGATCGCCTGAGAAAAAGTAGACCAGCCCCGGCAAAAAAGCCGCTGCTGCCACTGGCAAGGCATCACGCCTTTCCATGCGCAACCAAACCAGCGCAACCACGGCTGCGCTGATCAGGTGCAAGAAGGGAATCAATGCTGTGACCGCAGCCACCGCCATAGCCTTAGTGCGACTTTGCATCACAAACTCAGCTAAAAAGCGCATAGCGACTCCCGACTTAAGGGTACAAAAAGTGTTGCTTAGTTGTCGTGGCTATCGCTGAAAGGCAGCAGAGCCAAGAAACGTGCACGCTTAATGGCTGTAGACAGCTGACGCTGATACTTGGCTTTTGTTCCAGTGATACGGCTAGGAACGATTTTGCCAGTCTCAGTAACATAGCCTTTCAGCAGATCCAAATCTTTGTAATCGATTTGCTTGATGCCTTCAGCGGTGAAACGGCAGAATTTACGGCGACGAAAGAAACGAGCCATGGGACTTCTCCTGGTAGATGAATTTATTCAGCGTCTTCTTGTTCAACGTTCTCATCGCTGCCTTGAGCATCCTCACGGCGACGATCTTCACGAGATTCGGTCGCCTTCATTGGGGAAGGCTCAGTCACTGCTTCGTTCATACGAACGATCAGGTTGCGAATCACCGCGTCGTTGTAACGGAAGATCTCTTCCAGTTCAGCAACCACTGACTCAGGGCACTCTAAGTTCATCAGAACGTAGTGTGCTTTAGTGATCTTGTCGATAGGGTAAGCCAGGTGACGACGACCCCAGTCTTCCATACGGTGCACTTGGCCTTGGGCTTCAGTGACCAGAGTGGTGTAACGCTCGATCATAGCGGGAACTTGCTCGCTCTGATCAGGGTGAACCATAAACACGATTTCATAATGACGCATTGAATGCTCCTTACGGTTTAACAGCTTTTTGTCTGCTTGAAATATGAACAGCAAAAAGCAAGGAGGAAACGGAATTAAAGCGTACAGAACACTTTAAACCTGACACCGCTTTCCGACTACTTTCAGGCAAGGGACAAGATTCTACTCTGCAGCTGTGCCAGAAGCAACCTTAGACCGCCAAACGCTGGCGCACGGCTTCATAAAGCGCGACGCCTGCCGCAACAGAAACGTTCAGGCTAGAGACATCACCCGCCATCGGCAAGCGTACTAGCTGATCACACTGCTCGCGAGTGAGACGACGCATTCCCTTACCTTCAGCCCCCATGACTAAAGCCGTCGAGCGAGTTAAATCCGCCTGATAAATCAAATCTTCTGCCTCACCCGCTGTTCCGACCACCCAGACACCATAGTCTTTCAAGGTTCGCAAGGCACGCGCAAGGTTAGTCACCTGGATCAAGGGGAGGATTTCAGCTGCACCTGATGCCACTTTACGCGCAGCGGCATTCAGTGTTGCCGAGCGATCCTTGGGTGTAATAATCGCCTGTACGCCAGCGGCTTCTGCCGTTCGTAAACACGCGCCGAGATTATGTGGGTCCGTGACACCGTCTAAGACCAAAAATAACGCTGTAGCTGAACCTGTTAGGGTTTCCAGCAGACGCTCCAAATCGGCTTCACTGCCTGCTTGACGCGGCTGCACCCAAGCCACCACACCTTGGTGCTGTTCATCAGCCTGCGCATCCAAATCAGCACGCCCTATCTTGTGCAGGGCAACACCCTGCTGCTGGGCGAGATGGATCAGGTCTTGCATACGCTGATCAGCACGCTCCTCCTGCACCTGCAAACTCATCACCGCCTGCGGACGATGCTTCAGCACACTGGTGACAGCATGAAAACCAACGAGCTTAACTTGATCAACACCAGCTTCGACTGGCGGCTTCTTGGTGCGTTTTGCCACTCGGTGGCGTTTGGATACAGGTCGGGATGCACTCACACTCAACTCTCTTTTTGGTCAAACAAGGAACTCAATAAAATAAAGAAAACGGCTTGCAGGCAAGCCGTTTCCGAATACTACTCATGCAAAATGCCAGCCTACTTCTTCTTTTTCACAGCCTTTTTGACTGACTTCTCTTTGGTCTTGCTTTTCACCTTCTCTTTCAACTTCTCTTTTTTCTTGCCCTTGGCTTTCTTGGCCTTGTCTTTTTTCGGCTTTTTCACTTTGGCATCAGTCACCTTTTTCTTTTTCTTGACTGGCTGTGGCGCCTGCTCGTCTTGGGTGAGCTCTTCTTGACCAGTCACTTTGGGCTCAGCCACCTTCACCGGTGCCGCAACGCGCTTTCTGGGTTGACGCAGCGGCGTAGCGGCGGTTTCAACAGCCTCAGCCTGAGCCTCAGCAACCACGGGCTTGATCGCTCGAGCAGCCGGTTTTTTACGCGGGGCGGGGCCACTGGCTCGACCACGCGAGGTGGCGGGCTGACGCCTTGCTGGACGCGCTGTTTTTGCCGCTGGGGCATTTTTCGTACGTCGCTTACCACCTTCATTCAAAGCTTCTGTCAGATCAAAATCGATCTTACGATCATCAAGATTCACTCGCGACACCAGCACTTCAACCGCATCGCCCAGACGCCAAACTCGCCCCGTACGCTCACCCTTTAAGCGCTGTTTTTCTGGCTCAAAGTGATAGTAGTCACTGGGTAGGGCACTAATATGCACCAGACCTTCGACATAAAACTCATCCAGCTCAATAAAGAGACCGAAACCAACCACTGAGGTAATGCGACCACTAAAGACCTCACCCACATGCTCAGCCAAGAACTCGCATTTGAGCCAATCCATCACATCGCGCACAGCCTCATCGGCACGGCGTTCGGCCATAGAGCAGTGCTCACCAAGCTCCACCATCTGTTGCGGCGTGTAAGGGAGCCACTTTTCAAGCCGCTCCACTGGCTGGCCTTCAACACGCAGCACTTGATGGCTGGCGCGATCACTGCGAATCAAACCACGCAGCGCACGATGCACCAGCAAATCAGGATAACGGCGGATCGGAGAGGTAAAGTGGGCATAGGCTGGATAGGAAAGTCCAAAATGACCAAGATTCTCAGGCGAGTAGACGGCCTGCTGCATGGATCTGAGCATCATGGTTTGAATCACTGCGGCATCAGCACGACCACGAATCTGCGCAAAAAGCGCCTGATAGTCTTCAGGCGTGGGCTTATCCCCGCCACCGAGCGTGATGCCCAGCTCACCTAAGAAAGCACGCAGGGTTTCAAGCCGTTCTGTTTTCGGCCCCTCATGCACACGGTACAAACCAGCGAGCTGGTGCTTCTCTAAAAAGCGCGCTGTCGCCACGTTAGCGCACAGCATGCATTCTTCAATAATCTTATGAGCATCATTGCGCACCACAGGCACAATACGTTCAATTTTTTGATCCGCACTGAAGATAATCCGTGTTTCACGTGTTTCAAAATCTATCGCTCCGCGCTCATCGCGCGCTTGGCGCAACAAGCGATAAAGCTGCTCTAGATCTTGCAAAGGCTTTACCAGCTGGGGCTGCGACTGAGCTAAAGCTTGAGCCGCTTCACTATCTGGCGTTTCAAGCAGCGCCCCCACTTGCGTATAAGTGAGACGCGCCTTAGAGTTCATCACACCTTCATAAAAACGGTAACGCGTCAGCTGCCCCTTGGCGCTGATATTCATCTCACAGACCATACACAGGCGATCGACCTGCGGATTCAGCGAACAGAGGCCATTCGACAGCGCCTCAGGTAACATCGGAATCACCCGGCCGGGGAAGTAAACCGAAGTCGCACGCTGGCGCGCCTCATGATCCAAGGGGGAGTCCACCGGCACATAGTGAGAAACATCCGCAATCGCGACCCAAAGCTTCCAACCACCCCGCGAGGCTGGGCGACAATAAACAGCATCATCAAAATCTTTTGCATCCTCACCGTCGATCGTCACAAAGGGCAGGTCGCGTACATCAACTCGACGCAATTTATCTTCTTCTTTCACCTCTGCGCCCAGCTGACTGGCTTGCTCTTGCACTGCCTCTGGCCACTCAAAGGGCAGATTGTAACTGCGCAAAGCCACCTCGATTTCCATGCCTGCTGCCATAAAATCACCGAGCACTTCGCTAATACGACCCGTGACCATGCGCTTAGCGGCCGGGTGCTCAAGGATATCTACCTGCACCATTTCACCTTCGCGCGCACCACCGAGGTGTTCTGGCGGGATGAGAACCGGATGCTGAATACTGGGGTTTTCTGGCTGCACAACCGCAAAACCACCAGGCTGGTAAGTCAAACGCCCCACAAGGCGCTCAACGCCACGCTGAATAATTTCAACAATCACCGCCTCTTTACGACCACGCTGATCTTTGCCCACTTCGCGCGCCAGCACGATATCGCCATGCCAAACCTTGGCCAGCTGTTTGTTATGGAGAAAATAGTCTCCGCCACCTTGCTCTGGGATTAAAAACCCAAACCCATCTTTATGCGCTTGAACTCGACCTTTGATTAAATCCAGCTTATCAATCAGTGCATAGGCACGACGGCGATTCGCTAATAACTGACCATCTCTTTCCATTGCGATCAAACGACGACGCAGGGCTTCAATAGAATCTTCATTCGTCATGCCATAAGCGCGGCACAACTGTTCATGGGTCATCGGACGTCCTGCTTCAGCGAGGCAGGCTAAAATATATTCACGGCTTGGGACCGGAGAGGTATATTGTTGCGCTTCTCTTTGCGCTAATGGATCAAGATCGAGCGACCAAGTGGTTGCCATATAAGTCTTCCTTTATCTTTTTTTAGTCATACATTTCATGCAGTTTAGCACTTAATCTAGCTGAGTAGACTGTTTACTCTCGCTGTGCTATTTCCATTTTGATGCAGTGAGGCGCGGTCATTTAACGCACCTTTTGATCATCCCGACAAAAAAACTTGCACGCCCCACAAAACCATGTAGAATACGCCTCCGTTGGGATGCCCAGATGGCGGAATTGGTAGACGCGCTGGTTTCAGGTATCAGTGGCCGCAAGGTCGTGGAAGTTCGAGTCTTCTTCTGGGCACCATCTCAACTTAATACTCGCTTCATTCTCAATACTGCTTGTATTGATGTTTTTTTGTAAGTGCCCAGATGGCGGAATTGGTAGACGCGCTGGTTTCAGGTATCAGTGGCCGCAAGGTCGTGGAAGTTCGAGTCTTCTTCTGGGCACCACTTACTCTTCTTGCTTTAATCTCATTTTTTACCTCTTTTTTTGATGCCTGACATCCGTTAGCGCAATGCAATCCTTTTTTCTGGTGATTTTTATTGATGCCGCTGCCAAAGCAGAGCTTCAACTTATCTGCGCCTTGATCCATTCCAAAGCGCAGATCTTTGTGCTCGCCCTTAACCAGCATCACCATCCATCAGTGGACTTTCTGGCTGCAACAAATCAAGAACCTGCCCTTGTTTGGGTGCCCGCGCCTGAGTGATCGGCGCCAGCGCCTCCATCAAAGCCTGCTGACTTTCTTCCTCACCATGCACCAGTAGTAAGGTCGGCCGCTGCTCAAAATGCTGATACCAATCGATTAAACCTTGTTGATCGGCATGAGCAGAGAAGCCATTGATTGTGTGCACCTGCGCCGCCACTTGGATTTCTTCACCCCAGAGCTTAATCCGATCCAAGCCTTCAATCAGTTTGCGCCCAAGGGTATTGCGGGCCTGAAAGCCGACAAAGACTAGATGCCCGCCCGCTCTCCACACATGGTTTTTCAAGTGGTGGCGTATCCGTCCACCTTCGCACATACCGCTCCCAGCGATAATGATCGCGCCTGATTTGACTTGGTTCAAGGCAACTGACTCTTCGGTGGAGCGGGTGATCTTCAAGTTGGGCAGCAGATCACGATACTGATGCGCCGACCAAAGGGCCTTCGCCTGATCATCATAGAGCTGGCTAAATTCGGCATAGACCTCTGTGGCTTCGATCGCCATCGGACTATCGAGATAAATATCCCAGTGCGCCATACCCCAAGCCTCATAGTTTTGCGCAAAAAGATAAAGCAGCTCTTGCGTGCGCCCCACTGCAAAAGCAGGAATCAGTATGTTCCCCCCTGTTTGACGCGCCTGATCCAGCACTTCGGCCATTTCAGCAAAGCTCGCCTCCCAGCTGCGGTGACAACGACCACCATAGGTGCTTTCCATCAACACGACATCAGCATGATTGAGATAGGTGGGATTGCGCAAAATCGGCGCGCCCGCATGGCCAAGATCTCCGGTGAACACCAAGCGCCGCTGCTCTTCACCTTCTTGTAGATCAACCTGGACGATGGCAGAGCCAAGAATATGCCCAGCATCAAAGAGCGTGACCACAACGCCATCGGCTACCTTTAAGGGCTCGCCATAATCCATACCGCGAAAATGCTGCAATGCTTTCTCGGCGTCTTCGGTAACATACAGCGGTTCCACCAAGGGCAACCCCTTGCGCTCACGCTTGCGATTCTGAGTGATGGCATCTCGCTCATGAATATGGGCGGCATCTAAAAACATAATGCGGCACATGGCCTGGCAAGCACGATGGGTATAAATCTTGCCCTTGAACCCCTGCTTGATCAGCAGCGGAATCCGCCCAGAATGATCGAGATGGGAATGGCTCAAGACCACCGCATCAAGTTGAGAAGGATCAAAAGGGAAAGCTTCTGCATTGGCCTCGATCTCACGAGCTTTTCCCCCTCCCTGCATCAAACCACAATCGAGCAGGATCTGCTGGCGACCGACTTGTATGAGATGGCATGAGCCAGTGACTTCTTGCGCAGCACCCAGAAACTTGATCTGCATCCTTACCTCTAAGATTTACGATAGTTTACAATCAGAGCTAGATTGACTAGCCTTCGTAACTTTATTCTTTGGTATCCCTATGCACATGTCCAGAAAAATTCTGTTTGCACTTGGCCTGAGCTGCACGAGCCTCTCTCTCCTAGCCCAGTCGGCCTTACCCTCTGGTTATCTTGGAGTGAACTACGTCCACACAGATCACCAACCCTTTATGGATGATCTCGGCTTCCCCGATGGAGAACTGACCAACAACGCGTTACAGCTTCGGCTCGGTGGCCGAGTCAGCGATTGGTTCGCAACCGAGTTGCGTGTTGCCACAGATCTTGAACGCCCAGAGGAAAATGGCTGGCGTTTTAAGCAGGACTACCAGGTCGGTGCCCTTGCCCGAGTAGATGCCCACTGGCGCTCTATCAGCCCTTATCTAGTCACAGGCGTCCTGCATGGCCGGCGTAGCCTAGAACGCCCTATCACTGGAAAGGAGCACGAGAACTACACTGATCTCGCGCTGGGCTTGGGCGTGGATGTGATGATCACGCGCGAGTTTGGCCTCAACCTAGAATATCTTCGCTATGCAGATCTGGGCTCTGACGCTTACAAGGTGACCAGTGCAGGACTGGTTTATCGTTTTTAGCGCTAGACCCGATGCTCGTTGTTCTGCCACACCGGCAAGATGGAAGACCGCTATTGATCAAGAGGATTTACGCTATGCCTGATTTATCGACCACACGTCCGCACTCTATGAAGCCTTCTGCCATCATCTTCGCTTGGGCTCTCTTACTGCTCTTGCTGATCAGCTCTGTGAGCCCAGCTCAAGCACGAGACTACTATCTGAAGGCCGAAGGGGATCAAGCCATCTTTGCCATGACTACGGATCTCCTGATTGCTCGACCCGTGTTATTTGTCAGTACCTTGGCGGGTACCGCGCTCTTTACGCTTTCTTTACCTGTGACCGCACTCAGCGGCAGCATTGATGAAGCGGCCGAAACTTTAGTGCGCCGCCCCGCCAGTGCGACCTTTATGCGCTGCCTAGGCTGTATCGAGGTCCCTGATCATCGCTGATGGATGCGCTGACCAAGGAAAAGCAGGTCACAGCTCAGATTCGGCACCACTGCGTTCGATCAATGGCGCAGTGTGTTGCTGGATCGGCTGATCTCTTAATTGATGTACAGGATTGCACTGGCGTACCCGCACCTCACCTTGCAAGACACTGCCACGCGAGTATTCGCGAAACAGGCACTCATTCGTACGCGGATCATAGGATTGAATCCACAGATGATCATCCTTCCACGTCATGCCCATATGGTAAGTACCAGCAGGTTGCGTGAGACTCA
>SKOQ01000087.1 GCA_007119985.1 Marinospirillum sp.
CTCGACGATCACCCAAAAAGAGTTTGACTATGCCACTCAGGATGCCGTCACCCCTATTTTGGAAGCCAAAAAATAAACCGCTGATTGGTTTAGATATCTCGGCTTCTGCTGTCAAGCTACTCGAGATCCACCCAGCTGGCTCCCGATTCAAGGTCGCCAGCTATGGTGTTGCGCCTTTAGACAATGGCGCGGTCAGTGATCGACGCATCAAAGATCCACGCTCCGTGGCACGCAGCATTCGCAAGGTGATTGATCGTACCCATCCCAGCACCCTACGTACGGCTGTTGCTGTACCTACGGCAGCGGTGATTACACGCACACTGAGCCTGCCTCGCTATCTCAATGATGATGAGATCGAAGCCCAGATTATGATTGAAGCGGATCAGCATATTCCTTATCCACTCAACGAGGTCGCGATCGACTTTGAGCGCTTACCCCCGCTCAACCCAGATGACGAACAACAGCCTGTTTTGGTGGTCGCCTGCCGTAAAGAAATCACCAGCTCGATCGACCAAGTCCTTGAGGCTGCGGGGCTAGAATCCACGGTCATTGATGTCGAAAACTATGCGATTGAGCGCGCAATTCAGCTGTTAATTGGCCAATTACCGCCAACACAAGAGCGCTCTTTGATTGCCGTTGCCGATATCGGTGCCACGCTGACCACCCTCAATATTTTAAAAGATGGTGAGATCATCTATAGCCGCGATCAGGTCTTTGGTGGCAAGCAGCTCACCGATGAAATCCAACGCCACTACGGCCTCTCACGCGAAGAAGCCGGTTATGCGAAGAAAACTGGGCAGCTACCCGCAGACTATGAAAGCGAGATTCTTCTCCCCTTTAAGCAGGCAGCGGTGCAACAGATCGAGCGCCAGCTGCAACTTTTTTACTCTTCCACCTCCTACCATGATATTGACCATCTGATTATGGCTGGCGGCTCCTCCGCTATTGAGGGCCTGCCCGAGCTTGCACAAGACCACCTTGGCAGCCCAACCAGTCTCGCCAATCCTTTCGCCAAAATGACACTTGGTGAAAACGTCAATGCGCAAGCGCTAGCAAAGGATGCCCCTGCGATGATGGTGGCTTGTGGATTGGCGATGAGAATGGAGGTCTAAAGCATGAACCAAGGCATCAACCTACGCCCCTGGCGTGAAGAGCGACGTGAAAAACGCCAAAAGCAATTCACTCTACTCAGTGTGCTGGCCTGCGCTTTAGGTCTCTTGATCAGTGGCTTGGCCTATTTCTCTAGCCAGCAGGCCTTGGCAGCTCTGACTCAAGAAAACCAGATGATTCAGCAAAGCACACAGATTTTAGATCTGGAAATCGCCGAAGTCGGCCAGTTACGACAAAAGAAGGACACCCTTCTCCATCGCATCCAAGTGATCGAAGGTCTGCAGGCGCACCGTTTCCAAACACTCGATATCTTTGATCAACTCGCCGCCAGCAACCATGATGGTGTACAGCTGACCGCCGCTCGCCGCCAGGGGCGTGAGCTACAGCTCCAAGGCCGGGTTTATCCGACGCCAGCTTTATCCGCGTGGATGCGCCAACTGGAATCTCAGGCTGCTTTTCGCGCTCCAATTCTGCGAAGCATCAATGCCGAAGAGACGAGCCTAAGCCACCGTTTTAACCTGATGGTTCCACTTTCATTCTGACGAACGGATCTCCTATGAACCTTGCGATTCTCAGGCAGCGGATGAACCAGCATCTCAGCCAACTGCGCCACTGGTTTGCAGGCCAACTGCGTGCACTTAAAGGCATGGATGCAGATGATCTTGACTTACAGCGTGCGGGCCAGTGGCCTGACCTAGTCAAGATCTTCTCTTTGCTGCTGATTTTAGGCCTTACTACCTTTGCCGCTCACTGGCTAGTGCTCAGCCAGAATAACGAGCAACTGGAACAAATGCAGGCTGAGCAAGCCCGTCTGTTGCAGGCTTACCAGTCAAAAGCCTTTCAGGCCGCTCACCTTCCAGCCTATCGTGCACAGATGGCTGAAATCGAAGAGCGCTTAGAGCATCTACTCGACCAGCTCCCAGCGGCCAGCGAAGTGCCACGCTTACTAGAAGACATTCAGCGCCAAGCTGATCAACAATCGCTTGAAGTGCTCGCGCTCGAGTTACGCCCCGAGACTCGCGGCGATTTCTATGCCGAGCTGCCTTTTGAAATCCGCGTCAGGGGCGACTATCACCAGCTCGCCATTTTTATTGAAGGAATCAGCCAGCTCGATCGGGTGATCACACTCCATGATTTCCAGCTACAACCCACATCGGGTCAAGCCTCAAAGCTGACCTTGTCTTTGCAAGCCAAAACCTATCGTTATGATGCGCCAGAAGATCAAGGAGACACGCCATGAACAGGCACATCATTCAGTCTTCTCGCCTAACACTGCCCAGATTCTTATTGCTACTGAGTTTATTCAGCCTGGCTGCCTGTGGCCCATCACCACAAATAGAAGCCTTGCAGGCTGAGCTTGATGCCATGCGTGCGCGCCCTCAAGGCCGGATCGATCCACTGCCTGAGATCCCCCAGATTGCAGTGCGCCATTATCATCAAGCCAGTGCACGCGACCCCTTTCAATCCAGCCGCGAGCCTGTCAGCCTCAATCTGGCCCAAGCCGCATCTGGCTTAATGCCAGATCTGGAACGAAAACCCGAAGTGCTGGAAAACTGGACGCTAGAACAGCTGCGCTTAAGCGGCATTATCGAACGTCGTGGACAACTGACCGCACTGATTCTGGCCCCAGACCGACAACTGCACTCAGTGGGTCGAGGCGATTATATGGGACGCAATCACGGACGCATCACCAGAATTGACGCCCAAGGGCTGACACTGACTGAGCTTTATATGAACGCTCAGGGCCAGTGGCAGGAAAGAGAAAATCACCTTCATATTGCTCGGTAGGATACCTTATGCCGTATTTGATAGCGCCTCGTCTTCGTCAGTTTGCCCAAGGCACCTGCTTGCTGGTTTGTTTTCTGCTGAGCAGCCAACTGCTGGCCCAGCACCAGATCACCAGTATGGATTTCCAACGTACTGGCACAGGCCAGGCAAGGTTACTGCTGACTTTTGCTGGCACACCACCCCAGGCACAGCTCAGTCAGACAGATCAGGGTGAGCTCCAAGTGGAGTTTGCACACACCCAGATTGAAGCCGCCTTTCTCAATCAATTTGATGCGCGTGACTTTGCCACCCCCGTCACCCAGATTGCGCTGTCACAAGGACAAGAGACAGGGCGGGTCAGCCTGACCTTGCAAGAACCTATGCATCATGTGATTTCTCAACTCAACCAGCAGTGGATACTGGATTTATCACGCATCACTGACGCTGAAGCAACCAGCACACAACGTCGCTTTCGTTACACAGGCGAGCGGATGAGCTTTCAATTCCAGGAGATTCCTGTCCGCCAACTACTGACCTTGATTGCCGAAGAACTCGAATTAAATCTGATCGCTGGCCCTGCCGTGAGCGGTAGTATCAGCCTGCGTTTAGAAGACATCCCATCCGATCAAGCACTGGATTTAATTCTCACCACCCAAAACCTCGCCAGTCGCCAGACAGGGAATGTACTCTATGTGGCTCCAGCCAATGAGCTGGCACAACTGGCCGAGCAGGAAAGCGCAGCCGCGCGAGCTGCTGAGGGACTCGCGCCACTTGAAGAACGCTTTATCCGTATTCGCTACGCCGATGCAGCGGGCTTAAGACGCTTTTTGCTTGATGAAGCTGCACCCAGTGTGGACAACCATCAGTTTGCGGCCGCTCTAGGCTATCGCACAGAAGAAG
>SKOQ01000230.1 GCA_007119985.1 Marinospirillum sp.
ACACTGCCCACTCCTGTTATGGGCGGTATCATGATCCTGCTGTTTGGTTCGATTGCACTGGTGGGGATGAACACTCTCAGCCGCGCCAAGCTGGATCTCACCGCACCGCGCAACCTGTGCATTGCCTCACTGATTTTAGTCGTCGGTATTGGCGGTCTGCATTTAGGGCAAGGCCAGTGGAGCTTGCAAGGTGTTGGCCTTGCGGCGGTGATTGGCATCCTGTTGAACCTGATTCTGCCAAACGCACCAGCTTCAACCACAGAAGAGCACTAAAAGCGCTGCGCATTTCAGATCGATCTGGATGAAAAAAGGGAGCCTGAACTGGGCTCCCTTTTCTATCGCGCTGATGATGGTGTCGCGCTGCTGGTTTCTATCACACTGATGGCGATGAGCGCGCATTGCCATGCAATGGATGACACCTCACTGATTCTTCTTCACTGAGGCGCAGATCACGCACGGGCCTCTTCAACCTGACCAGCTTCAGGAATAAAGCTCAGATACAGCAGCGGGACGACCACCAAAGTGAGCAAGGTCGCAAAGGCCAGACCGGCCATAATGGTCACCGCCATGCTGGCAAAGAAGGCATCAAAAAGCAGCGGCAACATCCCCAGCAAGGTGGTGCCTGCGGCCAAAAAGACAGGGCGTAAACGGCTGACACTGGCTTGCAGCAGATCCTCTCGTCCACCCGTGCCATTTTGGCGCTGCTGATCGATCTCATCCACCAACACTATGGCATTTTTGAGCAGCATCCCTGAAAGGCTCAAGAAACCAAGCAAGGACAAGAAGCCAAAGGGCTGGCCAGAGAGCAGCAGGCCCAGCACCACACCGACAGTCGCCATCGGGACCACCAACCACACCACCAGGGCTTGCTTAACCCGCCCAAAGAGCAAGAGCGTGATGACAAACATGGCTAAGAAACTCACGGGGAGCTGCACGCCCAAGGCTTTTTTAGCATCAGAGGAGGATTCCTGCTCACCGCCCCACTCCACCTGATAGCCAGTCGGCAGATCCATCTGCTCAACCAATGCCCGCACGCGCATATAAGCTTCATGCGTGCTGACATCGAGTGCAGGCTCAGCCTGAACCGTCAGCGTGCGCAGGCGGTTGCGGCGATGGATGCGCGATTCTTCGGCCACCAGCTCAAAGCGCTCGACGATTTGATCCATCGGCACATAAGCTTTTTCAACTGGGCTCCAGATCTGGCGCTCTGCCAAACGGCTCAAGTCAAGGCGCTCTTCCTGCGTGAGGCGGGCAATGATCGGCAAGCGCTCCACACCCTCGCGATACTGACCGACGGACAAGCCCTCAGTGGCAAAGCGCAAGGCTTGGGCTAAATCAGAGCGGCTGATTCCAGCAAAGCGGGCGCGATCCTCTTGCATGACGGGATGCAGCACCAGCTCTTGCTCCATCCAGTTATGACGTACATCTCGCAGCAGGGGCTCAGTCAGCAACTGCTGGGTCAGGGTTTCACCCAGCTCACGCAGTTTTTGTGTATCCGAACCCGAAAAACGCACTTCGATACTGGCATCGGCCCCCGGACCAAAGACCAAGCGCTCAAAACGCACCTGACCTTGCAAGGCCCCCTGCTGTTCAAAGCGCTCTTGCAAGCGTTCAATCAGTGGGTTAATCGCTTCTAGCTGCTCAACGCGCACAATCAGCTCAGCATAGGCCGGATCTGGCTGCTCAGGGTTGTAGGTCAGCATAAAGCGGCTGGCGCCTTGACCAATAAAGCTACTCACACTGACCACCTGCTCATCTTGCAAAAGCTGCTCCTCCATCCACGCCACATCTCTTGCGGTGGCGCGGATATCTGAACCTTGGGGCAGCTGATAGTGCACATAAAACAGTGGTGTATTGGCATCAGGGAAGAAAGCCTGACGCACCCAAGTAAAGCCGTAAAAGCTGCTTAATGTAAGTGCAAACAAGAGCACCAAGGTTGTGCGGCGGCGTGCCATTAACTTGACGAGCAGCGCACGATAGAGCTGGTAGCTGCGTCCTGCATAGGGATCAGCCGCCGTTTCTGACGCTGCACCGGCCTGACGACCCAGCAGATAAAAGCCCAGCAGAGGCGTCACAGTCACGGCCAACAGCCAGCTTAATGCCAGCGAAATGGCAATCACTTGGAACAAGGAAAATAAAAACTCGCCGGTAATATCCGAAGACAAGCCGATCCCTGCAAAAGCCAATACACCGATGGCCGTCGCGCCGAGCAAAGGCATCTTGGTGCGGCTCACGGCCTCTTCAGCGGCTTCCAGAGGGCGCATTTTCTTTTGAATATTCATCAACATGCCTTCGGCGACCACGATGGCATTATCAACCAGCATTCCCATGGCAATAATCAAGGCCCCCAGTGAGACCCTTTCCATCTCGATACTGAGTAAACGCATAAAGAGCAAGGTGCCCATCACCGTCAGCAGCAAGGTACTCCCCACCACCAAACCGACGCGCCAACCCATAAAGACACAGAGCACCAGAATCACAATACTGACTGAGGCCGCTAGATTGATGAGAAAGTCTTTAATCGATTGATCCACAATCTGGTGCTGCTGATAAACAGGATTCAGCTCAACGCCCAAGGGCAAACGATGTCCAAGGCTGGCCAAATGCGCTTCGATTGCATGGCCGACATCAACAATATTGGCATTGGCTAGGCCAGCGATGGCCAGAGAAAAAGCCGGCTCACCATTAAAGCGAATCAACTGCTGGGGATGCTCGCTAGGTAAGCGCTGAACCTGCGCCAGATCACGCAAACGCAACTGCTGTGTGCCGCCAGGAGGTCCTACGCGTAACTCTTCCAAAGTGGTAATCGAATCCAAACCAGGCGGTACCACCAAGCGCAAATGCTGATCGCCGACACGCTGCGCACCGGCTTGTTCAACTGAGTTCTCACGCGGTAAGGCTGCTAGTAGCATCTCAACAGGCAGGCCCAAGCGGGTTAAACGCTGGTGCGAGACATCGAGATAAAAAACCTCCTCTGGCTCACCAGCGGTATCAACCCGCGCCACACCAGGCACAGTGAGCAATTCACGGCGCAAAAAGCGCGCTAATTCACGACGCTCATAATCACTGAAGCCTTCAGCCGTTACCGCATAGAAGATGCCAAACACATCGCCAAAATCATCCACCACCCGCGAAGGATAAACACTGCGCGGCAAGGCGGACTGCGCATCTGAAACGCGACGACGCAACTCATCCCACACCTGAGGCAAAGCATCAGTGGTATAGCGATCTTCAATCACCACCGTGATTTCAGAGCGTCCCGGCATGGAGCGCGAGGTGATATGTCGCAGCTGCGGCAACTGCTGAATGGCAGATTCAATATGCTCGGTGACTTCTTCTTCAACTTCTTGCGCTGTCGCTCCAGGGTAGAGGGTGACGACCAGCGCTTTTTTAATCGCAAAATTCGGGTCTTCTAAACGCCCCAAGGTCATCAGCGCCCAGATCCCCCCCAGGAGGCACACCAAGACCAACAGCCAGGTGGCGAGGGGTTTTTCAATCGATAGACGTGCCCAGTTCATTCTTGACTCCCTGCCTCTGCACTAGGCTTAGTTAAACTGCTCAAAAGGACGCACACGCATCCCTTCTTGTAAACGACTGGCCCCTGAAGTCACCACCTGCTCGCCAGGCTCAACACCAGAAATGAGGCGCACGCGCTCACCTGTCAGCTGGCCCACACGCACCGTACGACGGCTCACTTGACGTGAATCTGACTGATAAATCCACACATAAACCTGGCCATCGGCCTGAGTTTGTAAAGCGGAGGCAGGTAAAGTGAGCTCCTGCTGCTCCAGCACAGCCTGACTACGCACCACCACGCTCACAGTGCGACCAGGTAAAAGATCAGGGCTGGCTTGGCGTGGAAAGCCCAAGGTAACACGGTAGGTTTGAGCAATCGGATCTGGCTCAGTGACATGCTCACGATATTCCAGCTCGATACGCTGCTCGGTGTCATCTGCAGATTGGAGAGAAGAAGGTAAAATCAATTCGGCAGAAAAGTGTTCGGCCTGATCAATACGACCAATGAGATCTTCAGGGATACTAATATGCACACGCAATTCGGTGACATCCTGCACGCGCACGACAGGATGGCCGGAAGAAACAAGATTGTAATTTTCACCTAAACGACGCGCAACCAAGGCATCAAAAGGCGCTTCAATGCGCGTCAGTTCTAAATTGCGCTGCGCGACTTCAAGACCGACTTCAGCCAAACGCAGCTGATCTTGAGCCTCTTCATAGACCGCGCGTGGAATGGCATTATTCCCTAGCAAAGAACGCTTACGCTCTTCATCACGGCGGGCTTGATCAAGCTGAATTTGGGCACGACGCAGTGCCAGTTGATAATCTGTGGGATCTAAAGCCGCCACCAGTTGACCACGTGGAATCACCTGACCTGGCGTAATCGGAAGCTGATGGATTTGCCCCGCCACCTGAAAGGCCAGATCCACACTACTAATCGCATCGACTCGCCCCACAAAACGACGGCTTTCTTGCAGCTGGTACTCCCCGAGTGTCTCTAAGCGCACACTAGAGACACGCTCTGAATTCGCTTGCGCATTCGTGATCAACAAGCCACAGCACAAAAGCAGCCATAAGCTGTAACGGAAAGGGTGTTTTATTGCAAGCCAGTGCAACATCGGTGCTTCTCCTTGGAATCCATCAGCAAAACCAACTACCAATCAAAAGGCCCCGCCCAGCACAAGGTACCGAGACAGAGCCATCACGACCCACGTTTACTGAGCTTGGCCTTTTTCGAGCAGATAAGCAAAGATCTCTTCTTTACGTTCCGGTGTAAAAGGCTGAATCCCCAGTAGCTCCAACAACTGCATGCCTTCTGCCGCCAACCACATGACTTCTGCCTCTGGACTGTCTGCATTCTCAGCGGCCATACGCTGATAGCGCTCTGTCAGAACCTCACGCAAAGGTTTCAATAGATCAGGCTTTTGCGCCACACCAGTTAGAATCGCCATCGGGATCTGTGGACTAATATCATTAATCCCTTGCGCCACCTTCAAATTCGCCACCAAAGCAGCCTTGGGGTGCCCTTGGACTTCTTCTAAAGACTGCTCATACAAGCCCGAGGTGGTGCGAATCAAACGGCTCAGCATCCCTTCAATCAGCGCCGTTTTGCTTGGGAAGTTATACAGCACTCCGCCTTTAGTGAGACCCGCTTCCTTCGCGACCGAATCTAAACTGACCTTACCTGGCCCTAGGTTCTTGGCAACACGCTCGGCGGCATCCAGGGTAATCTCACTTGAGTTATTGCTGCGCTGTTTACGCTGACTCATCAGAAAAACCTCATTTATCAATGGATAAGATCTAAAAACAACCAGCAACCCTGCCGAAAATCCTCAGCAGGCACACTTGTGGCGGGCCTGCTCAGGACTCTTGTCTAGACCAACAGTTATTTCATACAAGAGCTACACGCTCAGTATACTCAAAAGTCTACTTTTTGGCGATGCTTATTATCTATATCTTTTGGTTTAGTTTCTATAACAAAAGAGAAGATTTTTTCTTTGCCTGCAGTCTTGTCATAAAACTACAAGAGCATTATACTTTCGTCTACTGATTTTGGGCTACCCGCCCCTGGAGACGTTTAACATGCTGAATACCCATCAGCTCGAAGAGTTACTCCTCAGCCCTCGCCCGCTTGAGCGCTATTGGGCAACGCATCTTACCGCCAGTTCCACTAGCTGGGAGACCATTTACACCCAGCACCCACACTTGGCCTTTTTGCTTGCACAGAATCCTCATATTCCGGTTGGTCTGGCCGATCAGCTCGCCGATCACAGCAACCCCAAAGTACGCTTGATGGTGGCACGTCATCCGCAGCTGAGCCAAAGCAGCCTAGAGCGCTTAGCGCAGGATGATGAAGCCGCGATCCGCCTACAAATTGCCAAGCGCGATGATCTGCCGCCCTATCTGATCGAGTGGCTAGAGCAAGATCCTGATAGCGCCATCCACACTGCCCTGTTGCGTTATCAGCAACCCCGCTTACAGCAGGTGGTCGATTTTTAGTTTTCTGGCCGATGTTGATGCCTATCTGCACCGGCCAAAATATCACTCAGCAGTCCTTTTTTCTTATCGTCAATCACTCGATGGGGTTTCCATCAGAGCAGCTCGAAGCTGCTCTTTTTTTTGCCTGCGATTTGAGAAAACATCGCCGAAAAAGCAAGGTCATCAGCCTCCCTTTTACCGCTATTTATTCTCCTTTTGACGCATAAAAAAACCCACCTGCATAGGCTGAGTTATGCACAAACTCTGTGGATAAAACTGTGAGTAAGCCTTGATCAAGCCGCGCTCAGCCCCATTAAAACTAGCCTGATGACAAATTGGCTAAAAAGACACCAGTTAAGGAAGTAGACAAAGCACCAACCAACAAGACAAAGCACATGAAAAAATAAACCCTTGTTTTTAATCGATTTTTATAAATACAGGCTGTCAAGATATTGACTTTTTTCAGCCGTCCGTTCCGCCAGCTTCAATCCAGCTCAGCAGGTTATCAACAAGCTCAGCGGCAAGATGTCTCACAATTCAAGCTTATTTTTAAGCTGTGGACACTTGACAGCATTTTTTGAGGCGTTCTCTGCTGGCTCGGTCTCTAGTCGACTGTTATGCTGCTGCGCAAATGATCAACTTTTTATCTTCGCTCTACTGAAAAAGAGGATGCCAGCATGATGTCTATTCCACCCTCACTCGGACTTAAAGACCCCAGCTTATTGCGCAGTGCAGCTAAAATTGGCGACCAATGGATCACGGCAGAAACCACCTATGCAGTGATCAATCCTGCCACGGGCGTAGAACTCACCCAGGTTCCTAGCCTTGGCGCATCAGCGACTGAGGCCGCGATCCAAGCAGCACAAGCGGCTTTAGAGCCCTGGAAGCAACGCACCGCTAAGGAACGCGCGGATTTACTGAAACGCTGGTTTGCACTGCTGATCGAGCATCAAGAAGACCTTGCGCGCATCATGACGCTAGAACAAGGCAAGCCCCTGAAAGAAGCCCGAGGCGAAGTCAGCTATGCCGCTTCTTTCATTGAATGGTTTGCTGAGCAGGCCAAAAGGGTGCAGGGCGAGGTGCTCCCTGGCCCTCAGGCTGATAAGCGCTTGATGGTGCTGAAACAGCCCGTCGGTGTGGTCGCCGCGATTACACCCTGGAACTTCCCTGCCGCGATGATCACGCGCAAGGCCGCTCCGGCTCTTGCCGCAGGCTGCACACTGGTGATCAAACCAGCATCACAGACACCGCTGACGGCGTTGGCCCTGATGGAGTTGGCGGATCGCGCTGGTTTTCCTCCGGGGGTGATGAATGTCATCACAGCCGATAGCGAGGCCGCGAAAGAGGTTGGCACCACCCTCTGCGCCAGCCCTCTTGTACGCAAACTCTCCTTTACTGGCTCCACCGCCGTCGGCATCCAGCTGATGGCGCAGTGTGCACCCACGCTGAAAAAACTGTCGCTGGAACTCGGTGGTAACGCCCCCTTTATTGTCTTCAACGATGCCGATCTGGATGCCGCAGTAGAAGGCGCACTGATCGCCAAGTATCGCAATGCGGGACAAACCTGTGTCTGTGCCAATCGCTTCTATATTCAATCCGGCGTCTATGAAGCCTTTGCAGAGAAGTTTGCCACCGCCGTGGCTCAGCTGAAAGTCGGCGATGGACTCGATCCAGACACAGATCTTGGCCCGCTGATCAACCAGCAGGCTGTTGACAAGGTGAATGACCATCTTGAGGATGCCTTGGCACAAGGCGCACAAATCTATAACACCCCTGCCAGCTGCCGCGCACCATTTATGGCACCGGTGATTCTGACCGAAGCTCAGTCCACCATGCGTGTTGCGCGTGAAGAAACCTTTGGCCCCCTCGCCCCCTTGTTTCGTTTTGATGATGAGGCAGAAGTCATTGCACTGGCCAATGCGACCGAATTTGGACTGGCGGCCTACTTTTATGCCCGCGATTTGAGCCGCGTCTGGCGCGTTGCCGAGGCACTAGAATATGGTATGGTCGGCATCAATACGGGATTGATCTCCAATGAAGTCGCTCCCTTTGGCGGGATCAAATCTTCAGGTTTAGGCCGTGAAGGTTCAACGCATGGCATTGATGAATACTTAGAAATGAAGTATCTCTGCCTCAGCATCTGATCAGCACAAGGATAAAAAGATGAACAGCCACTATGCCGATGCCCATCTGCCGCAGCGCTTGCGCGAGGCGCTGGAAGCCGAAGGCCTGAACCCTCATCAACTGACACTGGATGATCTGGCGCCACTGGATCAACTGCATGTGGGGGGACGGCGGGCGACCCGCCAGCTGATTGAGGCGGTTGGGCTCAGTGCGCCGGCCCAGGTGCTCGATCTGGGCTGTGGCACGGGTGGCAGCAGTCGCCTGCTCGCCCATGAGTATGGCTGCCAAACACTCGGGGTGGATATCACACCGGAGTTTATTCAGGTTGCCGAACAGCTGACCGCCGCGACGGGGCTGGCATCCTGCTGCTCTTTTGTCTGCGCCGATGCAGCACACCTGCCGCTGGCCGAGGCGAGCTTTGATTATGTCCTCTGCCAGCATAGCCTGCTCAATATGCCCGATCTGACCCCTGTACTGGCAGAGATTCACCGTCTGCTCAAGCCAGGTGGCCAACTGCTGTTGCATGAGGTTGTGCAGGGCGAGAACACCGAACCCCTGTTGCTGCCTGTCCCTTGGGCGCGTCAGGCTGAGCAGAGCCATCTACTGACACCCGAAGCCCTCTACCAGCGGCTGCTGCAAGCTGGACTGGTGCAGGATTATCATCAAGATATCAGCGCGGCGGCGACGGCCTGGCGCAGCAAGCATACGCAACGTGAAGCTCGCGGTCAGGCCGGTATCTTGACTCCGCAGCTGATTTTTGGGGCTGATTTTGTGCAGATGGGGCGCAATCTGGCGGAGAATCTGCGCTCTGGGCGGGTCAGGCTGATTGCCGCCGCCTGGCATCGCCCCTGAAACTCAGCAGAACCAGCGGATCGCTACCAACGTCCGCTGGCCTGCCCTTGAAACCCCTGCTCCAAGCCGGGCGTCTGGCTGGGAACACTGCGCCAACGCAAAAGAGACATCCAGCTCAGCAACGGACTGGCGGTATCCAGATCCGCCTGCCCCTGAAAGCGCCATTGCTGCGCCAGCAGGCTGCCTTCCAAGGTGAGGCGATGCTGATCCTCAACCGCACGCAGCTGCCAGTACAGCTCTTGCACATCCGCGCAATCGGCTTCAAAAAACACCGCGCCTAGATCCAGTTGCAAAGGCGCCAGCAGCTGCAACTCACCCTGCCAGTGGCCTTCCAGCCCGACACAACTGGCCTGTTGCCAGTTGGCCTGTAACGCCAAGTGACCATTCAACCGACCAGCCAGATCCAGCCCTGCTCCCTGAGGCAGCGCACGCAGATCACCCGCGCTCAAACCAAGATCCATACGGCCCCAAGGTGTGGCACTCAGCTGAGCGTGCCAAGCCGCCTCCTCGCCAAGCGTGGCCTCAAAGCGCGGATTCAGCAGCACCAAGGACAGTAGCGACCAGCGCCAACCAAGCTGATCAAGGCGCCAATCCTGCCAATGTAGCTGTTCAATACGACCTTGGCCGAGATGCCCTGTGACGCCAACAAAGCGTAATTCGGGCCAGCGGCTTTCAAGTTGATGGGTGATCCACACCGCTGGGGTTTGATAGACCAGCGCCAATAGAAAAAAAACGCTGAGCAGCATCCCACTCAGGCTCACCCAGAGGGCTTTTTTGATTCGCTTCATCCATCCGCTCCTGTTATGGAAAGGCCACCAGCTGCACGCGCACTTGCAGAGGCTGACCTTCTAAGGCGACACTGGTCCAAAGCCATCCCTGCTGCTGCGCCCAGTTCAACACGGCCTCAACCTGCTGGGGCCGCTGGACTTGGCCAGACACCTGCCAACCTCCATCCTGCTCAAGCACCTGGGTCTCACGCCAACCTTGTTCACGCAGCAGCAAGCGCCAGCGATCTGCTGTCATCGGCTGCACGGGGCGGAGATGGCGCTGTGCCTGCTCAGCCAATAAGTCCAGCGCCTGAGGCGAGGCATCTAGGGTATGACTGGTTTGAGGCCAGCGCAGATTCAACTGCCCAACAAGCAAATACAACACCAGCAGCAGGGCGAGCGGTCCACCCCAGCGCAACAAGGCCTGCTCACGCGGTGCGCGCTGCTGCCAGAATTCCTGCCACACTCTTAACATTGCCTACCTCTTGCGATCATTCAAAGTGCCACTGACCTTGCGCCTGCTGTTCAGCAAACTCCCAGCGGCCACCTAAGGCTTCTAGTTCTCTGCGCTGATCTTCTTGCACGCCTTGCAGCCCAATACGCAATCCCTGCGCATCCGCTTGCCAAGCCACCAAGCGCCAACTGGATTGCTGTGCGAGTTGCTGCGCAATGGGCTCCCAGAGGCTCAAGGCTTGATGCTGGCGTTCTCGCAGCTGCTGTACGGCTTCTAGGCGCTGCTGTAAATCAAGACGGGCCTGCTCCGGCGTTCTCATCGAGACATCCAGCAAGGGAGCCAAGGGTGTACGCCAATCCTGCGCAGGTACAATCGCCGCCGTAGCCCAAGGCCAGAGACAGGCGGCCAACAGCCAAGGGGCGAGCGGCCTGATTTTTTGCCAAGGCCAAGAACGCCACTGCTGACACCACTGCGCGCCCATCTGGGGTCGCCATAAACGAAATAAGCGAGAGGGCAAGGCCGCATCCAGAGCCGACCAGCTCTGCTGATCCAGCACCTGTGTCTCGATGGGTGGCTCGGTCTCCAGCGCACGCAAAAAGCCAGCTTGCTGCGCTAATAAGGACTCACACTCTGCAGGAAAGGAAATCGCGGCTTCGGGCTGGCCCGTCACCAAAAAACGCCGCTGACCCCATTCAATACGCCAAGGCGACCTCGCGCCCAGCGACTGATGCCAATGGCTTAAAGCCAGCGACATGGGCAAGGCCCCCTGAATGCGCAGCTCCAGCGCATCCAGACGCTCTTGCCAAGCTTGCCGCTGCTCTCGTGACCAGCTCAGCAATAAGATTTCTCGCCCCTGGCGCTGCCACACATGATGCTCAAGGGCTTCCAGCGGCTCAGCGAGTTCATCTTCGATCAACAAGGGCGCTTCCTGCGGCTTGACGCCAGGTGGCAGGGTCAGCCGATCCACGCGCACGGCCTTCAGATCAAGCAGCACGAAGGTTGGCCAAGTCGACACCCTAGGCCCTCGGTCATGAAGATCGGCCAGATCCAGCGGCTGCAAGCGGCCAGCCTGCGCAACCCAGAGCTGGTCTTCTGCCGTCTCCTGCCCCAGATAGAGCAGATAATGGGGCTGATGCTGCTGTGTTCTTAGTGCCGGCCGCAGCCAACGGTGACTGAACATACTGCTTTCCTCATTCGACAACCTGATCGACCAAACTCTGCCGTCCATCCACTGGCCCCCAGCGCCGCGCATAAATCCGCGTTTCCGCCTGAGGGCTCAGATAGAGATCCGCTTCAAAAACCAAATCGATATCATGCAGTTGCATCTCTATTTGTAAACGATAAAAATCACTGACCAGCATCAAGCGCCCGCTGACACGACTCTTCCACTGAGGGTCCTGAGCGGCTGCCGTGTTCAGCGCTGTCCAAAAATCATCTAAACTGGTGTAGCCCACATCTGGGCGCTCACTCCACCAGCTCTGGAGTTCAACCCAGCTGACCTGCCCTTCCATAACCGACCAGAGCAGAAATAAATCTGCCTCGGCCAGATTATTGACATTCAGACGCAGCGCGTTTGAAGGCAGCTGACAGAGACTGGCAGGTAACTGCGCCAGACGCTCGCGCGAGGCCGGCCAGATCAGATTCAGCTCGGATAGATCGGCCAGCGGCTGGTTGGCCGCCACCCGCGCAGGCTCCGCCATCAAATACTGCCCTGTCTCCGCGCCCCACTCCAGCACTTGGCTATCGGCATCCACCCAATCGCGCACACGATCTAAAAACACCTCCGGCGACCAATCCAGCTGCCACGCCTCCTGCTGCCGCAACTGCTCCAAGTACAAGCGCCAAGGCAGCAGCTCAGGCAGATCAGCACTGGCCGCATCACTGGTGATACCCGCCAGATGATTCAGATTCATACAGGTGCGTAGATCCTTCACCTGCAAACTCAACAGGCCTTCATCAACCGGATAGGCCAGAGGCTCGCCCCGCAAGGTGGCCCACCAGCGCGGCTGCTCTCGTAGACGGCCATCCGTCAGTACCTGACGCCCTAAAGCCTCTGCCCCCAGAAGATAACCCCAGCCCTGCTGCTGCAGCGCTTGAATTTCCATCAGCGCCAGATCCTGACGTGTCTGCTGTTGCAGCTGGACGAGTAGACTGGTGACCACCACCAAAACCAGCAGAACAGCGAGCAAAGCCACACCGCGCTGCTGGTCGGCACGCGGTATCAGACGAGAACAAGCTCTTTGGCTGGATTGCTGGATCACGGCGTTTCATCCAAAACTGGGGGACCGCGCAACACGATCCATTCAGGGAGCAAGATAGGACGTTGATAAACCGCCTCTTGCCAAGTCAGCTGCAGACGCAGCGCACGCGGCAGCTCTTCTGGCAAATTGCGCTGCCAAGCCCCCTGATGAAAGAAGGTCCATTCCACCTCACTCACACCGTCCAGCTGATCAACCAGCTGCCAAGGCGCGGCATCAGCCAGATCGAGCCAGCCATGACTTTCCAAACGCAACTGCTGTTCCTCTGCCAGCCAGCGCAGACGCCAGACGCGCAGGCGAGTGGCATAGTCCTGCAAGGGCAAGACCCACTGGCCTGCACTGACCCATTGCAAGCTATCCTGCTCGACCACCAGTGCCTGCTGATGCGGACGCCCAAACTCATGCGGAAAGCGCACCACGGCCTGATTCAGCTGACGATCGACGCGCTGCACAAAGCTGACCAGTTGATCAACGCCCTGAGTGCGCCTTTGCGTTAGCTGATCACGCGCATCGATCACCTGCGTCAGCAAGAAGGTCAGCGCGACACCCAAGGTGGCCAGTAGAGCCAGCGCAACCAGCACCTCCAGCAGCGTAAATCCCTGCTGCACGCCTTCAGTGGGGCGGCCTGGCTGACCAGCGTGGCACTTCTGCATGGCCGGCATTAGGGCTGCCCCACAAAACCAGAAACACGGGCTAGAGTCCGCGTGCGGGCGGCCTCCATACCCACTTCAATATCCAGACGGCGCAATCGAGGCGCGGGCGTGCCCTGCACCTCAATACGCCAATAGCAGATAAAATGGCCTTGCGGCTGCTCGCCCTCTTGCGTGCCCAGATCTGGCCACTCAGTGGCCAACTGTTGTTCTACCAAGAGACTGG
>SKOQ01000052.1 GCA_007119985.1 Marinospirillum sp.
AGTAACCCTGCATTAATAACCGAAGCCGCACGTCTCGGAGCAGACTTGATCAATGATGTGCGTGCCTTGCAACGCCCCGGTGCCTTGCAGGCCGCTGCTGCAACCGGATTACCCGTGTGTTTGATGCACATGCAGGGTGAGCCTGGCAGTATGCAGCAGCAGCCTGAGTATCAAGAGGTGGTCAGTGAGGTTGAAGACTTCTTGATGATGCGAGTGGCTGCAGCGGAAGCGGCTGGCATTGCTCGTGACCGACTGCTGCTGGATCCGGGATTTGGCTTTGGCAAAAACCTGACGCATAATCTGCAGCTTTTAAAGCAGTTGCCACGGCTGCAAGCCTTGGGCTTCCCCTTGCTTGTTGGCATATCACGCAAGCGCATGCTCGGCGAGATCACTGGGCGGGAAACAGCAGAGCGAGATGCCGCTAGCCATGCGGTGCATTTAATTGCGGCGCAACAGGGCGCATTGATCTTGCGTACTCATCAGGTCAAAGGTTTGCGAGACAGCCTGGCCGTATGGCAAGCATTGCAAACGATTTAACCCAATCAACAGGATAGCTATGACTCGACACTATTTTGGTACGGATGGCATTCGCGGACGGGTCGGAGAAGCCCCCATCACCGCAGATTTTATGCTCAAGCTGGGGTGGGCTGCCGGTAAGGTATTTGCGCAACAGGGTAAAAAACGCATTCTGATTGGTAAGGACACGCGTCTGTCCGGCTATATGCTGGAGTCCGCTTTAGAGTCAGGTCTATCAGCCGCAGGTGTGGATGTGTATCTGCTGGGTCCCATGCCCACACCCGGTATTGCCTATTTGACCCAGACCTTTCATGCCGATGCGGGCATTGTCATCAGCGCCTCACACAATCCTTTTGAAGACAATGGCATCAAATTTTTTGCTGGCAACGGTGAAAAGCTGCCGGATGAAACTGAGGCTGAAATCGAGCGCTGGCTGGATCAGCCCATGGAAACGGTTGCCCCCGCTTTGCTGGGCAAAGCAAAGCGAATCGATGATGCTGCAGGCCGCTACATTGAATTCTGCAAAAACACCCTGCCTTTCAGCACCAGCCTTGCGGGTATGAAAATCGTACTGGATTGTGCGCATGGGGCTACCTACCACATAGCACCCGCCGTTTTTACCGAGTTGGGCGCCGAAGTGGATGTCATAGGTGCGCAGCCTAATGGTCTGAATATCAATAAGAACTTTGGCTCAACCAAGCCGCTTTCTTTGCAAGCAAGGGTGCTGGAAGTGGGCGCAGATCTTGGCATTGCCTTTGATGGTGATGGGGATCGCGTGGTGATGGTGACCTCTACGGGTAAGCTGGTAGACGGTGATGAGCTGCTTTATATCCTGGCCTGTAGCTTGAAAGAAAAAGGTCAGTTGCAGGGGGGGGTAGTCGGTACTCAGATGACCAACCTGGGCATCGAGCTGGCCCTGAAAGATCTGGATATCCCTTTTGTTCGCGCCAAGGTAGGGGACCGCTATGTGATGGCTGAGCTGCAAAAGCATCAGTGGCTACTCGGTGGTGAGGGCTCAGGTCATTTAATATGCCGCCATGTGCAATCCACCGGTGATGGTATTGTTGCCGCCTTGCAGGTTCTGCAGGCATTACTAGATAGCGGCAAAAAGCTAGAGACTTGTTTGCACAGCCTGAACAAGATGCCCCAGGCTTTGGTCAATGTGCGCACTCCAGCGAATAAAGATGCGCTACTACGGCACCCCCAGGTCGTAGCGCGAGTCGAGGATGTTGAGCAGCGCCTAGCGGGTCGAGGGCGCGTGCTTCTACGCCCCTCGGGGACTGAGCCTCTGGTGCGAGTAATGGTTGAAGGTGAAGAAGAGGCTGAAGTGCAATCCTTAGCAGAAGAGCTGGCTGAGCTGATTACGCAGATTGCAGGTTGAGCCGGGGCGGCTTTTTGACTAGAATTGCCGCCCTTGACAAGAACTATTGGATGTTTCAATGCGAAAGAAGCTGGTAGCCGGAAACTGGAAAATGAATGCAAGCAGGGCGCAGGTGGCTAAGCTCCTGCCGAACCTGGTGCAGGCACAGGGTCTCAGCTGTCAGTTGCTGATATGTCCACCCTTTCCTTATTTGCCGCTCGTCGGTGAGTATCTAAAGGACAGTGGATGGCAATTGGGTGCTCAAGACTGCGCATCAACCAGTGATGGTGCCTATACCGGTGAGGTCTCGGCTGCGATGCTAGCCGACCTGGGTGCCCGCTTTGTTCTGCTTGGGCATTCAGAAAGGCGCTTATATCAACAGGAAAGTAATGCGTTGATTCTTGCCAAGCTGCAGCAGGTGCTAGAGCAGGGTTTGGTAGCTGTCTTTTGCATTGGGGAAACACTCGAGCAGCGTCAGTCAGGTCAGACAGAGGCCGTGATTCTGGAGCAGTTAACTGAGGTTTTAAGCGGCTTAACACCTGAGCAGCTGCGTAAGCTGGTTATTGCCTATGAGCCCGTTTGGGCGATAGGGACAGGCCAAACAGCCTCGCCGGAGCAGGCGCAAGCAGTCCATGCGTTTATCCGCCAATGGCTGCGTCAGCAGGATGCTCTGGCGGCTGATGAAGTTCAGATTATTTATGGTGGTAGCGTAAAGGCGGATAATGCCGCATCCCTTTTTGCGATGCCTGATATTGACGGTGGCTTGGTTGGTGGCGCTTCACTAGATGCCGATCAGTTTTTAGCAATTGCACAAGCAGCGAGTTAACGACTATGCAAAGTCTAGTTCTAGGTTTACATGTTCTGCTGGCGATAGGTCTAGTAGTTCTGATTCTAATGCAGCAGGGTAAGGGTGCTGAAGCTGGGGCTTCTTTTGGCGGGGGTGCTTCCAACACGGTATTTGGCAGCTTGGGCCCTTTCGGTTTTCTAGGTCGCTTGACAGCTTGGTTGGCAACAGCCTTTTTTGCGACCAGCTTGCTACTCGCTTATATGGCTACACAGCAGCATTCGCCTGATCAAGGCTTGCCAGCAGATGATGTCATTGAGCAGTTTAGCCGTGATCAACTGCCTCTGCTGGATGATGATTCAGATAACGGGCGTCGTAACTAGTTTTTTTGGTGCGAGGGGTTGCCAAGCTGGTGCAGCCCCTCTATCATTTGCCCGCCTTAAGTCACTGGTGTTATGGCTCAAGGCAAAGTTAGTTAAGCCGAAGTGGTGGAATTGGTAGACACGCCATCTTGAGGGGGTGGTGGCCTTATGGTCGTGCGGGTTCAAGTCCCGCCTTCGGCACCAAGGTAATTAAGAGTCAACTTGACCTTCAAGGACTCTGTCTGTATAGTGTTTTCCTCTGATGCGGGGTGGAGCAGCCTGGTAGCTCGTCGGGCTCATAACCCGAAGGTCGTCGGTTCAAATCCGGCCCCCGCTACCAAGATTTAATCAGAAGCCCCTTTTTAAAGGGGCTTTTTGTTAGGTCGAAAAAGTCTTCGCGCTGGCGGTGCACTCCTACCATCCTTCGAAGTTTTCCGGCCTGGTGATCATAGGTCTGCCAAGGCAGACAGCTGGAGCTTTTGCGTGGCAAGTAAAGATATACGACTTGAACAGCTCATAGAGCCTGTCGTCCAATCCCTGGGCTTTGAGTTCTGGGGCTTAGAATTAAGCGGCCGAGGCCGTCATACCCTATTACGCATCTATATTGAAAGTGATCAAGGCATCAGCGTAGATGACTGTGCTCAGGTAAGCCGTCA
>SKOQ01000086.1 GCA_007119985.1 Marinospirillum sp.
ATCGCTATAAAAGCGGGTGCGATCTCGCCGCGCGACCTGTTTGCGAAACAGCAGCTGAAATTCAGCAAAGTGGGCAAATCCTAGTTTTCTCACCAGACGACTGAGCGTTGAGGCATTCACTCCTGTGCGCTCTGCTAGGCTGGAAATAGACGCCACGGCCACTTCTTCTGGCTGATCCATCAGTAAACTCAGGGCCGCCAACGCACGCTGCCCTAACTTGATCTCACTGCCTGAACTCTGCGCCAGATGCAGGCGGCGCTTGAGTTCTTCTAAGGTTCTGGGTGCATTCATCTTGGGTCCTCAAAAGATCGAAAAAAGGGCGTGATCTGGTGCCAGCGCGATGACATTCAAGCTGCAAGCTGGGCCTTGATCTGGCAGAATACGACTATCTTTGGTGCAGGCGCGGCCTTGTGCAACGCCAGCCTTGTTCTTTATATACTTTTTGCAGGTTTTTCATGTCCCAACCACGTCAGATTCTTGTTACTAGCGCCCTGCCCTATGCCAACGGCCCGATCCATCTTGGGCATCTGTTGGAATACATTCAAACCGATATCTGGACACGCTTTCAAAAAAGCCGTGGTCACCAGTGTACCTATGTCTGTGCTGATGACGCCCACGGCACGGCGATTATGCTCCGCGCCGAGCAAGAAGGCATCACCCCGCAGCAGTTGATTGATCGTGTCCGCGCTGAGCATTATGCTGATTTTCAAGGCTTTCATATTGCCTTTGATCACTACCACTCAACCCACTCGGAAGAAAACCGCCATTTTTCTGAGTTGATCTATACCCGCCTGCGTGAGCAAGGCCATATTGCCTCGCGCGAAATCGAGCAGATGTATGATCCTGAGAAGGGGCTGTTTCTTGCCGATCGCTTTATCAAAGGCACCTGCCCCAAGTGCGGCGCTGAAGATCAGTACGGCGATAACTGCGAAAAATGTGCCGCCACCTATACGCCTGCGGAACTCATCAATCCTCGCTCCGCCATCTCTGGCGCGACACCGGTGATGAAAAAGTCTGAGCACTTCTTCTTCAAACTGCCTGATTTTGCGACCTTTCTGGAAAACTGGACCCAAGATGGCCGCTTACAAGAGCAGATCGCCAATAAGCTCAAGGAATGGTTCAGCGCTGGCTTGCAGGAATGGGATATCTCGCGCGATGCACCCTACTTTGGCTTTGAAATCCCAGATGCACCGGGTAAGTATTTTTATGTCTGGCTGGATGCGCCTATTGGTTATCTGGCCAGCTTCAAGCATCTGTGTGAACAGCGTGCAGACCTGAATTTTGATGACTACTGGCACGCAGATTCTGAGGCTGAGGTCTATCACTTTATCGGCAAGGATATTGTCTACTTCCATGCCCTCTTCTGGCCGGCAATGCTCGAAGGCGCAGGATTTCGTACCCCAAACAGCGTGTTCTGCCACGGTTTTGTCACCGTCAATGGGGCCAAGATGTCTAAATCGCGCGGCACTTTTATCAAGGCGCGCACCTATCTGGATTATCTGAATCCTGAGGCATTGCGTTACTACTTTGCCGCTAAACTGACCAATCGCGTTGATGATCTAGATCTCAATCTGGATGATTTTCTGCAAAGAGTGAACTCGGATCTGGTTGGCAAGCTGGTCAATATTGCGAGCCGTTGTGCTGGTTTTGTGAAAAAAGGCGGCGGCCAGCTGGCACCAATGAGCGCCCCTGAGTTGTATCAGCGTTTTGTGGAGGCAGGCGAAGCGATTGCCGCAGATTATGAGCGCCGTGAGTTTGGCCGTGCCCTGCGCCAGATTATGGAGCTGGCTGATGAAGCCAATACTTGGATCAACGATCAAGCGCCTTGGGTCTTAGCCAAGCAGGAAGATCAGGCCGCGCAGGTGCAAGCCATCTGCTCCACCGGTATCAATCTCTTTCGTGTGCTGATGGTCTATCTGGCGCCTGTTCTTCCTGAAATGGCCGACAAAACAGCCCAGTTCCTGCGTCTGGACCAACTGGATTGGGAGAGCCGTCGCCAGCCACTAGAAAACCACGCCATAGAAGGCTTCAAGCCGATGATGGCGCGGATCGAGGCCAGCCAGATCGAGGCACTGCTCGCTGCCAGCCGTGAAGATATCGAACAGGAAGCCGCACTCAAAGCCGGCACCAACACCAGCACTGACCCCAGCCCGCTGGAAGCAGAGCCACTGGCCGCTGAAATCAATTTTGATGACTTTATCAAGGTGGATCTGCGTGTTGCGCGCATCGTGCAGTGTGAAGCCGTTCCCAAGGCCAATAAGCTGCTCAAGCTGACCTTGGATCTCGGCGGTGAAACGCGCACTGTCTTTTCTGGCATCAAAAGCGCCTATCAGCCAGAGGATCTGGAAGGCAAGCTGACGGTGATGGTCGCTAATCTGGCGCCACGGCAGATGAAGTTCGGCCTTTCTGAAGGCATGGTGTTGGCGGCAGGTGATGGCGAAGGCATCTATCTGCTCGAACCCCATTCAGGCGCTCAGCCTGGTATGCGCGTGGTTTGATCGATTAGGCCCACTCAAGGATGCTCTCGTAAAATGAAAGGATGCAATCGACGCCTGATGGTAGATCGGTCTCTGTGGGTAGGCTGGCTAGCACTGATGTGGCTGGCTGCCAGCCCACTCCTTGCGGATCAAGGCGAGCTGGAACCAGATTCACCAGAGGCCCCCTACTGGGTCGCGGCCGAATCGCGCTGGTCCATCGGCAGCCGCTTTGTCTATCAAGATTATCGATTGGATTTTGCAGCCGATGATGATCTGCCCAGCCTGGCCTATCAGCCCAATAGCCCCTGGGGTTTAGAACTCAGCCTGGGTTATAACGGCTATAACCTCAGCTGGATTGTCTATGAGTATGCAGATCGCGATAAGGCCGATTATGTCAGCACCACGCGTCGTGATATTCAGTTTCGTTCCTATAAAAACCACTGGGGCTACGAACTCTACTATCAGGATTATCGTGGCTTCTATGGTGAATCAGAAGATCTGATCATTCAGCGTGATGATATCCGCAGCCGTAAAATCGGGGCGAGTGGCTTTTATCTTTTTAATGCTGAGCACTATAGTTTGCAGGCCGCATTTGAAGTCAATGAACGCCAGCTTCGCTCAGCAGGCAGTTGGCTGCTCTTTGCTCATGCGGCCCAGTATCAACTTTCTGCCGAGCATCCCTTTATACCGCCTGAACTTCAGAAGATGGATAACGCTTTTGTTGAGCTGAATGGTTTGAACCACTTCAGCAGTGAACATCTCAGCCTTGGCGCTGGCTATTCCCATACCTGGGTGCGTGAGGGCTGGTTCCTCAATACCACGCTGATGGGTGGTCCCGCCTTACAAAGACAGCGCTTTGAATGGCACAAGGATCAGCGCGATACCTGGGAGCTGGGCTATGATGTCGGTTTTAAACTGGGCGTTGGTTGGCAGCAGGAGCAGCTCAGAACCGCGCTCACCATGCATCTGCATCAGAGTACCTTTCGGTTACCCAAGGGGGAGCTGCATATACAAAGTGGTGCCATTGCCTTTGAGCTAGGTTATTTATTTTAAGCCTAAGAAGCAGCACCGCGTTTTCAACTGCAAGACCTTGTCACCCTAAAAGCGCCGCAGTTGACCTTGCCAGATCAAGCGGATCTGGCTCTTTGACCCCGTTCTTTGTTGAGACTTTTGTGTGTTCACTTTGCTTTCCCCA
>SKOQ01000235.1 GCA_007119985.1 Marinospirillum sp.
AACCTGATAACCAATCGGGATAATCAGCCCACTTTCTTCGGCCAGAGGGATAAAATCAGCCGGTGAAATCAATCCCTGCTGAGGATGCTGCCAACGTAGCAGCGCTTCAGCACCAAAGGGGCAGCCGTTAATATCCACTTGCAGCTGATAGACCAAAAACAGCTGCTGAGTCTCAACGGCCAAGCGTAAGTCTCTTTCCAGCTGATTACGCGCCTCCAATGCTGATTGGATCTCAGGATCATAAAAGCACCATTGATTACGACCACGCTGTTTGGCCAAGTACATGGCCGAATCAGCAAAGCGCAGCAAGTCATCTGCGGAGTGCTCACGTCCATCGAACAAAACGATGCCCATACTGGCCGTAACCTGGTAGTTTGCTTTACCCAGCTGATAGGGCTGCGCCAAGAGTGCCAGCAGGGATTCAGCAAAGTCCTCGGCGAGGTTTGCTGCACGCTGTGGCTGTTCGGCCAGCGCATCCAGCAGGATGGCAAATTCATCACCACCAAGACGGCCTATTAAAGGACTGGCCTCGACCAAGGAACACAGGCGCTGCGCGACCTCAAGCAGTAACTGGTCGCCCAACGGGTGGCCTTCTGATTCATTAATACTCTTAAAGTGATCGAGATCGAAGATCAGCAGCGCCCCCCACTGGTGGAGCTGACGACTACTTTGTACTGAGTGGCGCAAATGCTCGGCCATCAAACGCCGGTTAGGCAACTGTGTGAGGCTGTCATAGTAGGCCAGATGATGGATCTGCTCTTGGGCTAGGCGCCGCTCACGCTCGGCATCTCTTAAGCGCAATAAAGCCTGCGCCATATCACCAAACTCATTTCGCGCTTCTTGCTGGAGAGATTGCATTTCTTGGAGTGGCGGCAGATCCTGCTGCTGACTCTGCGCCAGACTAAGCAGGGCCTCAGTGATCGAGCGCAAACGACGGGTCATACGCAGCGCCAAAACTAACGCCAAACCCATCATCACCACAAAACTCAGTAAGGCCATCCAAGTCAGGCGGCCAAGATAGTGCTTCACCTGACGATAAGCCGCCTGCTGCTGCTCTAAAGTGCGGGTGGAGAGAAGTTGCTGAATACGCTGGGCATAGTTAGAAAAATAAACAAACTGATCCTGTGCTGCACTAACATAATCCTGCGCCCGTGATGGATCGACCGTGACAATATCCGTCGCCATCACCACAAAACGACGATAATCCTGAAAGGCCTCACGCAACAGACCACTACTGCCATGATTGACGGCACGGATCAGGGCAGAATCCGCGAGGGCATCCACCTGCTGATTAAGCTGGGCCAGATTTTCGCTGATATCACTGTGCTGAAAATAGAGCTCTAACTCACTGATTTGACTGTACTGCGCCTGGTTCAAAGCCTCCATCACTTGGGAGTGAAGCAAAGCAGCGGAGCGAGTAAAATCAGCTGCCAAGGTCAGAGTAGACAAGTCTTGCTCTTGAGCGAGACGCGTGGCCTCAGCCTGCTGCTTCACTGAGTAGATGGCGATGCCGCCCCAGAGGCCAGTAAACACCAGCACCAAGAAAATCGGAAGCAGCAGTGAGAACTGTAGACTCCAACCTGACCGATAGGCAGCTAAGGCCGCTTTGATGCTTTTCATCCCTGTTACGGAACTGAGAAGGGTTCCGCCTCCGATTCTTGTTGTTGTTCGGCTCTGTCGCTTCTCGCCCATTCCAGTATCGGAGACCACTGCTCCGGCCGGATGCTGGCACGATACACCCAGTCATTGGCTTGCGGTTCCACAATCACCAAGGTTCCCTCTGGTGGAAAATAACCCAGTGTTTCGGCAAGATTGGGACCATGCGCCAAAATAAAACGGTTCTGACCCGGAGGCAAGGGCTGACGCATTAATTCTTGAGTGCGTGCAATCACGGGTGCTTTTTCTGCATGACTCATGCCCGCGGTATACATCAACAGAGGGTCTACAGCCCAGTCAGTCTCACCAAAGAGGCCTCGAGCACTGTCTTGGGTTCGGCAAAAAGGACTGACATAGATAGAGTGGATAGGCCAGTCTATTAGGCGCAGAAACGCACCAATCTGCACCATCTGCTGATGACCTGCTGCACTCAGGGGTCTTTGTGTCGCACAGTCATCCAGATCGACAGGGACATGATCAGGTTGGTTCACATCGGTTAAACCATGACGCAAAAAGAGCACAAATCCGCCTTGGTAAAGCTGCTCAAATAAGGCGATGTCCATTGGGCGCTCTTCAAGCGCAATCACGCGCGCAGCAGCTAAGTCTGCTGCCCAAAAAAGAGAAAACAAGACAGGAAAATGCCAGCCCAAAGATAAACGGTGCGGATGAGTCACTCTGCTGCCTCCTCCTAACTAGAATGATCGCATAGTAACAAAAAGCCTGACCGGCACAAGCGAGACAAAGGAGAAAAGGCGCATTTTAGCTACAGGAATGGGGTTTCTTTGCGCTAGGTCTTTTTCCTAACCTCCTGTCATATTCATCAGGCGCACCACCTGCACCTCACCATCATTAGTAAAGTGATGACGCTCAGGTTTTAAATCCATCGCGGCCATGATCGCTTCTTTTAAAGGCTGATTATCTCGGGGGTGATCGCGCAGCAACGGGCGCAAATCCAGGCTGTGTTCATTGCCCAAGCAGAGCAAAAGACGCCCCTCGACCGTGACGCGCACACGATTACAATCACCGCAAAAGTTATGTGAATGCGGCGAAATAAAGCCGATTCGTGTTGAGCTCAGCGTTGAACGGCGAGCCGAATCGAGCTGCAAGCGAAAGTAGCGTGATGGCCCTGCCGTCTGGCTAGAACAAGGCACCAGCGGATAGCGGGTTTCGATCACCTCGCGCACTTGATCACTGGAATAGAAGGTCTCCCCGCGCCGATGATCCGACACTTCACCCAAGGGCATTTCTTCGATAAAGCTGATCTCCAGCTGCTTGCTCAGCGCAAACTCCACTAGATCGAGAATCTCATCTTCATTGCGCCCTTGCATAATCACGGCATTCAGTTTGATGCCACGAAATCCAGCAGCTTGCGCCGCGTCAATCCCAGCGATGACCTGCTCTAAGCGCCCAGTGCGGGTAATGCGTTTAAACTTTTCTGGATGCAATGAATCCAGGCTGATATTGAGGCGCTGTAATCCTGCCGCATACAGATCTTTGGCATAACGCGGTAATTGGCTGCCATTGGTGGTCATCGCAAAATCACGCAGACCCAAGGTGCCGATAAAATCGACCAGCTCCATAAGATCACGGCGCACCAGTGGCTCGCCCCCCGTCAGGCGAATTTTACTCACACCCAGCTCAACAAAACTTTGTGCTACGCGGCCTATCTCTTCAAGAGAAAGAATCGATTCACGGGGCAAGAACTGCATCTCTTCACTCATGCAGTAAACACAGCGAAAATCACAGCGATCAGTGACAGAGAGGCGAACATAATCAACCTGCCGCCCAAAGCGATCGATTAAAGGCGAGGTGAAGGTCATGCTCCCTCCCAGCGCTGGGCTGCGTTGGTATCACTCTGGCGGGCACTCACCCAATACTCGCCCGTCGCAGTTTGCTCTTTCTTCCAAAAGGGCGCGCGCGTTTTCAGGAAATCCATCAACCAAGCACAAGCATCAAAAGCCTGTTGGCGATGCGCAGAGGCCGTGATCACCAACACGATGGGATCACCTGGCGTCAGACGACCGACGCGATGAATCAAACGGGCAGCCGTTAACTCAAAGCGCTCCGCGGCTTCTTCGAGCAGCTGCATCAAAACACTCTCGGTCATCCCTGGATAATGCTCCAGCACCAGTGCTTCTACATCAGGGCGCTCGTTAAAATCACGCACATAGCCGGTAAAAGTCACCAAAGCCCCTATATCAGTACGGCCAGCGTGGAGATGGGCGATTTCGTCTTCGAGTTGAAAAGGAGCTGTCTGCACCGCGACCGTTCTGCTCATTGCTAACCTCCTGTCACAGGCGGGAAAAACGCGACTTCATCCCCAGCCTGAACCGGATGCTGCGCCTTGACCATCTGCTGGTTCACTGCCGCCAGTAGCTGAGGCGCATCTAAGGCCTTGGCCCAATTGGGATAGGCTTGCATCAAAGACTGGCGCAGGCCCTCGACACTCGGCTGCACTAGGGTTTGAAATGCCACCTCGATATGATCTTGACCCAACTGCTCGCGCAGCTCGGCAAAAAAGCACACACGGATAGCCGCCTGATTCGGGACCGAGGTGGCCGGCTCGGCATCCAGCTGGGATGGCGTGCTAGGACGGATCTGCAGCTGCTCGCCTTCTAGCTCAGCTTGCCATTCTCCTGAGCGCCCACCCGCTTTATGCTCCACATACATCTGACCAATCACCATCTGTTTATCCACGGCCTTACACATGTCATACAGGGTGAGCGCCGCTACCGAGGCCGCGGTTAAGGCTTCCATCTCAACGCCTGTTTGGCCAGCCAGCTGGCAGGTGGCACGGACGCGAATGCCAGGCAGGGCAGGATCTGGCTCCAGCTCAACCGCCACTTTACTGAGCAAGAGTGGATGACAAAGGGGGATCAAATCGGGGGTGCGCTTGGCGGCCATAATGCCAGCAATCCGCGCTGTTGCGAGAACATCACCCTTATGGTGGCCACCGCTGAGGATCAATTCCAGCGTGGCAGGCTGCATACTGATACTCGCGCAAGCCGTGGCTGTACGCTGCGTGACGGCCTTGGTCGAGACATCCACCATCAAGGCTTCACCGCGCTGATTCAAATGGGTGAGTTGTTCGCTCATCACTAAACCTCTTTGTGTTGTATCACCGATAGGTGATCAGAACTGGAGTGAATGCGCCTCTGAACTGGCAGGATGGCGTTAGGCCAAATAGCCAGCCAGAAAGCCCGCAAAGGGATAGACTCTGACGCTGTCGCCGCGTGCTTTCAGCGCTTCCTGCTCATCGAGTCTGACCAGACAATTCGCCTCATGCATCGAGCTTAAGCGGCCTGATCCCTGCTCACCAACAACACGCACACTGAGCTGGCCGGTTGGGCTTGTGCTCAGGCGTGCACGATAAAAATCACTCCGCCCTAGGCGGCTTTTGATCTCTTCTTCAGCCTGCGCGTGCAGTGGAGTCACCGCGCAAGCTTCGGCCCCCTGCAAGGCCAGAATCAAGGGTTGAACCAGCAGCATAAAGGTCACCATCACCGCAACAGGATTGCCCGGCAGACCGGCAAAGAAGCAGGTTTCCCCGCTGGCGTTCTGACCGAGATGCCCAAAGGCAAAAGGCCGCCCCGGACGGATAGCAAGCTGCCAAAAACGGGTTTCGCCAAGCTGGTTCAGTACAGGTTTGATCCAATCGGCCTGCCCAACCGAGACACCACCTGAGGTGATCACCAGCTGGTGCGTCAAGGCCGCCTGCGCCAGCGCCTGATGGATCACCTGCTGATCATCCGGCAAGATACCCAGATCACTGACCTGACATCCCAGTGCCTGCACAAGACTGATCAAGCTCGTGCGATTGGTATCGTAGATCTGACCCGGTGCCAGAGGCTGGCCTGCGGCGACCACCTCGTCTCCGGTGGAAAACACCGCGACTTTCAGGGCTGGGCGCACTGGCACATCAGCGCAGCCTAAAGAAGCCAGCAATCCTAGCTGCACTGGCCCCAAACGCGCGCCCGCCACCAGCACCTGCTGGCCCTGCTGTAAGTCTTCACCCGCCTGACGCACATTGGCCCCGATACGAATTTCTGCAGCACGCTGAATAGTGAGTTGATCGCCTTCTACATGACACTGCTCCTGCATCACCACGGTATCCGCGCCCGGAGGCAGCGCCGCACCGGTTGTGATCGCCATGGCTTCGCCAGGTTGCAGGCGATGGCTCGTCATCTGCCCTGCCAGCTGCGTCCCGACCAGCTGCCACTGAGTCTGACTGACTAAACTGGCACCGACCAATGCATAGCCATCCATCGCTGAATTGGTGTGCGGTGGTACAGCCTGCGGCGCAGAGAGAGATTCCGCCAGATGGGCGCCCAACGCCTGCTGCAAGGGCAGACGGTGCACGCGATCTTGTTGCTGATGCCAAAGGCGGGCCTCATCCAGCAACAGCTGCTGGGCTTCCTCTAGGGTGAGCTGGCTTTTTTTATCGACAAATTCAAAACAAGAGAGACTCATACAGCACTCCGCGCGGCCTGTAAAAAATCCAGCACCAGCTGTTCAATGGCATCCAGATCGTTCAGATGCACCCAAGGATGGGCTGTGCTAGGTGGTGCCACATCACTGGCCAGTGCAAAGATATCTGGATCATCCGGATACAACCAAGGGCGATCTAGCTCAGCGCGATGCAGCTCTATTTTGGGAAAGCGCTCCGCTTTAAAGCCTTCAACAAGAATCAGATCAGCGCGCTGTGAGTCCAGCTGGGCCACAAGATCGGCCAGACGTGGCGCAGAGCTGGGCTCAGGTGTTTCCACCATCAAGGCCCAGCGCTGATCAGAGGCAATCAACATCTGCTCTGCACCAGCATGGCGCAGGCGATAGCTGTCTTTTTGTGGATGATCAACATCAAAAGCATGATGGGCATGTTTGATACAGGCCAGACGCAGCCCACGGGCACGCAAGCGTGGCAACAAGGCCGTCAGTAGCGTTGTTTTGCCTGTACCACTCCAGGCCGCAAAGCCCAACAGAGGGGGCCGCTGTTGTACAAAAGGACGCGTGTTCACGAAAGCCTCTCTTTCAATCTGATCTGCATCGCGTTGACTTGGGTGAATAGAAAGCAAGGACAATGCCTAAAAAAGAGGCAATAAAAGACAAAAAAAGCCGCTTAAATAACGGCTTATCTCAGGATTCTGAGACCAATAAACAGAGGTGCATCAAAATGACGCGCAGCCTAACCCTAACAGCCAAGACGCGACAGGGCCGTGTCCGGTCAAGCGCCAGGATGGATCGAGAGCTGTTGCTGATCCAGCCGCCAGATACACTGGGCCAAATCTGTAATGGCATTGGATTGATGCGCTGTTAACAAGATCCCGCAACCAGCGGCCAGCACATCCTGTATCAGCGTCGCCAGCAACTGCACAGCCTGCTGATCAAGATTCGCACTGGGTTCATCGAGCAGCCAAAAGCGCGGCTGCAAGATGCGTGCCCGTGCCAAGGCCAATCTTTGCCTTTCTCCTCCCGAAAGGGTGCGCGCAGGTTGATCAGCCTGCTCGCTAAGCTGTGCCCATACCAGCGCGGCTTCAAGACGCCGGTGACGCTCGGCGACAGGGACGGCTTGCAGATAACGACTGCTAAGCACCTGCTCTAGATTACGCCTGACGCTGGTCGAAAAAACATAGGGCTGCTGGTGGAGATAACACATCGCCTGAGGTTCAGCGACGTGATGGATTCGGCGCACACGGCCTTGTGTTGGCGTTAAAAGACCACTGATGACCTTCATCAAGCTGGTTTTGCCAGCGCCATTGGCGCCCTGTAACCAAATCAGCTGGCCTGCTGACCACTGCGCGGCCTCGATCTGCCATAAGCGGCGGCGTCCATAGCTGAGACTCAGCTGTTCCAGCACCAAGGCAGGCTGCGGCTCGATCATGCTTGTTGCTCCTGAGTGGTTTGGCCGCGCACCAGGCCCAGCAGCAGATTCAGCATCAAGGCCAAAACCAGCAGCACCAAACCCAAGGCCACACCCTGCGCATAAGCCCCCTTCGAGGTTTCAAGAGCAATGCTGGTGGTAATCGTGCGCGTATAACCGGCGATATTGCCACCCACCATCATCGCGCAGCCGACTTCAGCAATAATCCGACCAAAGGCCGTCACCAGCGCGGCCAAGAGCGCAAAACGCACTTCAAGGGTAATCAACCAGAGGCAACGCCAGGGGGCGACACCCAGAGTCCGCAAGGACTCCCAAGCATGGCGCGACACACTATGGTAGGCGGTATGGCTCATCGCTATCAAAATCGGCAAACACATCAACATCTGCCCCAAGATCATAATCGGCTGACTAAAAAGCCAACGCCAATCTCCCAAGGGCCCCGCACGCGAGAACAGCATTAAGAGCAGTAATCCGATCACCACTGTTGGCACAGCCAGCAAGGTATTGTTCAGCGACACCAGCATCCCCTGACCGGGAAAACGCCAGAAGGCCAGAGTCCAGCCCAGCAAAAAAGCGAAGGGGGTCGCCAGTAGAAGCGCCAGCAAGGAAGTCCGAAAAGACACACCAATAATCTGCCAGAGTTCTTGATCGCCAGAAAACAAGAGAGCAAGGGCATCCAGTGTGATCTGACCTAGGCTCTCCACAACGGCCTCTCCCCAATCGAATCCAGGCTCAACAGCAACATGCAGCTAATCCGCATCAGGAAAGAACAGTGGCTCACCATCGACCGTAAAACGACCGATCAATGCCTGCCCCTCAGCCGAGACCAACCAATCACGAAACTGAGTGGCCGCCGCCAGCTGCACATGCGGATGGCGCTGCGGATTCACCAGAATCACCTGATAGGGATTGGCCAGATCTATACTGCCTTCAGCCAGCAGTTCCAGATCAAGGCGCGAGTGCATCGCCAACCAGGTACCACGATCTGTCAGGGTATAGCCCTGCATTTCACTGGCCATCAACAAGACGCGCCCCATACCTTGCCCAACGGCATAGTAGTGCGTAAAATTTGGATTTTCATGCGTTCGCGCCCACAACTCCAACTCTTTTTTATGTGTTCCTGAATCATCACCGCGCGAGATAAAGGGTGTATTGCCACGGGCGATACGCTCAAAAGCCTCCACCACGCCTTCAGATTCACGCAGACCAACAGGATCATTGGCGGGGCCAACCAAGACAAAATCGTTATACATCAAGCGGCGTGGATCAATACCGTGGCCAGCCTCAACAAAAGCTTCCTCCGCCGCTGGCGCATGGGTCATCACCAGATCGACATCACCATCGCGCCCCAAACGCAGGGCCTGCCCAGTCCCCACTGAAAGCACCTGCACCTGAATACCTGTTGCACGCTCAAATTCAGGCAGCAACGCATCGAGCAAACCCGAATTATAGGTGCTGGTTGTGGTGGCCAAGCGGATTCTTTCGGCTGCGAAAAGAGGCAGCGCCAGCACCAACACCAGCAGGAGCGCGCCAGTTTGTTGCCAGCGAGAGGGAGATCCAAACATAGGAGTATCCTTATTAATCAAGAAAGCCAAGAGAGGCCAGCGCGCTGCAAGCCCAGTGCCAGCCAAAAACCAGAAACAGGCCAAGCCAGCATCCCGCCTTGGATCCTGCTCCGCCTCAAGTCAACTCGACCTAGGTCTGCAGAGAAAAAGCTGCGCAGAACTGGGTCAAAATGCTACACTTTGCCGCACGCGTTGCTGCATTTCGACGCGCCTCGCTGAACACTGGCCTGAATACCAGACTTCTCCACCCTCACAGGTAAGACTATGACCGCTGAACCCGACTTTTCCTTATGTCGCACAGCTTCTGTGTTGATCGTTGATGATGAAGCAGGGATGCGCCAGTTTCTTTCCAAGGCGCTGCTTAAGCATTTTGCTCTGGTCGAAACTGCGGGCAGTATAGAGGAAGCCGAGGCGCTGCGTCAGCGCTGTCATTTTGATTTACTGATTCTGGATGTGCGCCTGCCCGGTCGTTCCAGCATGGATTGGCATGAGGCGCTGCATGATCCGAATCGCCACAGCGATGTGATCTTTATGACCGCCTATGCTGAGCTGGATACCGCGATTCAAGCTCTGCGCGTGGGCGCGGCTGATTTTATTCTCAAACCCTTTCGCCTTGAGCAGATGCAAAATGCCATTCTCCGTGTGCTCAAGCGTCGCCAACTGGCGCGCGAGAACTTCCTGCTCAAACGCGAAGTCCATCAATTTGTCGATGATGATAGCCCGATGCTGGGCCATAGCCCCGGTATGCGTCAGCTGGATGCCGTGATCCAGCGCGTGGCTCCCACCCCTTCGGCGGTATTAATAGAAGGCGAATCAGGTACCGGCAAGGATCTGGTCGCACGCGCACTGCATCAGCATTCAGGGCGCAGTGGCCCCTATGTCCCAGTGAACTGCGGCGCCATCGCGCCAGATCTGTTAGAAGCCGAGCTTTTTGGTCATACCAAAGGGGCGTTTACTGGCGCTATGCGCAGCCGCGAAGGTCTGTTCCACTATGCCAGTGGCGGCACCCTCTTTTTAGATGAGATCGGTGAACTGCCCTTAGGGATGCAGGCCAAACTGCTGCGCGCCTTAGAGCAAAAAGCCATTCGTCCTGTGGGCAGCGAGCAGGAAGTGAAGGTGGATGTGCGTATCCTGGCCGCCACTAACCGTCATTTAGAAGAAGAAGTTCGCGCTGGGCGTTTTCGTGAAGATCTCTACTTCCGCCTGAATGTGCTCACGCTGACCCTCCCCCCGCTGCGGGATCGACGCGAAGACATTCCTTTGTTGGCGCATTATTTTTCACGCCGCTTAGCGCGTGAGCTGGGGCTGGCCCCCATCCCCTTCAGCCATGATGATCTCTATGCCATGCAGCAGTATGATTGGAAGGGCAATATTCGCGAGCTGAAAAACTTTATCGAGCGCTGCATTTTACTCGGCCACCTGCCCTTACAGGATTTACAGACGACAGCAACATCGGCGACACCACGCCAAGCAGGTTTTCCTGTCTGCTGGACACTGGATGAAGTCGAAAAGCAGCACATCCTGCGGGTATTGCAAGCCAGCGAAGGCAATAAATCCGCGGCGGCACGCCAGCTCGGCATTGCGCGCAAAACGCTCGATCGCAAACTGACCAGCTGGGAAGAAGAAGCCTCCACTCAGTAACCAGCCATCACTGATACGAGATACCATGCGGATTTTCTTTTGGCAGCGCTCTGTGCGCGGCAAGCTCTTGGCGCTGACTTTATTGCCGATCCTGCTCACCTTGTTGATGCTGATCGGCCTCACCGCCTATTGGACCAGCACCTATACTGATCGCCAGCTCTATATGAAGGTGGCTGCCGATCTCGCAGTCGCACGCAATACGCTGCATCATCTGCAAGAACGCCAGCTCGAACAACTACTCAGACTGAGCAGCAGCTGGCAGCTGATCCAGCAGCTCCAACCCACCCAGCTGGCTGATACCGCCCTGCTTGAGCAACTGACGACCCAGCTGCAACAAGAGCTCGAGGTCGATTTTCTGCGCTTGCTGCCTACCGAGCGCCTCCATCTTTTTCGCACCAGCTTGGCCAGCATTGAAGATCAGCTCCCGCTTTTAGCCAGCGGCGAGTCAGTGTCGGGCCTGCTACGCCTTGAACCCGAAGAACTGCAAGCGATCGATCTGGCACTGGCCCAGCAGGCACAAATCCCACTGCGCCCCACCCCCCATGCCCGCCCCACCGATGCCAGAGTCGAAGACCGCGCGCTGGTGGTACGCAGCCTTGTGCCTTTGTTCAATCTCGATGGCGAGGTGGCTTACCTGCTCGATGCGGGATTACTCCTGAATCACAATCTGGCTTTTGTCGATCAAATCCGCGATCTGGTTTACGGCCCTGGCACGCTGCCTGAAGATGGAATCGGCAGTGTGACACTATTTTTGGGCGATACACGGATTTCGACCAATGTCACCGAGGTCTCGCAACAAGGCCAAACGGAGAGCGGGGTGATGCGTGCCATCGGCACACGAATTTCAGCTGAGGTGGCCGAGCAGGTGCTTGATCAGCAGCGCCTATGGCTGGATCGCGCTTTCGTAGTCCATGACTGGTATATCAGCGCCTATGAGCCCATCTACGACCTGCACCAAGAGCTGGTGGGTGTGCTCTATACCGGTTTTTCAGAAGGGCCCTTTATTGCTCAGTATCGCGTCACCCTGTCCGAGTTGGGCATCACGCTACTGATCGTCTTATTGGTTTCTGCTTTTCTGGTCTGGCATGGCGCGCGTCGCTTGTTTATCCCTGTCGAGCAGATTCACCGCTCCGTGATGGCCGTACGCGCCGGTCAATCCGATGCACGCATTGGCCTCCTAGATACCCAAGATGAAATGGCGGATCTGGCCCACCAGTTTGATCAGATGATGGATGAGCTGGATTCACGCCAACGCACCATTCAGGCCGCCGCACAAGAGCTTGAACGTCAGGTTGAGGCGCGCACCCTGAGCCTGCAACAAAAGACGCAGGATCTGGAAAAACACATCCAGCTGCTCAAGGCCACACGCGCCCAGTTATTTACCAAAGAAAAGCTGGCTGTACTGGGTGAGTTAACGGCTGGCATCGCGCACGAAATCAATAATCCCGCCGCCGTGATCCTTGGCCATATGGATTTGTTGCAGGTTGAACTGGGCGATCAGGCCAGCGCGGTGCAGCAGGAGATCGATACGGTGATCGAGCAGGTGTATCGTATTCGCGCGATTATCAACAATCTGCTGCAATACAGCCGCCCTGGTTCCACCACCGATCAGCTGCAAACGCTGGAACTCAACCCTGTTGTGCAAGATACGCTGGCGTTAGTCCGTCATGCACTGGATAAGCAGCGTGTCGAGGTTCAGCAGCAGTATCAAACCCTGCCGAGTATTCAAGCCAACCGCCAGCAGCTCCAGCAGGTTTTGGTGAATCTTCTGATCAACGCCGCCAATGCACTCGATGGGCCAGGGCAGATTCAGCTCAGCACCCAGCTCTGGCAGGATGATCAAGGTCGGACTGTGGGCGCGATGATCCAAGTGAAGGATCATGGACGCGGCATGACGCCTGAAGTACAAGCACGGATCTTTGAACCCTTTTTCACCACCCGCGAAAATGGCAATGGTTTGGGGCTTTCTGTCAGCCTGTCACTGATTCGTCGTTATGGCGGTGATATTCAGGTGGAATCTGAGCCAGGGCGCGGCAGCTGCTTTCGTGTTTATCTGCTTAGTCAGGCGCAGATCAATGCTGAAGATGAAGCCACCATGCGCCAGCTTCTTTCTGGCTTGGGGGTGGTCTAGCCTTCTAGGCCATTCCACTGCCCTAGCCTGCTGATCAATCCATTTTTTGCTCTTTATTTTGCATTTTGTGATGCAATACCCTGTCTTTTGCACCCTGCCAGCTGGGTTTGCGCTAGAATTCTGCCTTCTCTCGATCCAAAGCCTAAACAAAAAGGCGCATCAAAAGACAAGGAACTCGACAATGCGAGATGGCAGCAACCACCAGCTTGAAGCCAAAAC
>SKOQ01000054.1 GCA_007119985.1 Marinospirillum sp.
GCTGAAAGACTGGATCGAGACTGACCTGCGTGGCCCCTATGTGATGGCAGGTACACTGATCGGTTTTGGTTTGCTGCTCGGCTTTGCGGATTGGTGGAATAAAGGCCAGCGCACCACCACACAGATGAACTGGAAAGATGTGACTGTCATCGCCTTTGCGCAGGTCTTGGCACTGATTCCTGGGACTTCACGTTCAGGTATGACCATTACCGCGGCCTTGTTCATGGGTTTGAGCCGTGAAGCTGCGGCGCGTTTTTCATTTTTACTCTCGATTCCTGTCATTGCACTTGCTGGCTTGCTTGAGGTCTATGGTCTGGTGCGCTCAGCTGAGGCAGTGGATTGGTCTGCGCTCTTCTGGGGTGCGCTGCTATCAGGGATCAGCGCTTATTTATGTATCCACTATTTTATGGTTTTTATTCGTCGTATCGGCATGCAGCCCTTTGTGGTGTATCGCCTGCTACTCGGTCTTCTTTTACTGTGGTTTTTTTGGTGAGGTGAAGCATGACAGGCAAGTTTACTTGTAAAGCTCGGCTGAGCGGATCTCGATTCCTTGTGCTTTTGCTGCTGGTCTTGTTAGCGGGTTGTCTGCCACAAACCGATTCGCAGCCAACGCGCTTACAAGGACAGATTTTTGGCACCTTTTGGCTGGTTACCTTGCCCGAAGCCGTTGCAGAGCGAGAAGCGCGCCGCTTAGACCAAGGCATCCGCGAGGTACTCCAGCGCGTTGATCAACAGATGTCGACCTACCGCGCTGATTCTGAATTGATGCAGCTCAATCAGCATCCAGTGGGCGAATGGCTCGAAGTCTCAGAAGCGCTCTTTTATGTTTTAGAAAAGGGCCAAGAAGTCGCGCAAGCCAGCGGTGGCGCTTTTGATATGACGATGGGTGGGCTGGTGAATTTGTGGAGCTTTGGTCCAGAGGCTCGACCTGAAGAAGTGCCTGCAGCAGATTTGCTAGAAGCGCGTAGGATTGAAGCGGGCTATCAGCAGCTTGAACTGGATGCTGCGACGCAGCGTGTACGTCGCCTTAGCGATCATTTTGTCGATCTCTCTGGCATCGCCAAGGGCTTTGGTGTCGATGAAGTCGCGCGCTGGTTAGCGCAGCAGGGTTACAGCAATTATCTGATTAATATCGGTGGGGATTTGATCGTGGCAGGTCAGCGCACGCCCGAGCGCCTGTGGACGATTGGCGTTGAAGTGCCGCAATTTGATTTGCAGCAGATCGCGCAACATATACTGCCACTGAGCGATATTTCAGTGGCCACCTCAGGTGATTATCGCAATTACTTTGAAGCCGACGGCCGCCGTCTTTCTCATACGATTAGCCCATTTACAGGCTGGCCAATCAACCATAATCTGGCTTCAGTGACTGTGCTACATCCTGAGAATATGCTGGCTGATGCTTGGGCTACGGCCATCATGGTTTTAGGCGCAGAAGCAGGTTGGCGTCTTGCTGAACAAGAGGGTCTGGAGGCTCTGCTCATTACGCGCACAGAAGCGGGTTGGGAAAGTCGTGTTACTAGTGCACTAGGTGCGCGCTTGGGAGAAGAGCTGAGCCAAACCATAGAACACCAACAATAATCAGGGGGCCGCATGCAAGAAGATCTGACTCAACTTCTCTATGATGCTTTGGAGAAGCAAGACACTCTCCAGCTTGAGCAGTTAGTCGGCGACTTGCAGCCGGCTGATTTAGCTGAGTTCATTCATCAAGAAGATATCGAAACCAGCTTAAAGCTGCTCACCCACCTACCGATTAATCGCCGTGCCGAAGCCTTTGGTTATCTCGATGTGCCAACGCAAATCAAGTTGGCGCAAGCGATGACCGAAGAAGGCCTGGCGCAGCTCTTTATGCACATGAATGCCGATGAGCGGGCCGACCTGTTTAACGAGATGCCAGAAGAGCGTCAGCAGGGTGTGCTACGCCGCATGGCAAAAGAAGAACGAGAAGACTTGCGCCGCTTAGCGAGCTATGAAGAAGGCACCTGCGGCGCGATTATGACCAGCGATTATGTCACCCTGCCGCAAGGAGTGAAGGTCAATCGTGCGCTAGAAATCGTGCGCCAAACCGCACCGAATGCTGAAACCATCTACCAGATTTATATTCTGGATGCAGCGATGCAACTGGTGGGTACTGTTTCGCTGCGTGAGCTCATCCTGGCCAAGCCCACCACAGAAGTCGATACGGTGATGACCAGCGATGTGGTCTCCGTCAGTGTTCACGATTTACAAGAAGAAGCTGCGCGTAAAATCAGCCGTTATGACATTCTCGCCTTACCGGTGATTGATGATCAGCAGCGCCTCGTGGGCATCATCACCTACGATGACGCGATGGACGTTGCCGAAGCCGAGGCAACAGAAGATATTCACAAGGGGGCCTCGGTTGGCCCGCTAGATGAAGGTTTCGCTAAGGCGAAGATCAGTAGTTTATACCGTCGCCGGATTAACTGGCTGGTGTTGCTGGTTTTTGCCAATATCCTCTCTGGTGCGGGTATTGCCTTCTATGAAGAAATTATCGAATCCTATGTCGTGCTGGTGTTTTTCTTGCCGCTTTTGGTGGCCAGTGGCGGTAATGCCGGTGCGCAGGCATCCACCTTGATGATTCGTGGTTTGGCGACAGGTGATGTCGGTGCACGAGATTGGGGTAAGCTGCTGGGTCGTGAACTGATTGTTTCTGCCTCCCTTGCTTTGACTATGGCGTTGGCGATTTCAGGGATAGGCTTTTGGCGTGGTGGGCTGGATATAGCCTTGTTGGTCGCCTACAGCATGTTTGCCATTGTTATTGTCGGCAGCATGATTGGTATGAGCCTACCGTTTATTCTCAATAAGCTCGGCTGGGACCCAGCCACAGCCAGTGGCCCGCTGGTCACATCGATTGCCGATATTATCGGTGTTTTAATTTACTTTGCGATCGCCAGTGCGATTCTGGATCTTCCAATGGCGGCTTCTGTCACATGAGTTGAAGCTGCAGAGAGGCATCAGGCTGGCTTGCACTCTAGTGGGGCAGTAGAATGGTCACATTCTGCTGCCTTTTTTATTGCTCTGCTTTTCTTGCTTTGGCGTGAGTTGATCATCAATAGAAGGAGGCCGCATCGAGTCATTCAGGCATAAAAGAGGATTTTATGGCTTTAGAAGTCATTATTTTAGCAGCAGGCCAAGGTACGAGAATGCGCTCCGCACTGCCTAAGGTGTTACATCCGCTGGCAGGAACCCCCCTCGTTGAGCATGTGATTTGTGCTGCGCGGGGCCTCAATGCAGCACGGATTCATCTGGTTACTGGGCATGGTGCCGAGCAGGTTCAGCAAAGGATTCAAGGTGAAGACCTACACTGGGTGCTTCAACCTCAGCAGTTGGGAACAGGTCATGCTGTACAACAGGTGTTGCCCTTTCTGCAAGCCGATAACCAAGTGTTGATTCTCTATGGTGATGTACCGCTGATTCAACCTGAAACGCTGGCGGCCTTATTGCAGAAAGTCAGTCATCAGGCCATGGGATTGCTGACAGTCCATCTGGATGACCCGAGTGGCTATGGTCGGATTGTCAGAGATGCGACGGATCAGGTGGTTGCGATTGTGGAGCAAAAAGATGCTTCAGCCGCTGAGCTGGCTATTCAAGAAGTGAACACCGGTATGATGGCGATGCAGGCTGAACATCTCC
>SKOQ01000190.1 GCA_007119985.1 Marinospirillum sp.
CAAGAGGCCTAGATTCAATAGATTCAATCCAAGTCTCTCTAGATGAACTCCAGATGTTTCTAGATAAGATCCGCGATGCTCGATAGATCCGGCATCACCTGCGTAATACGCAGTGCATCAATTCCCCACAGCGTTGCTGGATTCACCCGCATCCGCTCATTGACTGGGCACACGCTTTTAATCGCAAACTGGCGCGAGGCTGTATTGCGCCGCCTTGGCGATAAGAATAAATCGCCATCCGCTTTGCGCACACTGGCGACCAAGGGCGCTTTTGGATCAGAAGTCCGACCTATCACCACCGCCAACTCACCATTATTTAAGCGCACATACACGCCAGGCGGATAAACGCCGAGTTCATTGAGGAACAACAGGGTGAGTTTTTCATCAAACTGGCTGCCTCGGCGAATAAAAATCTCACGCAAGGAATCTTTATGCTTGATCGGGCTGCGATAGGGTCTTGGTGTCACCATCGCACTATAGACATCGGCCAGCGCCACCACACGCGCCTCACGACGTATTTGATCCCCTTTCAAGGCGCGTGGATAACCACTGCCATCGAGCTTTTCATGGTGCTGGGCAATAATCTCCAACCAAAGGTCATCCGTCACCCCCGCCTGCTGCAGCTTTTGTACGCCCTGTTCAGGGTGGCGATTAATCACCTTGCGCTGTTGCGCGTTTAACGGTGATTTCTGCTGATGCAAACGCTGCTGATAGGGGTTCATCGCCACATTGCAGGTGAGACAAGCGGCCATCACCGCAAGGCGCACCTCCTGCGGGGCTTGCAAGCGCTCTAAAATCAGCTCAGCCAACACGGCAATTTGCATCGGATGATGAATGGGATAGGCAAACTGATCCGATAAGTGCACCGCGCCAAGCAGCGCATCAGCATCATAATCACGCAGACCCTGTAGCGTGACGATAATGTCGTAAATCCGCTTCTGCACCAGCCCGACGGGCGGTGGTGTCTCCTGATCGATCAGCTCAAAAGCTTCTTCCAGCTTCAAGCACAGCTCATCAAACTCGGCAAAGGGATTGACTCGACGACGAAAGCGTAAGGGTTGCGGCACAGGAGAGGCTGGGGTCTCTTCAGCATCCTTGGCAAACAAACCCACTCTTGCTAGGATTTCTTTCTGGCGCTCTGAGCGCAGCAGTGCACCTCTGGCCATCAGCAACTTGCCGAATTCATCATAAATCGGCCAAGGCACTGGCCGGTTCACCTTTAAGTGCTCGGGTGTGATGCGTGATAATTCAAAGTCTCGCAGCAACATAGGGTTATCCTTGCAATCCTTCTGCCCCTAAACGGGTTGACCTGCATAGATCGACTGGAGAAAGTCTCCGCCGCACTGCAAGGCCTCAAACCAATCTAAAAATGCGCTGACCTGCTCCTCGGCAAACATGGCCCCATGCTGCGGTACAATCATCTTGACCGGGAGCGCGCGCACCTGTTGCACCCAATGACGGCAGACTGCATTGGAGTGCATATAGCGCTGATGAAAAGACAGCATATAGCGGGTGTGCTCTTCAAAATCTTCAACGAATAAAGCACGCTGACCCACTGGAAAAATCGAGGCGCCAATATCCCCGCTGAATAGAATTCCTGAGCGCTCATCAAAAACACTAAAGTTACCCTCGCTATGCAGAAAATGCGCGGGCAATAGATGCAAATGATCACCTGAAGGCAGAGGTAAACGCAGACCTTGGTCCGGAATCGGTTCAACTCGCTCCGGCTCATCCAAGCCAAAGTGAGAAACAAAATGCAGCCACAGACGTGAGATCAAAAGCTTGGCATCACTGATTTTCATCCAATAGGGTGCCGAAGAGCAGACATCAGGGTCTTGGTGGGTGGCTATCAAAGTCGTAATCTGCCGCGGGTGCAGATAACGATTGACCTGTTCAAGCACTTGATGAAAGACATAGCTGCCACCGGGATCAAAGAGCACACCTTGGTCGCGATTGATGATCAAACACTGGTTGGTTTGGACAAAAGAACTGGCCTGTTCTTCTTCCTCCCAGCCGAACCAGACAAACTGATGCTCATCATCTTCATAAAGAAGGCGGCTGGCTTCAAGACGCTCACTCATCCTCTGCTTCTCCCTGGTTTGATGCTCGCTCGTCCTTCGGTCTTCCCTCTAGCTCCGATAGATCGATGGGCACCTGAGACTAAAAACCATAAAACTCATCCAGCAAATCTGTGCCACATTGCAGGTTTTCTAACCATGTCAGGAAGGCAGGAATATGCTCTTTCCCGATCACGGCACCATGTTGAGGAACAATCATTTCAACCGGATATTGACGCACCATCGCCACCCATTTACGCAATGCAGCATTATTGCCCATATAGCGGCGATGAAACCCCTCGGTGTAGCCTAGGTGCTCTTCCCAATCCTTGACCATTAAATAACGTTCACCCTTAGGAAAAACAGCCGCACCTATATCACCAGAAAACAGAATCTTCGAGCGGGTATCGTAAAAGCTAAAGTTACCTTCACTATGCAAAAAATGGGCAGGCAGCAGCACGATTTCACCACCGGCGGGCATTTTGATCATCTTGCCTTTATCTTCAATGGCAATGAGCCGCGTTGGATCACTAAAACCAAAATGGGAAACAAAGCGTATCCACAGGCGTGAAACCAGAAGACGGGCACGGGTAGCTTTTAGCCAAAGGGTGACAGAGGAGAGCACGTCAGGATCTTGATGGGTGGCAAGAAGATAGCGTATCTGATCCAGCGGTAGATACTTGCTCACTTCTGTTGCCACTTCTGAAAAAATAAAGGCACCACCTGGATCAAATAAATAGCCCTGATCCTGATTAATGACAAGGACTTGATTCGACTGCACTAGGCTTTCTTCTGCATCTGGATCTTCCCAACCGAACCAGATAACCTGATGCTCATCATCCTCATACAAGACGCTACTGCTTTCTACCATGTCAGACTCCATGTGCAGGGTAAAAAATCCTACTCGGTATTTATAGCATCCTAACAAAAATAAGGCGTTGACTCATAACAAAGAACCCAGCATTGAGTTGGGTTCTGTTATTGGTTTAAGCTGAGCGAGTGGAGCAGCTTTAAATCAAGACGAGGCTTGGTGCTACCCTGCTCGTGATCTCAACCAGAAGCGTCTTAGGTAGCTTCTTGATTCGTGGCAGGCAAAAGACGGGCAATCAACAAACCTAGCTCAAAAAGCAGCCACAGGGGAATAGCCAGCAGGGTTTGTGAGAAGGGATCTGGCGGTGTCAGCAACATGGCAACGACAAAGCAGCCTAAAATCACATAGAGGCGCTTTGAGGCTAGGCTTTTTACATCCGTTGCCCCAGCTTTAATCAATAACACCGTGGCAATCGGCACTTCAAAAGCCACACCAAAGGCAAAAAAGATTTTCAGCACAAAGCTCAGATAGGCGTTGATATCCGTCATGACCCCAACCGTTTCAGGCGCGGCCGCAATAAAAAACGGAAAAAGAATGGGGAACACCACATAATAAGCAAAAGCGATACCGGCATAAAAAAGCAGGATGCTGGAAACCAATAAAGGAATAGCGAGTTTCTTTTCCTGCTCATACAAGCCTGGGGCAATAAAAGCCCAGATTTGATACAAGATATAGGGGATACTCAAGATAAAAGCGACATACAGTGTCAGCTTAAAGGGCGCGAAAAAGGGCGAAGTCACCTCAGTGGCAATCATATGACCGCCTTCAGGCAAAATGCCTCTTAACGGCTCAGAGACAAACAGATAGATATCATTCGCGAAATACACCAGACACAAGAAGGCCAGGATCACGGCAATCACAATCCGCAGTAGCCGATCACGCAACTCCATCAAGTGTTCCACAAGAGGCGCGTGGGCTTCGAGCGAAGAGTTCTTTGAGGGATCAACGCTCATTGAGGTGTATCCTTGGTCACAGTAGACGAGGTGTGGTCGCTAGAAATGCGAGGCTCGGGCTCAGCCGTTGAAGCAGCTGGCTCAGATGGCTGATGGTGGATTGAATCCGGCGTGGAAGGCAGATCATCGGATACTGGCGCTTCCTTAGCGATCTCCTGCTCAGCCTCAACCAATCCTGCCTTAACGCGCTGCTCATGCTCAGCCAAGCGTTGGCGCATTTCTTCAAGCTGAAGCTGCTGATTCACTTCTTGCTGGATGCCTGCCACAGAGCGCTTAATGCGCCCAATGTACAGGCCCAGCGTGCGGGCAGCCTGAGGCAAGCGCTGGGGGCCTAAAACCAATAGGCCCACCACCGCCACCAGCAGCAATTCTAAAAAGCCAATATCAAACATAGGTTGATGCTGCCTTATTTTTGCTCTTGCTCAGAACGTGTTGTGCTGCTTGTCGTCTCATCAACACGCTTGGCTTCGACATCCAGACTTTCTGGCTGGCGCTTTTCTTGCTGCTGAGCAGGTTGATCGGCCTGCTGCTCGCCATCCTTCAGTGCTGATTTGAAGCCCTTGACGGCACTGCCTAAATCCGAGCCCAAACCACGGAGTTTTTTGGTCCCAAAAATCAGGATGATAATGCCGAGTACGATCAGTAACTGCCAAATGCTAATGCCACCTAAACCCATGATATGACTCCACTAGATAGATTGAATATGGTTAAGTTCGATAATACAAAAATCAGACGTCAGCAACACGCGGTGTCTCGGTGCGGCTGGCTTTTTCAGTCAAACCAGAAACGCCCATTCTCTTGGCGAGCTCATCCAGCACCTGTTGATGACTTAATCCTAAATGAGAAAGCATGACCAAGGTATGAAACCAAAGATCAGCTGTCTCACTAATCACTTCGCGATGATCTCCGCTGAGGGCGGCATCCTTGGCAGCGAGCAAGGTTTCTGTCGCTTCCTCACCCACTTTTTCTAAAATCTTGTTCAATCCACGGCTATGCAGCTGGGCAACATAAGAAGAAGCTGGATCAGCATGGCGGCGTTGTTCGAGCTCTTGTTCGAGCTGCTCTAAAAAATGCGGCATTTTAATGATCACTCAACAGGTGGATAAAGAGGCTTCTCCTCACCTCATCAGCAGGTAGGCAAGGATAGCCTAAAGCCCTGCGCCATACCATAGGCCTCTGGTTTAACGCCGTAGTAATAAAAAGAGGCCCGCACCACCGAGAAGCCACGGCCAACCAGGCCAGTCTTGCAGCTGCTCCCAAGGTAAATCAAGGCTCAAGGCCAGGGCAAGAAAGAGCAACCCAGTTCCGATCACCACCTGGCCAGGACGACGACTCGCCTGCCGTATTTCCTGCTGTAAAGCCCGCAAACTCGCCTGCTGCTGTTGCTGGGATTCTTGCCAGCCTTGCCATTGACGCAGGGTTTCATGTGCCAGCTGAGGCAGCTCTGGAATCTGCTCCAACCAATCGGGGAGCTTTTCTTTGGCTTTGCGCCAGATCCCTCTCGGTCCAACACGCTGCTGCATCCAGTTTTCTAAATAAGGCTTGGCCGTTGTCCACAAATCCAAATCAGGATAGAGCTGGCGACCGAGACCTTCGATATTCAGCAGAGTTTTCTGGAGCAGCACCAACTGAGGCTGGACTTCCATATTAAAGCGCCGTGCGGTTTGGAACAGCCCGAGCAACACCTGACCAAAAGAGATGTCTTTGAGCGGCTTTTCAAAGATAGGTTCACAAACAGCGCGAATCGCCGCCGCAAATTCATTGGCGCGAGTTTCTTCACCCACCCAGCCAGATTCGATATGCAGACGCGCGACTTCATAGTAATCCTGCTTAAAAAAGGCAAGCAGGTTACGAGCCAGGTAGTTCTGATCTTCAACTGTCAATGAGCCGACAATACCGCAGTCGATGGCGATATAGCGGGGATTATCCGGAAAGCGGGTATCGACAAAGATATTGCCCGGATGCATATCCGCATGAAAAAAGTTATCGCGAAACACCTGGGTGAAAAAGATCTCGACGCCACGCTCGGCCAGTTTTTTCATATTGACGCCCTGAGCGCGCAAGGTCTCCACCTCGGCCACCGGCACGCCATAGATGCGCTCTTGCACCATCATGTTTTTGCGAGTGAACGACCAGTGGATGCTGGGCACATAGAGCAAGGGGGAATCCAAAAAATTACGCTTCAACTGCGAAGTGCTGGCCGCTTCCTTTTGCAGGTCCAGCTCGTCCATCAAGCTGATTTCATAGTCTGCGACCACTTCAACAGGATGGAGGCGATGAGCATCAGGCACGAGCTTCAACACCAGATGCGCCAACATATACAGCAGCTGAATATCCTTTTTAATGACCTTCTCGATGCCGGGACGGATGACCTTGACGACCACCTCTTCGCCAGTCAAAAGCTGAGCTGCATGCACTTGCGCCACCGAAGCCGAGGCCAGCGCTTCTGTCTCAAAACGAGCAAAAGCCTGCTCTACAGGCAGACGCAGTGCCTTCTCAATCGTGGCCTGAGCCAGTTGGGCCGGAATCGGTGGCACCTGATCCTGGAGCTTTTTCAACTCATCTGCCACATCCGGTGGTAACAGATCACGGCGTGTTGAGAGCATCTGCCCAAACTTGACAAAAATTGGACCGAGTTCTTCCAGCGCCAAACGCAAGCGCGCCCCGCGTGTATGCTCACCAAGCGGCAAGAGCCGAACGGGATTCACCTTTAATAGCAGGTTCAACCAAGCTGGGAGGCGCTCAACAGGCATCAAGCTGTCGAGACGATAACGCATGGCCACCCAAATAATTTTTAAGGCACGATAGAAACGACCCACCTAGTTTGCTCCTTGGTCTTTCATCGAGAGAGGCTGCGCCGAGAGTGCACCTTCAAGACGCTGTATTTTGGCCTCTAAGCGTTCCAGTTCTTGGCGCAGCGTAAAAAGCCCCGCCTCAGCCACATGCAGCTGATCGGCATTCATCAAAAGCTCGGCCTCATCCGCCACATAGAGATTCACATCCCGCTGCGCAGCTTGGGTGGCACGTCGACCAAACCCCATCAGATTTTTCAGCAATGCCCCGCCTTGGGCCATCACCGGACCAGCAAAGGGCAGCAGATGAAGCTGGGCGATCACGCGCTGCTGGGCTTCTTGGCTCAGTTGCTGCCATAAATCTTGGATCTGCTCAAATAAAGCGGTATCGCCGCCCATATCAACCTGGCGATTACGACCTTGAATTAAAGCGAGATAATCCAGAGGTGTCGCGCTCATCCAAGCCTCAACTTCTCTCTCTGTTTCACGCAGTAGGCTCAGCCCTTCGTTGGAGAAAACACACACCAAAGACCAGCCGAAAGGGCGCACTTCACAGCGCAGCGCACGGCCCGTAAGCTGCTGCCAAGTCTGCTCTGCGGCCAGAGATTGACTCCTCAGTTGTCGCACAAGAGGATTCAAAACACCCTCTAGGGTGACCAAAGCGGATAAGGGAAGCGCCATAAGTCTGCCTTTATAAAAATCGATATTGCTCGATAAAACGGCCCACACCCAAATAACAAGGAGGGAGAGTTAATGCTTGATGCCGCGATGCAAAGCGACGACACCCGAAGTCATATTGTGATATTCGACTTCATCTAATCCAGCCGCCTCCATCATGCCTTTGAGCGTCTCTTGATCTGGGTGCATACGAATCGATTCAGCCAGATAGCGATAGGATTCGCTATCACCAGCAAAGAGCTTACCCATCATCGGCAGCGCACTAAAGGAGTAGGCATCGTAGACCTTGCTCATCACTGGATTGGTCGGTTTGGAAAACTCTAATACCAATAGGCGTCCACCCGGCTTTAAAATACGCGTCATATCGCGCAGCGCCTTGTCTTTATCGGTGACGTTACGCAAGCCAAAAGCAATGGTGATGACATCAAAATAGTGATCAGGAAAAGGCAGCTGTTCCGCATTCGCTTGGACAAAACGAATATTGCCAGCATAGCCTCGATCAAGTAAGCGATCTCGCCCTACGGTCAGCATCGAGGCATTAATATCAGCCAAGACCACCTCGCCTGTTTCTCCCACCAGACGCGAAAACTGCATGGTGAGATCGCCCGTCCCCCCTGCAATATCTAAAATGCGCTGACCAGGGCGGGCACCGGAGAGCTCAATCGTGAACTTTTTCCACAAACGATGGATGCCCATCGACATCATATCGTTCATAAAATCATACTTGCTGGCGACAGAATCAAAAACGCCAGCCACGCGCTTTTTCTTTTCATTGCGTGGGACTTGCTGATAACCAAAATCGATCGTTTCTTGGTCTGGCTGCTGCTGCGGTGTGGTTTTATTGCTCATGATTTTCTTCCTGCATCGACAGCCAAGGGAATGAGCCGTGGCTCACGCTGCGCCCCTGCGGCTTGGAGTTGATCAAGGTAATCTTGCCAAAGACGCGTTTGATTCTGCGCTAAATACCACAAATAATCCCAACTGAATAAACCTGAATCATGACCATCATCAAAAAAGAGCTTAAGCGCATAACGGCCCACTGGCTCGATTTTCCAAATGCGGACATCCTTCTTTTCGACCTGTAAGACAGGCTGACCATGCCCCTGCACTTCCGCTGAGGGGGATAAAACCCGCAGCAATTCGGCAGACAGGACGGCTTGCCTCTCATCGGCATAGGTCAACTCAAGTTCAGCGCGGCTTTGGCGATAGTTAATCTTCTGCGGTTGGGGGGCAGACATCCAGGCGACTCCAATCAGCGGCGGTGACACGCCATCACAAAAAAAGAGGCTGAATGCGCAAGGCACTCAGCCAGTTCAGGTTAGAGAATATAACGTGAGAGATCTTGGTTTTTGACCAGATCCGCCAGCTGTTGATTCACATAGGCGGCATCCACCACCAAACGGCCATCGAGCTGATCCGTCTGGTAGCTGGCTTCTTCAAGCAGGCGTTCCATCACGGTGTGCAAGCGGCGCGCACCGATATTGTCGGTATTCTCGTTCACTTCATAGGCCAGCTGCGCAATACGCTCAATGCCATCCTCAGTGAAGCTCAATTCCACGCCCTCGGTCGCCATCAGCGCAGAGGCTTGGCGCGTTAAAGAGGCATTAGGCTCAGTCAGAATACGGCGGAAGTCTTCTGGTGTCAGGGCCTTCAGTTCTACACGGATCGGCAAACGCCCTTGTAGTTCAGGAATCAGATCAGATGGCTTGGCGAGATGGAAAGCACCTGAAGCAATAAACAGGATATGGTCTGTTTTGACCATGCCATATTTAGTGGTCACGGTGCAGCCTTCGATCAGTGGCAGCAGATCACGCTGCACCCCTTCGCGTGAGACATCGCTGCCCCCGCTCTGCTCACCACGCTTGCACACCTTATCCAGTTCGTCCAAAAAGACAATGCCGTTTTGCTCGACCAGATCTACAGCTTCACGCTTCAGCTCTTCTTCATTGATCAAGCGAGCCGCTTCTTCATCACGAATCATCTTGTAAGCATCGCGAATTTTGAGCGTGCGCCGCTTACGTTTTTCTTGGCCAAGACTAGAGAAAAGGCTCTGCAGCTGCTGAGTCATTTCTTCCATGCCGGGTGGCGACATGATCTCCACGCCGATCTGAGGGCCGGCGACATCGATCTCGATTTCTTTATCATCCAGCTGGCCTTCACGCAGTTTTTTGCGAAAGATCTGCCGCGTGCTGGATTCTTCTGTTTCTTGCAGCTGTCCCTGTGCATCGCGTGCAGGTGGCAACAAGGCATCCAGAACACGGTCTTCAGCCGCATCTTCAGCGCGATCACGGTTTTTGCTGATCGCCTCTTCACGCAGCATCTTGACTGCGGATTCGGTGAGATCACGCACGATGGTCTCAACATCACGACCAACATAGCCCACCTCGGTGAACTTGGTCGCTTCAACCTTGATAAAGGGCGCACGAGCCAGCTTGGCCAGACGACGCGCAATTTCAGTTTTACCAACACCTGTCGGGCCGATCATCAGAATATTCTTGGGTGTCACTTCGGCACGCAACTCAGGCTCAAGCTGCATCCGGCGCCAGCGATTACGCAGGGCGATTGCAACAGAACGCTTGGCTTCAGCCTGGCCAACAATAAAGCGATCCAGCTCACTGACAATTTCTCTTGGGGTCATATTGCTCATGCTGGCTCCAAACCTTCAATAGTGATCTGATGATTGGTAAAGACGCAGATATCACCGGCAAGCTGTAAACTTTTCTCAACGATGTCACGCGCAGAAAGATCGGTGTTCTCTAATAGTGCCCGTGCCGAGGCCAGAGCATAGTTGCCTCCGGAGCCAATCGCGAGGACACCATGCTCGGGTTCGACCACATCACCAGTCCCACTGATGCAGAGGGTGGCAGTTTCATCGGCGACAACAAGCATGGCTTCTAAACGACGCAAGGCGCGATCCGTCCGCCAATCTTTGGCCATCTCGACTGCGGCACGCACCAGCTGACCATGATGCTTTTCAAGCTGGGCTTCAAAGCGCTCAAATAGAGTGAAGGCATCGGCCGTGCCTCCGGCAAAACCAGCGAGAATTTTATCGTGATAGAGGCGACGCACTTTACGCGCATTGCCCTTCATCACCGTGTTGCCCAGTGAGACCTGGCCATCTCCTCCGAGCACAACTTGGTTATCCCGTCTCACACAGACGATTGTGGTCATTTTTTTCTCCGTTGCTACTGAGTCGAGGTTGCTGCACTGGGGGCGACCTCAGTCGGCTCATCCCGCAAGCGCAACAACATAAATTCGATACCGGCACGCGCCAGTTGATCCTGAGCCCGTGCCATAAGGCGGCGGTCTTGCCAAGGGCCGATCTGCACACGATGCCAGATCCCCCCTGTCGCCGTTTCTACGGCCTGAATGTGGATCTGCTCAAAACCGAGTGTGACCAGTCGCGCTTCTAGGCGCTGGGCATCCTGCAGCTGACGAAACGAGCCCACCTGCAGCATAAAGCGCGGCGCGCTGGTCGCATCACGCGGTGTTGATTGATAGGCTTCTACTGTGGGAGCGATGACTTCCACCTCTGGCAGCAGCGTATAAAAATCAAAGCGTGGTGGGCTTGAGACCGCTGTTGGGGCTGGCTCTGACTCCGGCGTGCGGGTCAAACCCTCGGTATCAAAAACAGCTTCATGGCGCTCAAGCACTTCTGGCAGAGGAGAAGCAGGCTCAGAGCTGGCGATCAACACACCGATCAGCAAACCCAACACGCCGCCGCCAATCAACCATCCCCATCCAGGCAACAGGCTCCAAAAATCGGCGGCTGCTGGAGAGGGCGTTACGACCGGAGGCGCCGTGGGTGTCGCGCTGCGCATCGATTCAGCAGGACGTTTTCTTTGCCGACTCGCAAAATCTTGTGCCATTTTTCTTCTCCGGAAACATCCGTTTTGATCTACCACTTCCTCGCAAGACCCTGGTCACACAACAGAGATCAGGGCCTGCATCATCACTTTACATCTGCTCAGGCGCACTGACACCTAACAAACCCAGTCCCTGCGCCAAGACCTGACGCGTTGCAGCCGCCAAGGCCAAGCGCGCTGTACGCACGGCAGCATCTTCAACCAAAAACTGCTGCGCATTGTACCAAGAGTGGGTCGCAGCCGCTAAATCACGCAGGTATTGGGCCATTTGATGCGGCTCAAGTTCCGTTGCGGCACGCGCCAGCGTTTCTGGGAAGCGGGCCAGCCACTTCAGCAACTGCTGTTCTTGCTCGCTGACCAAGGTTTCAAGCACAGGCTCGGCTTCAGCGAGAGACCAGCGATAGCCCTTGTCTTCAGCCTGTCGCGCGACACTGCATAAACGCGCATGCGCATACTGGATGTAGTAGACCGGATTCTCATTCGATTGCGAACGCGCCAGATCGATATCAAAAGTCAGCTGAGAGGTGGCCGCGCGGGCAGCAAGGAAGAAGCGCGTGGCATCACAGCCCACTTCATCAATTAAATCACGCAGGGTGACATAACTGCCCGCACGCTTGGAGATTTTGACTTCTTCACCCGAACGCATCACCGTGACCATTTGGTGCAGCACATAATCCGGCCAACCTTGGGGAATATTTTCACCCAAGGCTTGCAAGCCAGCCCGCACACGCGTAATCGTGGAGTGGTGATCTGCACCCTGCTCGTTAATCACCTTAGTGAAGCCACGCTGCCATTTATTCAAGTGGTAGGCGACGTCTGGCACAAAATAAGTGTAGCCACCATCGGTTTTGCGCATTACGCGGTCTTTGTCATCGCCAAAATCCGTGGTGCGTAACCAGAGTGCGCCACCTTCTTCGTAGGTGTAACCCTGCTGAATCAAACGCTGCACCGTTTCTTCTACCCGACCCTCGGCGTAAAGAGAGGATTCGAGGAAGTAACGATCAAACTGAACGCCAAAAGCTTGTAGATCCAAATCCTGCTCACGACGCAAAAAGGCCACTGCAAAGCGACGAATCGCGTCAAGATCCTCAGGATCAGCCGCACCGGTGACCTGCTGATCATCTGCCGTGATGGTTTCTTTGGCCAGATAAGCCACTGCGACATCTTGAATATAAGCACCGCGATAACCATCGGCAGGCCAGCTGGGATCATCTGGACCTAAGCCTTTGACCCGCGCCTGAACAGACAGCGCCAGATTGTTGATTTGCGCCCCAGCATCGTTGTAATAAAATTCGCGTGTCACGTCCCAGCCCGTGGCTTCCAACAGGCGGCAGAGGCAATCGCCTATCGCGGCACCTCGGCCATGACCGATATGTAAAGGGCCAGTTGGGTTGGCGGAAACAAACTCAACTTGTACTTTTTGTCCTTGACCTTGCTGACCGAGGCCAAACTGCGCGCCCTCGTTCAGAATTCGCGGCACGATGGCACTTAACGCATCCTGCGCCAGAAAAAAGTTAATAAAGCCAGGGCCCGCAATCTCCATTTTTGAAACTGCTTTGCCAAGCTCAGGCTGAGCCTGCAAACGCGCTACCAATAAGTTGGCTAAATCGCGTGGCTTTTGACCCGCAGCCTTTGCACCCGCCAAGGCCAGATTGGTGGCCAAATCGCCATGTGCCTTGTCTTTGGTATTATCGAGCTGCAATGTCGGAGAAAAATCAGCGGGGAAGACACCCTCAGCTTGGAGGGCTTCAACCAGCTGCTGGAGCTGAGCGAGAATCAAATCTTTCATCAGTGGGGCCTTGCGCTAAAGAGTGAAACGTCAAAAG